>JAHJQI010000189.1 GCA_018819265.1 Alphaproteobacteria bacterium
AATTGCCGTCGTTGCAGCTGTCTGGCTCATATTGTCTCGCAAGGCTCTCTGGATCACGCCGGATCGGCAAGTGTCGATTTTCTTGTTCCACGGCCGGCCAGCCCGCGGAACAACCGTGAGATTTCCACGGAGTTTGTTCAAGTCCTACGATCAGGACGCTCGCTGTAGCTGCGTCCACGAACGTCGAAAAATTCGGCCCGATACAAGGTTCAATGGGCCCATCGGTCGTGCACCGGTCGGCGCCGCCGGACTTCCGCTATCTCGTTGAGTGAGAAGCCCGGCGGCTGTTTCTCGTGCGCTAGCTGTTAGGGCGCTTTGATTACACCCACTGGAGCTGTCAGACCGCGCTCTTTCAGGACTTCGTCGGCGAACTGCCCCATGATGGCTTCGTCACGGACGCGTTCCGCGGCAGCCGGCTTCTTCGGCAAGCTGAAAAGGAAGGCCGTGGCATCGTTGATCAGCTTCCTGGCACTATCGGTGACGGCAAAGTCCATATTGATCTTCACCGAGCCGGGAATTCCCTTGTAGAGGGCAGCGTGGAGCACTTCCTTGTCGATCTGCTCGGTCTGGGCTTCGGCCATCGCGGCTACCTCGTCGGCGTTGTTCATGTCCGCCATGAAAAGCTGCGCGTCGAGTTCGCCGTTCAGCCAGCCTTTGACAACGTCGGGGCGCTGCTGAATGAGATCGTTCAGCATGACCAGGATTGCGCCGTCAGAAATCCCGAAATCGATGCCCGAAGCAGCACGGCGGGCAATGCCTGCCTTCTCGATCTTCGTGGCGGTCGGTTCCCAGATGGCAGCGGCATCAAGCTTGCCGGCGCGGAAGTTGGTGGTGATCACCTCGATATTCTGGTTGAGGTAGCTGGACGGTTTGATGCCGGCCTGCAGGAAAGATTCTTGCGCGAAGCGATCGGTGCAGGCGCCATGTGGAGCGGACGTAATCTTGCCGTCCATCCATTTCACGGCTTCCTTGCCGTCGGCAAACTGCGGTGCATCGTTGCGCACCAGGAAGACGTTGCACTGCTGCTGAGACGTCCCGAGCACAGCGACGATGCGGATATCCGTACCGCCTCGATCCGGCAGGTTGCGGAACGTCGCAGCAATTGCGGGCATGTCGCCCATGTAACCGATGTGCTGCTTCTCGCCGGTCATGGCGTTGACGATAACGGAGCCCTGCAGGCCAACCTGGAACTCGGCCGTCGAACCTTCAGGAAGGTGCTTCTTCCAAAAGCCCTTGCCGTTGTTGACAACGCCAGACCAGGATTCGGTGTAGTAAGGCTGATAACCGATGACGAGACTGACTTTTTCGCCAGGCTTGCCGAAGTCCAATGCAGAGACGGCAGTCGGTGAAAAGATCGAGACGGCCGCCAATAGCGTGGCCGATCCAAGGACCTTCAATTGAGATAGCATTCGGTTCCTCCCAAGGCGCTGAATTCATGAACCAGGGCGACATCGGCCTGGTCTGCTCAGTGTCCGTTTCCTTTATTTATCTGCAGATTTTCCACCTGCTTGATCGCGAATTTCGGTGCCTGCATCCTCCTTTGTTGACCGGTGGCGGCAAACCCCCGAAGCATGAGCCCAACAATAACAATCAGCCACACCGAAACGGCAGTCTTGCGGCAGCGTTGGAACGTCGACTTCCGATTGATGACGAACGGACGCGATTTCGGCGCGCTCGATTGAGATCGAACTTCGGAACCTTCAAACGCTCGCAGACTGCGACACCATGGCACGACATTCAGGCTTGTCCTGTAAAATCGTTCGTATTGATGGATCGATTTCTAGAGCCTATGAAAAACTTACCCCCTGCGTCAGGTATTTCACATGTTTTCTGGTGTTGTTGCACCGCAATAAACTTGCGATACGCTTCTTCGATCCGGTAATAGGGAAATTTGATTGTGCCTGGAAGGGCAGCAGCGTCATAGTACACTCAGTTGAAGTTTGGTGCTGGAATCCGATGATTCAGCGTCAACTCGCGTCGGCGACTGCTGGGGCCTTGCTGAACCGTTCGGGTTGCAGCGCCTGCCGATCATCACACGAACGCTCCTGCGATGACAGGGCGGATCGATCGAGGAGGAAGAGAACACATGCCTGCACGCAATCATACCCAGTGGAGTGCAAATCCACCGCTCGAGACGGGCGAGTGGGTCGACAGCCGCATCTATTCCGAGCAGGAAATCTTCGAAGAAGAAAACGAGAAGATTTTCAAGCACGTCTGGGTGCCGGTCTGTCACGAATCCGAGCTGCCGAAGCCCTATGACTTCCGCACCACCACCATAGCCCGCGAACCGATCGTAATTTGCCGTGGCCCCGATAACGAAGTCCGCGCCTTCCTCAACGTGTGTCCGCACCGCGGCATGCTGATCGAGCGCCGTCCGTCAGGCAGCTTCTTGGAAGGCCAGCCGTCGGGCAATCCCAAGCGCATTACATGCATGTTCCATGCCTGGCAATTCGACATGAAGGGCAACTGCGTCTACGTCGCCCGTGAGAAAGAAGGCTACCAGGACCGGTTGTGCAAGGAAAACGTCGGCCTGCGCCGTCTGCGCTGCGAAGTGAAGTTCGGTGGCTTCGTCTGGGTTAACCTCGATGACAACCCTGCTCAGACCGTAGAAGAATGGTGTGGCGAGCCTTTTGAATGCCTGCGTGAATCGCTCAATGCCGAACCGCTGGAAGTGTTCCACTACCACAAGGCCATCGTCGATACGAACTACAAGCTGTGGCACGACACGAATAGTGAATTCTATCACGACTTCATGCACTACCATAACCGCATCACGGGCTTTAACGACGCCTACTTCGCGCGCAAGAACTTCGCTTACGATAACGGCCACGTTGTCGTGGGTACGTTCGAGGTCAACTATGAGAACTACGAAGGCTTCGAGAGCCGTGCGGAGCTGTCGTTCCCGCACTTGCCGCCAAACCAGTGGTACATGGTCGACCTTTTCCCGGGGTTCAATTTCAACCTGCGCGGATCCGCTCTGCGTTGCGATATCGTGACCCCGCTTGGACCCAACAAAGTCATGATCGAATTCCGCGGCCTTGGTCTCAAGAGAGACACGCCGGAAGAGCGCATGACCCGGATCAACCACCACAACTCGATCTGGGGACCCTTCGGGCGCAACCTGCATGAAGACCTGATCGGTGTCGCCGGGCAAGGCGCCACGATGGGTCCGGGTACGGAGCCGCGCCACATTCTTCATGGCCGCCACGAAAACGAGACGATCCACGACGAAATCGGGATGCGTCACTACTATGGAACCTGGGGCCAGTGGATGAACCGCCTGCCGAGCGAACCCGACAAGCCCTATACGGCGACCGCGGTCGCCGCGGAATAAGTCGCCGAAAAAAGAAGATGGCGGAAGCGGGAGGTGCAAACCATACGCTCCGCCGTTTTCGAATTTCTATTTTGCCAAGGCTTGCCCCGTGGCGAGGCGTGCAACTATGCGCAATCTCCAAAAAGAGTCTGATGCGCCGCAGGAAGGAAGATCAAAATGCAATCAAATGGCCATGACCAAACGGCGGCCGTACGGGATACCATTTACCGGGCCGCGCTCGCCCTTGACGATCAGCGCTGGCAGGATTGGTTGGAGCTTTGTGCGCCCAATTTCCATTATAAGATCACGTCCTTCAGCCCCGAGATCAACAAAGACATGATCTACCTGCAGGGTTCGCGCAAGGAGATGGACAGTCTGGTGCGGATGTTGCCGAAGCACAATACCGACCACTCGCCGCTTCACCGGCACACTTCAGTCTACACGATCGACGTATCCGAAGACGGCAAATCGGCCCAGGCGGTGTCATCGGTAGTGTTCTATCAGAACATGCTCGATGGCAACAATTCGCACATCGAGTCGGGCGAAACGCGCTTGTTTCTCGCTGGACGGTATGTCGATACTTTCGCCATCGAAGACGGCGCGGCAAAGTTCGTGGACCGCGAAGTGAAGCTCGACAACCGCCGTCTCGACAAAGGCTCGCACTGGCCACTCTAACCGGTAGAAAAGCGCGGGCTAAACAGCCTAGTATAGCGTATCTGACGTTTGAAACCCGGGGGGCAAATGTCGGAACCGGAACACTAGTATAGCCAGTCCCGGCACCGGCCGAGCGTATGTGTCACCTGCCGCCGCGGTTCCAAACGGAACTCCGCGACTGAACTCCAACACAAATCATGAGTGTCGAACCCCACGATGAGCTGGATCAAAGTCTGCAAGACTTCCGAAGTGCCCGAGAATAGCCTGAAAAAGATCTGGGCGGCGGGCGGCGTGCCGATCCTGGTGGCCCATTACAAGGGCGGGTTTCGTGCTCTGCCGCCAGTATGTCCGCACATGGAGGAGCCACTCGAAGAGTCGGGCGTGATCGCCGGGTGCGTCATGACCTGCACGAAACACCTCTGGGCCTGGGACCTCAAGACGCTCGAAATGCAGGGCGAAACGGAAAAGCCGCTCAAGACCTACGAGACCAAGATCGAGGGCGACGATCTGATGGCCTTCGTCGAGCAGGAGCTGCTCTACGAATTCGACGACGAAGACGACATGGACGACGATTCCTTCTTCAACTGCTGACCGAAGACGGGATTTTCCGCCCATGACCATTACGGTGCAGACGAAAACCGGCGAATTCAAATTCGAGAACGATGAGGGGACGGAAACCCTGTTGTTCGCCGGGCTCGGCGCCGGGCTCACGCTGCCCTATGAATGCGCCACGGGGACTTGCGGTACATGTCGGGCGCGCGTGATGAGCGGCGATGTCGAGATGGCCTGGCCGGAGGCGCCTGGAGCGAGCCGCCTGAACCGCGGCAAGGGCGATGTGCTGATGTGCCAGAGCCACGCCAAGGGCGACTGCCTGCTGCGCATTCCCGCAGATGTCGCCGCCGGTGACGCGGTCGCCGCGCCGCGCCGGTTCAGCGGTCGCATCGAGGACCTGAAGAAACTCACCAGCGACGTCGTCGACTTTGAAATCGCCCTCGATAGCGCGACGAATTTCGCCGCCGGCCAGTTCATGGTGATGACCTCGCCGGTGGTAGAAGGCGGGCGCTCCTACTCGATGGTCAATTACACCCCCGAAACCGATCGCATCCGCTTCGTCGTCAAGCGGAAGCCTAACGGCGGTTTTTCGAACTGGCTTTTCGAGGAGGCTGCGGACGGTTGCGAAGTTTCCCTGTTCGGGCCACTCGGGAAGGCAACCTTCCGGCCGGGCGAAGATGGCGACCTCGTGTGCATCACCGGCGGGTCGGGCATCGCCGGCATCATGTCGATCCTCGACCATGCCGCGCAGGCAGGGCACTTCAAGGCCAACAAGGGTTGGCTCTACTTCGGCGTGCGGACGCTTGCCGATGCCTTTTATGTCGAAGAACTGGCGGAACTGGTTGAAAAATCGGGCGGCGCTCTCCAAGTCATACTGGCACTATCCGACGAGGCAGCCAGCGCGCCGACGCATCCCGACTACCCTTCGATTCGTCTCGAAGAGGGTTTCGTACATGCCGTGGCGGCGCGGGCGATGGCTGAAATCTCGGGCCAACTCAACGACCGGACGATCGGTTTCGTGGCTGGCCCCCCTCCGATGGTCGATGGTGCAATTCGGGTTCTCCTGAGCGAAGCTAAGCTACCGCCAGGGCGCATTCGCTACGACAAATTCAGTTGAACGGAGGAGGCTCGTGGCCCACGTCGAAGCAGAAGGCGGGTGTCTTTGCGGAGCCATCCGTTACAGGGTCGACGGCGAAGTCGTCGGTTCGGCAGCGTGCCATTGCCGCGACTGCCAGTACGTCTGCGGCGGCGCACCCTCCTACGTGTTCGTGGTGGCAGCCAAGTCGCTCGAAATCACGAAAGGCAAGACGGCGACTTATCGCAACGAGGCCGAGAGCGGTGCCATTCGCATCCGGCATTTCTGCCCGACCTGCGGCTCACCGCTGTTTGCCGAAGACAGCGCCTTCCCGGATTTCGTGTCGATCAAGGCCGGGACGCTCGATGATCCGTCGAACTACAAGCCGGGCGCTCACTTCTGGGCGAAATCGGCGCCTCCCTGGCACCATTTCGATCCCGACACTCCATCCTTCACCAAGGGCGCCAACAGCGAACCCGTCAAGAATTCCTGAGGCATCCGCCGCGAAGCGGTCCGGGATAGACTCCGGGCAACGCAAGGTGGCGGAGCGCATTCCGCTGGCGATCAATTGAGCCCCTGAACGTGGCTTGTTCACTTCGGTAGCTATCGCCGAACTACGATCAGAACTCGGAGTAGGCTTTTTGAGCGCCAGGCAGCGATGTGGTCGGATTAACGCCGCTTTGATTCGTGAAGTCCACAAATGCGGCAACAGCAGCACTCACCTTGCGGTGGTGGTCGGCACGGGTTGCCGCAATTGCCAATTGGCGCCCTTGTTCGGCCCTTCTTTCGGTGAGCGGATCGAGTCTTGATTCGGACCTCATGGGCGCGAACTGAGTACCGCGTCTATCGCCAATACCGCTGAACAATTGCCTTCTCCATTCATAACCGTCCTTATAGATAGCAATCAATTGTTCAGATGACGTGCAGTCAAAGGCATCAATTTTTCTTAATTTAAGTGCATCAACGCGAATACTGCGTTGAACCGAGCCTGCCTCAGAAGGCGGCTTCATCGTATCGCTACATACGACGCTTGCTTCCGGGTCAAGGTCGGCGCATGCGCTGACCGTGTGTGCCTGCTTAGGCATGACCTCGCGAACCGACGGATCGCAATCGCGCAGCAGTCACGTCTCGGATTACCGAGGTGGAACGCGCGGGCGCAGCCGTCAGGCTTCCGCGCGGCCGGCTTTCAGGAGGGCCTGCTTGCGCAGTTTCGAGCGAACGCCGCCGGTGTTGCCCTGGATACGGGACTGTTTGGGACGCGCGATGCGGCGGTCGTTCTTCTTCTTGCGGGTTTCAGCGGCGCGTGCGGTGCGGGCGGCCATGGGTCGTCTCCAGGCTTGATTGGAACTGTTATGGACGCGACAGAACGCTACGCAGCGAGAAGCGGCGCATCCCTCGAGGCGCCTTTGTGGCCCTAAGCCATGGCCGCAGTCAAGGCATATCCGGGCGCCAGGAAGACGCCCGACCACGCCAGGCATGACATTGGACTGGCCAGCATGAACCGGCTCCAGCGCATTCCCATGGCCCCGGCAACCAGCGGAACGAACGGGCGGATCATGCCGCCGAACTTGCTGATGAAGACGCCGGCGAGCCCATATCGCTTAACGAACATGCGCGCCAGCACGTACCATTGCGGACGAGTCCGCAGCGGCCAGAGGCCGCCGATGTCGCGCTTGAAATAGCCTCCGATGGCGAAAGTCATGGCATCGCCGATGGCAGCGCCCGCCGAAGCGGCCAGCCAGACCGTCAAAAAGTCGCCGCCCGCCGCGGCGTGAATTCCCCCGATCGCCACGAAGAGCGCCGAAGACGGCACCAGCAGCGACAAGAACACCATGCTTTCAGCAAACCCAAGCACGAAGACGATCGGTCCGGCCAGCGCCATATGCTCCCGGACAAGGTCAAGAGATTGAGCGATAAAGCTTTCCAAGATCCCTGCCGGCAGTTGGAGAGGTAAATATCCCCGGCAAAGCGGGGCTTTAAGGTTGGGCCGCCCGGGGCGGCTTGCGGGGTCGCTGACGCGGCCTGTGAATTTTGTGCCACCTGAAGGTGGCAGGTCAGCGCCAGAGGTTCAACTGCTCCAGACGCTGATCCTCCTTCAACGTCTTGCGTCCGCATTTCGAGATGAAAACGATGTGATATTTGCAGTCCCCTTTGGAGTGACTTAGACTCTTGAGTTCGTCCATCGGCTCGGTTCCTTCCGCATGCGTGGTTGCAAACGGTTGGAATTGGGTCGATGGACCGCCGGAAAGGTCAAACTGCTACTGACTCCCCGGCAGAGGAGGGGGGTCTGCTGCTGTGCGGGAACCAGATACGGGTGGCGTGCGTATCCCGGGTGAGGTTCCAAGACGCCAGGCAGCATAGCCATTTCGGATTTGCCGCCGACTTTGATCCCGCCCCCAGCTCAGTTTCAAAAGGTTTCTGATCGTGCCAGGCCCTGAAGCAAAGACTTCGGAAGTTAGCGGCTCCGATCCGCATGATCGATTGAGAGAACGCCTGTTCGACAGCCGGACGTTATCGCTCAATCTCGCGATGGCGTTGTCGGACGAAGACCAGGTCGTTCAGGCGATGGACGATGCAAGCCCGACGAAGTGGCATCTGGCGCATACGACGTGGTTCTATGAAGCGTTCGTGCTGCGCGAGCATCTGCCGGGATATGAAGTGTTTTCGGAGCGCTTCGAATACTGCTTCAACTCCTATTACGAAGCCAAGGGCGACCGCCATCCGCGGGCCTCGCGCGGACTGTTGACGCGACCTACAGCCGAAGAAGTGCGCCAGTACCGCGCGCATGTCGATGCGGCGCTGATGCGCCTCATGTCACACGAGGCAGCGCTTACGGGCAGCGTCATGGAACTGGTCGAACTCGGCATCAATCACGAGCAGCAGCATCAAGAGCTGCTGCTGACGGATGTCCTCAGTCTGTTCGCTCTGCAGCCGCTGCGCCCGGCCTATCAGCAGCCGGCGCTACGCAGCGTTGCGACGGCGGACTCCATGGCAACGCGCTTCATTTCGTACGAAGGGGGTATCCACGGCGTGGGCCACGATGGAAGCGGCTTCAGCTACGACAACGAGGGTCCGCGCCATGACGTGCTGATCCACCCATTCCGGCTGGCCGAGCGCTGCGTCACCAATCGGGACTATCTGGCGTTCATCGAGAGCGGCGCCTACGGCGATCCGCTGGTGTGGCTGGCGGACGGCTGGACAACCGTCAGGGAGCGCGGCTGGACGGCTCCGGGCTATTGGGAGCGCGTCGACGGCGGCTGGCATCAGATGACGCTCAATGGTTTGCTGCCGCTCGAACTCGATGCGCCGGTCAGTCACGTCAGCTATTATGAAGCGGATGCGTTTGCGCGGTTCGCCGGCAAACGGCTGCCGACGGAATTCGAATGGGAACATGCCAGCGCCGGCGTTGCCGTCGAGGGCAGTACGCTGGGCTCGGGAGCGCTGCGGCCACGGGCCGCCGCAACTGTTGGAGCCTCGACGCCCGTACAGATGTTCGGCGACGTCTGGGAGTGGACGGCGAGCGCCTATCTGCCCTACCACGGCTACCGCGCGCCGGTGGGCGCGGTCGGCGAATACAACGGCAAGTTCATGTGTTCGCAGCACGTCCTGCGCGGCGCATCCTGCGTGACGCCCGATGGTCACTCGCGGCGCACCTATCGCAATTTCTTTTATCCCGCCCAGCGCTGGCAATTCATGGGGCTGCGGCTCGCGGAGGATGCATGAACACGAAACCTGCAGTCAAACGTGCCGTCGCGCAGACGAGCGAAGGTTCCCGTCCCGCGGACCTGGAGTTCGCGCGCGCTCTACTCATTGGATTGCGCGCACCGGAAAAGTCGATCCCCTGCCGCTTCCTCTATGACGCGCGCGGCAGCGAGCTGTTCGAGGACATCACGCAGCTGCCCGAATATTACCCGACGCGCACGGAAACGGCGATCCTCGAGGCATGCGCCAGCGAAATCCGAGACGCGACGCCGGCAGGCAGCCTGCTGGTCGAGTTCGGCTCGGGCTCGAGCACAAAAACCGAAATCCTTCTGTCGGCGCTCGACCGGCTGAGCGGCTATGTGGCCATCGACATCAGTCCAAGTGCCCTTGATGAGGCAGCCAAGCGACTTTCCACGCGCTTCCCCGACCTTCGAATTTTTCCAGTCGTCGGCGACTTCTCGCGCCCGCTCGATTTTCCGGCGCAGTTCGACGCCGTCCCGAGGATCGGCTTCTTTCCCGGTTCGACGATCGGAAATCTCGTCCCGGAGGCAGCTGTCGACCTGCTCGCCAACATGGGCCGCATCCTTGGTCCCGGCAGCCGGCTGATCGTTGGGGCAGATCTCAGGAAGGATCGCGACGTTCTGCTGGCGGCCTACAACGATGCCCAGGGGGTCACGGCGGCGTTCAATCTGAACATACTGGCGCGGGCCAACAGGGATCTCAGGGCGAAGTTCGATCTGGACCAGTTCGAACATCTGGCTACCTACGACGACGACAACGGGCGTATCGACATGCACCTTGTCAGCAGGGCCGACCAGGTCGCCACCGTGCTCGGCCACGATATCGCATTCGAAAAGGGCGAAAGAATCCATACCGAGCATTCGCACAAGTACGATATCGCCGGGTTCCAGAACCTCGCCATCCGCGCCGGCTGGACGCCGCAACGCGTGTGGAGCGACAATGCGAAGCTCTTCAGCATCCACGAGTTGCATCGGCCGCTGGCGGTGGATCGAGCGGCTTGAGTTGCTAACCTACAAGGGTAGCGTGGGCATCGTCGCAAACGGGGTGACGGCAGGGGCCTTCAGCGGATAGGGTTGCTGCACACTTTTTCGCCAGCCGGCACTGCGCCCGACTGCCCTCGACTCCGACCCTCCTGCCCGGACCGTTTGATGAGAACCGACACGCCACAGCCGATCCGCCTCGAAGACTACAACCCTCCCGAATTTCTCATTGATACGGTCGACCTCAACGTCATCCTGCATCCGACCGATACGCTGGTGCGGGCAAAGCTCAAGCTACGTCCCAATCCCGCCGTCAAGCGCAAAGCGAAAGTCCTGCGGCTCGACGGGGAGCATATCGGGCTCGAAAGCCTGCGGCTCGACAAGAAGGAACTGCAGCGCGGCGCCTTCCGGGCAACCAAAACCGGACTGACAATTGCCGATCCGCCGGCTGCGGCCTTCGAACTCGATATCACGACCCGGCTCAACCCCAACGCCAACAAGGCCCTGCAGGGCCTCTACCGCTCGCGCGGCGTCTACTGCACGCAATGCGAAGCCGAAGGCTTTCGAAGGATCACCTATTTCCTCGACCGGCCCGATATCCTTTCGACCTACAGGGTGCGCATCGAAGCCGACCGCAACGAAACGCCGGTTCTGCTCGCCAACGGCAACCTCATCGAAACGGGAACGCTTGAAGCCGGCAAACGCCACTATGCGGTATGGCAGGATCCCCATCCCAAGCCTTGCTATCTGTTTGCGATGGTCGGCGGCGACCTCGGCTCGATTGCTTCCTCCTTCACCACCATGAGCGGGCGCCAGGTGGCGCTGACGATCTACGTCGAGCACGGCAAGGAAGACCGCGCCGGCTGGGCGATGGACAGCCTCAAGCGGTCGATGCGGTGGGACGAAGAAAAGTTCGGCCGCGAGTACGACCTCGATGTCTTCAATATCGTCGCGGTATCCGACTTCAACATGGGCGCCATGGAGAACAAGGGCCTCAACGTGTTCAACGACCGCCTCATCCTGGCTTCGCCCGAGACCGCGACCGACACGATGTATGCGGCGATCGAAAGCGTTGTCGCGCACGAATACTTCCACAACTGGACGGGCAACCGCATCACCTGCCGTGACTGGTTCCAGCTGTGCCTCAAGGAAGGGCTGACGGTCTACCGCGATCAGGAGTTCTCCAGCGACGAGCGGTCGCGGGTCGTGCAAAGGATCGCCGACGTGCGCCAGCTCAAGACGGTGCAGTTCGCCGAGGACGCCGGGCCGCTGGCGCATCCGGTGCGGCCGCGCAGCTATATCGAGATCAACAACTTCTATACGGCGACCGTCTACGAGAAGGGTGCCGAGGTCGTGCGGATGCTCAAGACCGTGATCGGGCCTGAAGCCTTCCGGGCCGGCATGAACCTCTACTTCGAACGCCACGATGGCGACGCGGCGACGATCGAAGACTATCTGGCCTGCTTTGCCGAGGCCAGCGGACAAGACCTGGAACAGTTCGCGCTTTGGTACGAGCAATCGGGAACGCCGCGCCTCGAGGCGGAGTTCTCGTACGATCGCCGCACCCGTACGGCGCGCCTGACGCTGGAGCAGCATGTCCCGCCAACGCCTGGGCAGCCCAAGAAGCTGCCCATGCACATCCCCGTAATGTTCGGGATGGTCGGCAAGGACGGCCGCGACATCCCGCTCAATTCGAAAGATGGCGTGGATTTCAGCAGCGGGCTCATCCACCTCACCAGGCAGAAGCAGACGTTCCACTTCGCAGACGTTCCGGAACGGCCCGTGCCTTCGCTGCTGCGGGGGTTTTCGGCCCCGGTCAATCTCAGGATCGATCTCGCCGACAAGGACCTCGAGTTCCTGCTGGCGCACGACAGCGATCCCTTCAACCGCTGGCAGGCGGCCAATGCCTACGCCACGCGCATGATGCTGCAGCGGGTTGCGGCGCTCAGCGAAGGCAAGCGTTCGCGGTGCGGGGATGGTTTTGCCACCGCGCTCGGCAAGGCTTTGTCCGATGAAGCGCTGGAATGGGCGTTCAAAGCCGAACTTTTGCAGTTGCCGAGCGAGACCGACATCGCCCGTGAGATCGGTCACAACGTCGATCCCGAGCACATCCATGCTGCCCAGCAGGGGCTGTCGGCACTCGTGGCCCGGCGGCTCGAACCGCAACTCTTCCAGATTCATGAGGACCTCGCCGGCAAGGGCCGGTTTTCGGCGGATGCGGAGGCGGCCGGACGGCGTGCCGCCCGCAATGCCGCGCTGACGCTTCTGGTGAAGCGTGGTGCGCAGACGGACCTGGCGCTGGCCGCCGAGCACTATTTCTCGGCCACGACGATGACCGAAGCCGCCCATGCCCTGACCCTGCTCGCCGGCTCCAATGCTCCTCAGCGCAACCAGGCGCTCGCCGACTTCCATGAGCGCTGGAAAGACGATCACGTGGTCATCGACACCTGGTTTGCCGCCCAGGCGCAATCGCCACGGCCAACTGTCATCGGCGAACTGGAAGCACTGATGAGCCACGCCACTTTCGATATCACGGCGCCAAATAAGATCCGTTCACTGATCGGAAGTTTTATCCTGCGCAACGCGGTGCAGTTCAATCGCGCGGATGGAGCCGGCTACCGGTTTGCCATCGGTCAGATCCTGACGATCGACAAGTTCAATCCGCAGATCGCGGCCCGGCTGCTCAACGGCTTCAAGAGCTGGCGCACACTTGAGCCGGTGCGCCGGAAGGCTGCCAAGAAGGCGCTCGACAACCTGGCCGGCCACGCTGCCATCTCGCGCGACACGAGGGAGATTGTGTCCCGAATCCTGCAGCGCTAAGGGATTGAAAATCAATGTCACCTAAGGCGATTTAATCTCCTCGACACACCCCTGCGAAGCATCGAAACTGATCCTGCGATTCGTTCGCCAGGGGTGGGACAAGCGGATCGATTCGGTCGGGGCAAGGTTTACAGACAATTCGGGGGCGAAGGGTATGGAGGGGACATTGTCCGCCAGGCCACGGGGTATCGTTGCGCCATCTCAAGGCGCAATTGGCCGGGTGCTTGGCGGAGCACCACTCGCACTACGGCCACAGGTCTGGCGGTTTCTGGAACGCAGGAGACTCAGTCTGCACGCCGGCGCCGCCATGCTCACCTCTGTCGCCGCCGCCGCCCATATCCTGGACCAGGTTCCAAGTTCCGTTGCTCCAGCGTGCGCAGCCACGGCTGCCGTGCTGGCCACCATCATGGCCGGACTAAGCTGGACATCGAAGGGCAGGAATGGCAACGCGGGCGTCGGTTTGGCGGCGCCCGAAGCCAATTCCAGGCCTGCCGCTTCCTCCCGGCCCGCCAGATGGTCGCATGCGCCGACCGATGGTACCAATGCGAGCCTTGCAGCAGACCTCGCGCAGGCGGCAGCCCTGGCCCAGTTGACCGCACGGATGAGCCACGATCTGCGTACGCCGCTCAATGCCGTGATCGGCTTTTCCGAACTGATGTCGAGCGAAACGTTCGGCCCGCTTGGTTCGCAGCGTTACCAGGACTACGCGAAACACATCCGCGAATGCGGTCAGACATTGCTCAAGTCGACCGAGGACACACTCGCCATCACTTCGGCTCTGGCGCAGCCGATGGGCGAAGCTGGAAGTTGCGGCGTACGCCCGCTGCGTCTTCAATCGCTCATCGACGACGCCTGGAGCTGCGTTGCAATGCAAGCCGCCCAGTCAGGCGTAACATTCGATCGTGAAGCTAGCGCGGGACTTGAAATCTTTGGCGAACGACGCGTGATGCGCCAAATCCTGGTCAACTTGTTTCAGGACGCCGTTTCCAAAAGCCGACCGAACGGGCGGATCGTTGTGCGTACCAATCTTGACGGGCAGGGGATCTGGCTAACGCTCGAAGCGCTGGGTTGCCACGGGGGGCGACAGGACGAGACGCTGGCGCTGTCTGTCGCGCGGGCCCTGATCGAGTTGCACGGGCTTGCGGTGGCGACATCGCTCGACGGCGAGGGGGCCTGGCGGGTTTGCGTCGCGTTCGATCTGGCGCTGCAGCCTGACTTCTTCTTTGATGCCGGCCATCATCCAGGAGCGGGCATAGCGGCGTGACGCATCCGCAATCTTGTCATCCGATTCATGCCTGCCTGCGTGCCGATCGCGACGTCACAAATAGTACGGGCTAACCGGTTGCCGGGTCCGCACCGATGATCTCGCCGAACGTGCGGGCGATGGCTTGCGTGCTGGTGGCGAGCAACTCTTCCAGTGCCTCGAAGGTCGGCACGTCGGCAGCCCGGATCAAGCGCTGGCGCATTCCCAGCGGTGCGCTCTCGGGCCTGAATGCGCCTTCGCTGCAAACGCGCATGACCTGGGTCAGATCGTTCAACAGACGGCCCGCGCCGAGGAGGGCTTCGGCGTGCGCCGCTTCGATCAGGCCTGCATCCCGGAGACGGCGCAGGGCTTCGAGAGTGTTGGTGTCGAGAACTTCGGGATGGGCTGCCGCGTTGACGATCTGGAGATACTGAACGATGAATTCGAGGTCGATGAGACCGCCGCGGACATGCTTGATATTCCAGATGTCATCGGATCCCTTTTCAGCCCAGATGCGCTGGCGCATTTCACGGACATCGGCAGCGATGCTGGCGGTGTCGCGCGGTCTCAGGAGCGCATCGCGGATTGCGGCTTCGATGGCGCTGCGCAGCTCGGGTGGACCGGCGATGGCGCGGGCGCGGGTGAGGGCCATGTGCTCCCATGTCCAGGCTTCGGACGCCTGATATTCACGGAAGCTCGTCAGCTTGGTCGCGACCGGCCCTTGCAGACCCGAGGGCCTGAGGCGCATGTCGACTTCGTAGAGCGTACCCTCCGGCGTCGGAGCGCTGATGGCACTGATCAGCCGCTGCGTCAGGCGGGCGTAATATTGCCCTGGCGCCAGCGGGCGGTCGCCGTCGGACTGAGTTGCGCCTTCCTCGTATGAATAGATGACGATCAGGTCGAGGTCCGAGCCCGCCGTCATTTCGCGGCTGCCAAGTTTCCCCATGCCGAGGACTGCGACGTTGCCACCGGGAATGCGGCCATGCGTGGCCGCCAGTTCCTCCGCTACCTTTTCCAGCAGGATCTCCACAAGGCTCTCGGCGATGCGCGCGTAGGCCTGGCCGGCCAGATCGGCGTCGATGGCACCCGAGAGGACGCGCAAGCCGACGAGGAACCACTGCTCGCTGCCGACGATGCGGGCACGATCGAGAAGTTCCTGATAGTCGTCCGCGCGTGCGAGTTCCGAGCGGATCACCTCTTCGAGCTCATCGGCGGTGGGGACGGTGTCGAAGGTGCGGGGATCGATCACGGCATCGAGCAGGCGGCGTCGGCGCGACAGAATATGGGCAAGGCGCGGAGAGGTTCCCATGATGTCGGCGATCAGGCGCAACAGGCCGGGATTGGCGCGCAGGAGGGAGAACAGCTGGACGCCGGCAGGCAGTTCGGACACGAACCGGTCGAAAGCGGCGATAGCGGCGTCCGGGTCCGCGGTCCCGGCGAGAGCTTCGATGAGGAGCGGCTGGACCTCGGTCAATCGTTCCTGGGAACGCGGCGAGCGGACGGCGGCATAGCGTCCGTGATGCCAGCCGCGCACGGTGGCGATGACGGTTGCGGGCTGGGTGTAACCCATCTCATGGAGTGCCCTCATGGTATCGGGATCGTTGTCGCTGCCGGCAAAGACCATGTTGGCGCCGCGCGTCGTCAGTTCGGGCATATCCTCGAACAACGCGCCATAGCGGGCCTGTACTGTCTCAAGGACCGGGAGAAGACTGGCGGAGAAGGCCTTGACGCCGGAATAGCCAGCGAAGCGGGCGAAATTCTCGAGGCGATCGGGATCGCTTGGAAGGGCATGGGTCTGCTCGTCGGCGACCATCTGAACGCGATGCTCGAGTTCGCGCAGGAAACAATAGGCTCGTTTCAATTCGTCGCGCACTGCCGGCTTGATCCAGCCGCGCTCGGCCAGCACGTCGAGTGTTTCGAGCGTGCCCCTCAGGCGCAACTGGCGCTGGCGTCCCCCGGCGATGAGCTGCTGGGTCTGAACAAAGAATTCGATCTCGCGGATGCCGCCGCGGCCGAGCTTCAGATTGTGGCCGGCGACACCGATGCCACCGAGTTTCTTGAACGCGTGGATCTGGCGCTTCATCGCATGCACGTCGGCGATGGCGGCGAAGTCGAGATAGCGGCGCCAGATGAACGGGTCGAGTTCCTGAAGGATTGCTTCTCCGGCCTCGATATCGCCTGCTGCGGCCCGGGCCTTGATGAGGGCGGCGCGTTCCCAGTTCTGTCCGAAGCTCTCGTAATATTGCAGGGCCGCGTCGGTCGAGATGGCGAGTTGGGTTGCGCCCGCGTCGGGCCTGAGGCGCAGGTCGGTGCGGAAGACATAGCCATCGGCGGTGCGCTCGTCGATGAGCTTGACGAGGTCGCGGGTGAGGCGGACGAAGAAGGTCTGATGCTCGATGCCGGGTTTGAGACGGGCGAGGCTGCGTTCGAAAAAGACGATGAGGTCGATGTCGCTCGAATAATTGAGTTCGCCCGCCCCATACTTGCCCATGGCGAGCACGATGTAGCCGCAGCCGCGTTCGGGGGCTTCGGGGTTGTCGGCCAGCCAGTCGCCCTTGGCTGCAGCCTTGCCGAAGAGGTATCTGACCGCCGTCGTCAGGGCGGTGTCGGCGGTTTCGGTGAGGATCTGCGTCACCGTCATCACCGGCCAGACGCCGCCAAGGTCGGCGAGTGCCGTGAGGAGCGCCACCTCCTGTTTGAACCGGCGCAGGGTGCGCATGGCCGCGACGTCGTCAGCGCAGGCCGCCATGTCCTGACGCAGCGTTTCCTTCAATCCTGCGAAGTGGGATAGTGGATCGGCGGCAAGGAGGCGGGCGAGCCGGTGGGGCGCTGTGCGGATAAGCCCGGCGAGGTAGGGAGAGCCGGCCAGTATCCCGCGCAGGAGTTCGGTGACCGCGGGAGCCTCGAAGATCGCGGGATCGTTATTGGCGCTGTCCGCGTCGGCGTTGCCAATCGCAGCCACCAGTTGGGCCAGATCGCTATCGAAGCGGGCATCGTCACCGGCGAGCGGCGCACGTTTCAGGCGCTGAAAAAGCGGGCCGCGATCGTGTTCGGCACCGGTCGGGGGAGTCGCACTCGTCATTGTCCTACCTCGTCTCGCCATCACCGGCGGTATCAGACGGGCAAGGTCAGGACCGCCCGCAGACCCGGAGCATTATCTTCGAGGCGAAGTTCGCCTCCATGCAAGCGTGCCACCGCGGCCACGAGGGAAAGTCCTAGCCCCGTGCCGGGAAGGCTGCGGCTCTTGTCGAGGCGCACGAACCGTTCGGTTGCGCGGGCGCGGTCCTTTGCCGAAATACCGGGGCCGTTGTCGGCAACGGTGATGACGGCGCGGCCGTTGACCTGGCGAAGCGCAATCTCGATCTTCGGGCTGGTGCCAGACGCCTGCATCCCTGGTCGTTCGTTTGCCTCCAAGCCATCCGATTGGCGCCCATACTTTATGGCGTTGTCTATGAGATTGATCACGGCCTGGCCAATGAGGTGCCGGTTGGCTTTAATGCTGACGTCTGCCAGATCCTCGGCGATGAGCTTCAGGCCGGCCTCCTCGGCGACGGGTTCGTAGAGTTCGGCAGCATCCGCGAGAACCGGGGCCAGTGCAACAGTTGCCTTGGTTTCCTCGATGGCGCCGGCCTCGAGGCGGGCGATCAGCAGGAGGGCGTTGAAGGTCTTGATGATCTCGTCGGCCGCCTCGATCGTCTGGCCGAGGCCGGCGCTCAACTCCCCGGGTGTCTTGGCCGTGCGTAGGGTTGCTTCTGCACGGTGACGCAGGCGGTTCACGGGGGTCTTGAGATCGTGGGCGATGTTGTCGGAGACTTCCTTCAGGCCGTGCATCAGATCCTCGATACGGGCGAGCATGGCGTTGACGCTCTCGGAGAGGCGGTCGAACTCGTCGCCGCTGCCCTCGATCGGCAGGCGGCCGGCTAGTTCTCCAGCCATGATGCGGCGCGTCGCCTCAGACATCGTGTCGACACGGGAGAGAACCGAGCGGCTCGCCAGCCACCCGAGCCCGAGACCGCCCAAGACGATGATACCGAAGCCTGCCAGCGCCAACACGCGGAGCCACCAGATCAGCTGGCGCTGGTCCTCGACATCGCGGGCGACGATGAGGCGGCCACCCTCTGACAGCTGGACGGCAAGACCCGCCGCGTAGCGCTGGCCACTATCGGGGCCGGCTGCAAAGCTGTAGGGGAAGATTCCACCGGCACCGCCGGGAGCCAGCTTCGGCGGCAGATTGACGAGGTTGCCCGCAAGCTTGCTGCCGTCAGCGGCGGCGAGAAAATAGAGCCGGGTATTGGCGCCGCGCGACAGTCTCTGCACGGTCCGCCGCAACGCTTCGGCGTCTTCGGTTTCGGCGATCGCGGTGAGGGTGCGCACTTCGGCGGACAAGGTTTCGAGAACATCGGCGGCAAAACCGCGATTGAGCTGCCAGACGACGGCTGCAAACATGGCCGCGGTGACGACAAGATAGGCCGCGACCCCGACCGCACTGAGACCGAATATCGTGGTTCGCAGAGTTGCGCGCGGGGAAGCAGTATCACTCGCTGTCACGGACAACGTATCCTGCGCCGCGAACGGTGTGGATGAGCGGTTTGTCGAACGCCTTGTCGATCTTGGCGCGCAAACGCGAGACGTGGACATCGATGACATTGGTTTGCGGGTCGAAATGATAGTCCCAGACATTTTCCAGAAGCATTGTACGGGTGACGACCTGGCCGGCGTGCTTCATGAGGTATTCGAGCAGCCGGTATTCGCGCGGTTGCAGGGCGATCTGTTCGCCGGCCCTCGTCACGGCGTGGGACAGTCGGTCGAGGACGAGGTCGCCGACAACGATGCGGGTCGCTTGTTCGCCGGGGATCGTACGGCGGGACAGGGCTTCGACGCGGGCCAGCAGTTCGGCATAGGCGTAAGGCTTGGTGAGATAATCATCGCCGCCGGCTTTCAGGCCGCGGACGCGATCGTCGACTTCGCCTAGAGCCGACAGCACGAGAACCGGGGTCTGGTTGCCTTCCTTGCGCAGCGTCTGGATGACGCTGAGGCCGTCCAGCTCGGGGAGCATCCGGTCGACAAGCAGCACATCGAAGGCGCCTTCACGCGCCAGTTCCAGACCGGTGATGCCGTCGGCGGCCCACTCGGCAGTGTGGCCGCTTTCCTTCAAGGCCTTGACGAGGAAGGTGGCGGTCTCGCTGTCGTCCTCGATGATGAGTACCCGCATCGGTCTCCCCGGAATGGTTTTTTGACGAACGAGAAAGGGGCAGTCCGCTCGCTTTTGCAGACCGCCCCCCTCTATAGCATGGATGGATCAGCGTGGCCGCTGAGCCGACCGGTCGCAAATCAGCCCTTCTTGAGGCGGACGGCGACGAACCGCTTGGAGTCGCCCGACTGGATATGCAGCAGCACGGCGCCACGATCTTTCGACTGCGCCTTCTTGATGCCGTCGATGACATCGTCGGGCGACTTGACTTCGACGCCCTGCACTTCAAGGACGACGTCGCCGGCCTTCAGGCCCTTGCGTGCGGCGTCCGACTCGGGGTCGACCTCCGAGATGGTGACGCCATCCTCATCACCGGCGGGCTTCAAGGACAACCCGAGCTGGTCCAGTTCCGTCACCTTCGGCGACAAGGGCTTGCCATCCTGGAGGGCAGCAAGCTCTTCAGAAGACGATGGGAAGCGGCCGAGTTCAACGGGGATCGTCTTGCGGGCATTGTCGCGCCAGACGACGACGTCGACCTTCGAGTTGGGCGAATATCCAGCGATTTTACGAGCGAGGTCGCGGCTGTCGGCGATGGGCGCTCCATCGACTTCCAGGATGGCGTCCTGGGCCTGCAGGCCGGCACCTTCCGCAGGGCCCTTCGGCGTCACGTCGGAAACGAGCGCGCCCTTGGGATCCTTGAGGCCGAGGCTTGAAGCCGTATCCTCATCGATATTCTGGATCTTGACGCCAAGCCAGCCGCGGCTGACGGTACCGTCCTTCTTCAGCTGCTCGATGACTTCGATGGCGGTGGCCGCCGGCACGGCGAAGGCGATGCCGACGTTGCCACCCGACGGGCTGTAGATCGCCGTGTTCACACCGACGACTTCGCCATCGAGGTTGAACGTCGGGCCGCCGGAGTTGCCGCGGTTCACGGCCGCATCGATCTGCATGTAGTCATAGGGGCCGGACCCGATGTCGCGGCCCTGGGCCGAGATGATGCCCGCCGTTACCGTGCCGCCGAGACCGAAGGGGTTGCCGACGGCGAGTACCCAGTCGCCAACGCGGTTCTTCTCGGTCGAGAACTTGACGAACGAGAAGGTTTCGGAACCCGCGTCCTTGATCTTGAGAAGCGCAAGGTCGGTGCGCGGGTCGGTGCCAATCAGTTCAGCATCGTACTTGCGGTCCTGGTCGAAGGCGACCTGGATCGCGGAGGCGTCGTCGATGACATGGTTGTTGGTCACGATGTAACCATCCGCCGAAATCACGAAGCCGGAGCCCTGAGCCAGCGAGGGAGGCTGGGGACCACCGCGGCGGCCCGGACCGCCTTCGTCACCGGGGCCGCGGAACTCCTTGGGCAGGTTCTTGAAGAACTTGTAGAGGGGGTGGTCCTCGGGAAGGTTGGGCATGCCCGGGATGCCGCCGCCCTGTTCGTCCTGGTTGTCGTCACGGGCGGCAACCCTTTTCTTTCCGTTGGTGACAGAAATACTGACCACCGCCGGTTTCGTCTTCTCAACGATGTCGGCGAAGGACAGGGGCGCGCGGCCGTAGGGCGTCTCGATGGTCTGCTGGGCGTCGGGGGCGCGTTGCGCGTGCACCGAGCTGGTGACGGTATCGTACACCGTGATGAGCCCGGCAGCGGCAACGACCGCAGCCACGGCAGCGCCGCGTCCGGCCCAGGCGCTCGGTGAGGCGGGGGCGCGTGCCGGCTTGACCGCGATGTCAGACGAAGATTGCATTGGCAGATGTCTCCTGTTCGCTCGGAAAAT
This sequence comes from Alphaproteobacteria bacterium, assembly GCA_018819265.1. Classification (GTDB taxonomy): domain Bacteria; phylum Pseudomonadota; class Alphaproteobacteria; order Rhizobiales; family Hyphomicrobiaceae; genus Filomicrobium. The sequence goes on from JAHJQI010000189.1 coordinate 21,318, forward strand.
CCGTAACTGGGGACATCTCTTAGAGAAGCGCGGCTTACGACAGTGTGTCTAACGCATTAAACATTCGTAATGGTGGAGCGCGATTGGCAATGGTGTAGCAAAGCGGATGCAACGCCCGACAGCTCTCAGCGCCGGTTACTCGCCGCCAAGAACGCGCTTCAGTCGCGCTTCTTCGTCGGCCGACAGCGGCAGTGGGCTGGCGTCGGTTCTGCTGCCTGCGGACTTATTGCCGGCGATGACGGAGCGCGCCAGCCAAACGCCGCCAAGCAGGACCAGCGCCGGGGTCAGCCAAAGCAGAAGCGTGTTCCAGGCGAACGGCGGCTTGAGCAGCACGAATTCACCATAGCGGCTGACGACGAAGTCGAGCACTTCCTCGTTCGTTTCACCCTTTTGGAGCCGTTCGCGGACGAGCAGGCGCAGATCGCGGGCCAACGGTGCATCACTGTCGTCGATCGACTGGTTCTGGCAGACGAGACAGCGCAGCTCCATCGAGATTGTCCGGGCCCGCTTTTCCATTTCCGAATCGGACAGAATTTCGTCCGGCTTGACGGCGAATGCACTCGAGCCGGCGCCAAGGACCAAGCCGAGCAAAACCATTCCGAGAACCAAGAAGCGAGGCAATCCATCGAGCGAAGTGCGATGCATTAGAGCGTTCTCCTCATTCCGCCGCGACGGCACCGGCCGGGGTATCGGCGCGCGACGTGCGCTTCGGGGCGCCGACGCGCAGGCGGCGATCGGAGAGCGAGATGCCACCGGCGAAGAACATGACGAGAGCCCCGAGCCAGATGAGGCGAACCAGCGGATTGAAGTAGAAGCGGAAGGCGTAGCCGCCGTCTTCTTCCTGTGCATCGCCGAGCACAGTGTAGAGATCGCCGCGCCATGAAGCGTGGATGCCGGCTTCGGAAGTCGGCTGCGGGGGTGAATCGTAGATGCGTTTCGAAGGATGCAGCGTCGTAATGGGGGTGGCGTCGCGCATGACTTCGATGGTGCCGACCTGTTCGCGGTAGTTCGGCCCTTTGTGCGGCGCGACGCCCTTGAAGGTCAGCGTGTAGCCTGCGACTTCAGCGGTATCGCCTGGTTTCAGGACGAGCACCTTTTCGGTCTGGTAGGCACTCGTGGCGACGATGCCGACGACCATCATGCCGACACCGAAATGGGCCAGCGTCGTGCCGTAGATGGACCGGGGCAGGTTGCGCAGACGGCGCAGGATCTCGTCGCGGCCAGCGGAGCCGATCTTGGCGCGATAGGTGAGTTCCTGAACCGAACCGGCCATCACATAGACGCCGACCGCCATCATGATCGGGGCGAGCCAGGGACCGCGCTGGGCCAGCGCCATTGTTGCCACCATCGCGACGAGTGCGAGAACGGCGGCCAGGATCAGACGCTGGGAAACGGCGACGATATCGCCGCGCTTCCAGGGCATGAACGGCCCGAAGGGCAGCGCAATGAGGAGCGGCACCATCAGCGGCACGAACGTCAGATTGAAGTAGGGCGGACCGACCGAGATTTTTGCGCCTGTCAGCCCCTCGAGCAAGAGCGGATAAAGCGTGCCGACGAAGACGGTGGCTGTGGCGGTGGTCAGCAGGACGTTATTGAGAACGAGCGCGCCTTCGCGGCTGACCGGTGCGAAGAGCCCGCCGTGGCGAAGTTCGCCTGCCCGCAGTGCGAATAGCGTCAGTCCGCCGCCGACGAAAATCGTCATGATCGCCAGAATGGCGACGCCGCGCTCTGGATCGACGGCGAATGCGTGGACCGACGTCAGGACGCCGGAGCGGACGAGAAACGTTCCCATCAGCGACAGCGAAAACGTGAGGATCGCCAGAAGTATGGTCCAGACCTTCAAGGTTTCGCGCTTCTCCATGACGAGGGCAGAATGCAGCAATGCCGTTCCTGCCAGCCAGGGCATGAATGAGGCATTCTCGACCGGGTCCCAGAACCACCAGCCGCCCCAGCCCAATTCGTAATAGGCCCACCACGAACCCATGGCGATGCCAAGCGTCAAGCACATCCAGGCGGCAAGCGTCCACGGCCTGACCCAGCGCGCCCAGGCTGCATCGATGCGGCCGTCGATGAGGGCGGCGATTGCGAAGGAGAATGCTATCGAGAAGCCGACGTAGCCCGCATAGAGGAAGGGGGGATGGAAGGCGAGTGCCGGATCCTGGAGGATCGGGTTCAGTCCGCGGCCGTCGATCGGGACGTCATCCAGACGCAGGAACGGATTCGAGGTCGCAAGCATGAAGATGCCGAAGGCCAGCGCGATGGAGGCCTGAACGGAGAGCACGTTGGCACGCAAGCTGAGCGGCAGATTGTTGCCGAAAATGGCGACTGCGGCCCCGAACGTCGCAAGGATCAGGACCCACAGCAGCATCGAGCCCTCGTGGTTGCCCCAGACTCCGGAAATCCGGTAGATCAACGGCTTCGTCGAGTGGGAATTCGCGGCGACGTTGGCAACCGAGAAATCGGATGTGACGTAGGCGTGCGTCAGCGCCAGGAAGGCCACCAGAAACAGAACAAGCTGCAGAATCGCTGCCGGTTTGGCGGTCTCCATCAGCCGCGGCTCGCGCGACAGGGTCCCCCACAGCGGCACGGCGGTCTGGAACAGCGCGACAACAACGGCCAGAACCAGGGCGAAATGTCCGAACTCGACGATCATGCGGAGGAAGCCTCTTTGGTGTTCCGTTCAGGCATGCGCATAGCAAACGCCAGACTGGCGAGCTAATTCGACTTGCCGCCGGGGTGTTCGGCGCCGGCGCCAAGCTTCACCCCTTTCTCCTTCAAAGCTGCCGCGACCTCTGGCGGCATGTAGTTTTCATCGTGTTTGGCCAGAACCGTATCGGCCACGAACTGACCGCTGGGATCAAGGCGCCCCTCGGTAACGACCCCCTGCCCCTCGCGGAAGAGATCGGGCAGAATGCCTTCGTAGGAAACCGAGACCGACTGCAGCGTATCCGTCACCGCGAATTTCACTTTCGTTCCCTGGCCGCGCCTGACGGAGCCATCCGCGACGAGACCGCCGAGGCGGAACCGCTCTCCGGGTCTGACCTTGCCCTCAGCGACATCGGAGGGCGTCTGGAAGAATACGATGGTGTCGCGCAGCGCCAACGCCACCATGATAGCGGCCACCGCAAGTATCGCAACGGCGGCACCGATCAGAACACCTCTTTTTTGCTTGCGCGTCATCGTGATCCCGGTTGCGTTGCACACTTATGATCGGCTCAGATGCCCAGGCCCAGTTCCGCAGCAAGGGCATCGAGGCGCGCGTTCCTCTCGCTGTTACCCTCGGCGTTCTTGCGAGCGCTGACAAGGGCGCGCCCCGCGTCGTCCTTGCGGCCAAGGACACTGTAGGCGCGAACAAGGCGCAACCAGCCCTCGAAATCGTCGGGGTTCTTATCCAGCTTGCCGGCCAGCCGTTCGACCATCGCATTGATAAATGCCTGCTGATCGTCCTTCGAGAGTTCGCGAGCGGCAGCTATGTCGGCCGAGGTCGGACCGGGCGGTTTTGCCCCGGACGTTTCAGGTGGCGATGGTTTTGTCCCTGCATCTGCATTCGCGGTGCTCTGCCCGCCCGCAGCCTGCTTGGAACCCGACTGACTGTTTCCAGTCGCTTCGGTGGTGCTGCGCTGGGCCGCGATCGTTGCTATCCGCGCTTCGACCACAGACTTCCAGGGAGCGTCTTCGGGGGCATCTGTCAACACAGAGCGATAGCCCTTTTCGGCAGCATCGAGCTTGCCTTCCTGCTCGTCTGCCATCGCAAGCCAGAAACGTGCTTCATGGTCGCCTGGCTCTTTGGTCAGGAGCTGCTGGTAGGCGAGACGCGCCGGTTCGACGACGATGCCATTGTTGGCGAGAACCGTGGATTCGGCAAATCCTCTAAGCCGCTTGGGCGTTTCACCCAGGAGGCGGATAGCGCGCGCAAAAGCGTTCGAGGCGTCACCGAAGCGTTGAAGGCGCAGATAGACCGGCGCAATTGCATCCCACCCGCGGCCGTCCTCCGGCGTTTCGCGCAGTTGCGCTTCGACCTTGGCGACGAGTTCGTCGATGCCGGCTTGCGCAGGCGAGTGATGAAGGCGCGCGGATTGCGGCATGCCTGGCATCGACGGCGAACCGAGTGCGAGATAAATGGCGATCGACAAGACGGGGATGGCCAGTGCCGTGGCGTAGGCAATCGTTGCAGGGGAAAGGGACTTCGGCAGCGATGCGGCGGCCTGAGCGGCGTCATCTGACTGCTCGGAGCGTTGCAGCAGGCGGCGAGCAAGCTCGGTGCGCGCACTTTCGGCCTCGGCCGAGTCGATCAGGCCGCGGTCGCGGTCCGCGTCGATTTCGGCCAGCTGATCGCGATAGACGGCAAGGTCTGCTTCCTGCGCGCTCGCCGTCACCCCATGCTGTTCGGCCAGCAGAGGGCGGGCCAAGACTGCTACGGCGGCGGCGGCCACGACGGCAAAGGCTATCCAGAGGATCATTGCGCTCTTAATTCAGACTTCCAGGGTGACTTTGCCCCACTATGGAAGCCGCGGGCGAAAGATCAAGTAAAGCCGGCCACCTGCGGTGCTTGGCCGCTTCCTGCTATGACCGCGAAATTCGTCTCGATCTGCAGCGGGTCCGGAACGGATTTCGCGGTCTGAACGACACTAGTAAAATCAATGCACTAGAATATTTTTCATAGAGCATCCCTATCCGGTCATCGAAGCGCGAAGAGCGATCGCGTAGGGTCGAATTTTGCTCTAGCCGATATTGGCCCACGTGCCGTCCGGATTGCGGCAAGCCGTCCCGCTCATCGTTTCGGGCCGTCCGTTGATGAAAACCGTATGGGTGTAGTCACGACAGTGCTGCGGACCCCGTTTATAGGGGCGCTGGGGTACGACTTCGCCGTAACGGCCGCTGTCCGGATTGCGCCAGGAGCGCGAAACGCCCGAGCGGCCATCTTCCAGGGCAGCCAGTTCGGCTTCCTGGGCGTAGCGGCGATCCTGATCGTCGAGGGATTTGCCGATCGTGTGGCCGACAACGCCGCCGACGAACGCACCAGCAACGGTTGCCAGAACCTTGCCGGTTCCGTTGCCCACCTGGTTACCAATGATACCGCCCGCAACGGCGCCGATTGCCGTTCCGCCGTCCGCTTTCGAAAGGCCGCCAGGTCCGCAGCCGGCTAGAGCCAAGGCGGCAACCGCCGCCAGAATTGCAATCGTGCTGCGCATCGCAACATCCCCTGAACTTCGTCTGCCTCGCGTCGGCAAATGCGGGCGCCGGGCCGTTTATCGGGCCGGCAAGGTTCCCAAGCGTGATACTTGTTCTCGAACGATGAGAAATGACGCCGATTCGGGCGAAAGTTCGACCCGATCTGTCGCCATCATCAATTCATCTGAGGTATGACGGGCTAAATGGCTGGTAAATCAAGCGATGCCTTGAGCCCACCGAGGGGGGCTTCGGTCAGTGTCAGGCCGCCGCGGTAGGATTGCGCCAGATCGATGACAATCGACAGGCCGAGGCCGGATCCGGGTTTCGTTTCATCGAGGCGCAGACCGCGCTTGCCGATGCGGGCGCGCTGGTCGGCATTGAGTCCGGGGCCGTCGTCCTCGATCGTTATCTTAAGCCGGCGCCGGCCGGTTCGCGTCGGCGCAGGCGCGGTTTCGACGCTAAGCCGGACCCGCTCTTTCGACCACTTGCAGGCGTTGTCGAGGAGGTTTCCGAGCATCTCCTCGAGATCGTGCTTTTCACCCTGGAACATTGCTGCCGGCGGGCACTGCACCGAAATCCGGATCGCCTTGTCAGCATGGATGCGCTCCAGGGCACGAACCAGAGGGTCAACAACATCTCGGACGGACGTTACGCGGCCTACGACGCCGACGCGGGCGGCGATGCGTGCCCGCTCAAGATAGTGCTGGACCTGATCGCTCATGATCTGGGCCTGCTCGACCACCTTTGCGCCCAGCGGACCCTTCGCACTGCGCGCTTCGTTGGTGATCACGGCGAGAGGCGTTTTCAGGCCGTGCGCGAGGTTGCCGACCTGGGTGCGGGCCCGTTCGACGATGTCTTCGTTCGACTGGATCAAGGCGTTGAGTTCGTCGCGGAGGGGCTCGATTTCTGCGGGCACGTCGCCTTCCAGACGGGAGGCTTCACCCGATCGGATCTGTGCAAGAGCCTGCTCGACGCGCTGCAGTGGCGCTAGTCCGAAGCGGATCTGGAAAACCATCAGGGCAAGCAGAGCCAGCCCGGCGACCGCAAGGGCCAGGGACAACCGTGTCCTGAAGGTCGCAACCGAGGCCTCCAGCCATGCGGAGGGGCCGGCGACGATAATCGAATAGCGCGGCTTGCCATCCTCGTGACCCAACGTATTGATGACCTCGACGATGCGGACGCTTCTGCCATCGGGGCCGACGTCGTTGCGCCAGCGCATGTTGGTGTCGGGATCAGGGGGGTAGCCAAGCTGCAGTGGGGAGGGCAGTGCGGCTGTTGCGAGCGAGGCGGATCGCAGCGTCGGCCCGCCCTGGCCGTCGATCGGCTGGATCTGCCAGTACCATCCGGAATGCGTAAACTCGAACAGCGGTTCATAGCGGTTGGGCGGGGGGAGCGGGGATGATGCGCCTTCGGCCATGCTGTCGACGGTTATCGCGGTGACAAGCTTCTGCAGCTGTGAATCAAAACTCTCCTGCACATCCGCGCGATATAGCTGATAGATCAGATAGCCCGCGAGCGGCAGGACAATCACCGTCCATGCCATCGATGCGGCGATCAGGCGGACGGCAATCGAATCAAGACGCATCGTCTTCAGCGGTAATGCGATAGCCGAGCCCGCGGACCGTTTCTATAATGTCGGCCGGGATCTTCTTGCGCAGGCGACCGATGAAAACCTCGATCGTATTTGAGTCCCGGTCGAAGTCCTGATCGTAAAGGTGTTCGACAAGTTCGGTGCGTGAAACGACGCGACCGCGATGATGCATCAGATACGCGAGGAGCCGGAACTCGTGCGATGTCAGCTTGATCGGTTCGCCATCGCAGGTGACGCGCGCCGAATTGGTGTCGAGACGGACGCTGCCGCATTCGATCTCGCTTTTTGCATGGCCCGTCGCCCGCCGCAATTGAGCCCGCGCGCGGGCCAGCAACTCCTCCATGTGGAAGGGTTTGGCGAGATAGTCGTCAGCTCCGGCATCGATGCCCTGAACCTTGTCGCTCCAACGGTCGCGTGCGGTGAGGATGATGACCGGGAATTTTTTGTCGGAGCGGCGCCATTGTTCGAGAATGGAGATGCCGTCCATTTTGGGAAGCCCGATATCGAGGACGATGAGATCGTATGGCTCGGTATCGCCCAGGTAATAGGCTTCCTCGCCGTCCATCGCGGCATCGACGGCATAGCCGGCGTCGCTCAGGGCGACCACAAGCTGCCGATTGAGATCGGCATCGTCTTCAACAACAAGAATGCGCAACTGCCTGTGGCCTCGCGGATCGATCTGTCCTCTCGGCACATTATACGCGAGGATTGTCGATGTCGCGACGTTTTCCGCATGTTCAGCTGCCGTCAGCGCCCGGTATCGGCCACGCCGATCTCGATCCCGCGCCGGGCGTCGTAGACCACCGAGCGGAACCGGCCGTCGGCACCGCGGACGACGAGGCGGTAAACATAGCCACCGTCATCCCGACACAGTGCAGTCTTGACGATTTCGCCAAGTCTCAGGTGGCGGAATTGTCGGCCGAGTGCTTCAACCGTCACAAGCTTCTCGTCCTCGACGACGGAAGCGGCCTTGGACCAGTCGGTAAAGCATCCTGTCGATGCTGAAGACTGCGCCTGCGCCATTGACGCTGTTGTCGCGGCGACAATCAGAACCGCGGCCAGCCATGCCCTGAAGTTCTCTAACATGCTTGCCTTTCGTGCGGATCGGACGCGTGAGTTCCGACCCTGCGTTGGCCACGATGGTTAACGCAGGGGCGCTGAATGGCGTATGAATGAGGGTTACACAGCAAGGCTTTTGGGTCATAGCTTCAGGTTGATACTGCGGCGCGCCAGGGGCAGGACGGCCCTTGCGCGACCGTAGATCGTCAATGCCGTACCGGCGAGCGCGATCAGGGCCTGACTAGCCGACAGGATCTGATCACCGAGTTCGCGCACCAACGCTGCGTTGACGTCGAGGCCGATGATCGGGCCGACAGTCGGCAATACGGCTGCAGCGGCGGTTATCAGCGCGCCCCAGATCGTCATGGATTGGCCCCACCATTTCGATGCGCCGTGTTCGGTCGTGCTCATGTCGCGATCTCCATTCTGGTTTGTCGTCTGTGAGTTGCTCTCAGTCGGCTTGCGGGTCGCGTCGGCCATGCCTGTCGCGCGTTCCAGCGTTCGATCGACACGCCGCAGCCAGCCGCGGCCGAAGCGCCAGAAGTGCGGAAGTGCGCGGTATTTTTTTCGGCGGATCGCGGCATAGGCAGCCAAGACTTCGAGGATGGGCATGGTGTCGATCCTATTTCGCGTTTGCGGGCCTATTTCCCCGTCGACGTCGGCGCCCAGCGCGGCCTGAAACAATCGCGCCGCGCCGGTGACGCCGTGGTTGACGGCGGTGTCGAAGTGAAAGAATGCGAGCGGCGCGGCCATCTCCGGGCAGCCGGCGGGTTGCCAGTAGCGGGCGGCGTAGATGGCGGCGACTTCGTTCGGCGCGATCGCCTTGAGATCGGCGATCAGTGCGGCGCGATTCGAGGTGCTGACTTCGCGCTTTCGCCACGCGGCCAGTGTGGTGAGCGTTATGCCCCTGTTGGTCGGGCCGCCCGGATCGTGCGGGTCATCGGTGTAGCCGCCTTCCATTTCGAGGACGTGGTCCAGCGCCGTCGCAAAGATGTCGGGCGGTGCCGGCTCAACCTCGACGGGCGATGCCACCTCAGCGCCGCCCGGCCAGCGCAAGGAGACCAACCGGCTTCGTTCGTAACCTGCGACGCTGACGGCATCGCCTTGATTGCCGCCCAGGAGCCAGATCCTGTCCTGCGACCATCCGACAAGAAACCCGACATGTCCGAACGCGGGGTTGTTGCCCCGCGACAGGACCGCAATCGCACCCAAGCGCTCCTCGTCAAGCGGCTCGCCGAAACGGGCATACGATCGCGCCATCAAGGAGCGTGTACTCGCCTGGCCGCAGCGTTCCAGGCAGGCACCGGCGAATGCCGCGCACCACGCAACCTCGTCGCGGGCATGGGCTTCGTGCCCCAGTTCCTTGAAGAAGGCGGTAATACGCGGGTTGTGGCGCGGACCGGCGATTTCGCTCTGGCCCAGTTCACGCCAGGCCTCGGCGAGCCACGCGGGCTGTGCGTTCATTGGACTTGCCTTTTTTGGTGACGAATGGATCAGACGACGGCGTCAGCAACGGCCCCACGTCCGAACAACGCGCTCAGTTGATGGACTCGCATGCGACATGGACTGCGCAAGCTTCCGAAGTCGGCGTTCTGCTCGGCTGCTGCGTAAGACGCGTTCGGCGCACTCGCCGATATCGTGCGCACGACGGTATCGTCATCGGCGAGCACGTCGATCTCGTAGCGTTCGAAATCTTCGGACAGCGGCACTTCGAGCGTGTCCCAGCTGTCGCCGCCAATGCGCGTGCGCCTGATCCAGCTCAGTTCGATATCGCCAGTGCCGTTGCGGCTGGCGCGCACGTGGACGGGCGACAACGGACGCAATCCGATTCCGGCATAGGTGTGCTCAGCCGATCCGTAGGAGGGATCTGTCAGCTCCCGGTTGGCTGGACCGAACCGCCACTGATAAGGCAGGCGGATTTCATCGAGACCGAGATCGACGCGCGCCACGGCACCGTCGAGGAGTACGAAGCTGGTTCCGGCTACGACCGCTGCCCCCGGTTCGCCGATCGCAGTTTCAGTTCCGGCCTGACCGCGCAGCAAACCGCTCAATTCGTAAACGCCTTCGCCGAGGAGGGTCGCGGTCTCGAACTGCACAACTTCCCACTGTCCATCGCGGCCCAGAACAGCTGCAATGTTGGCGCCCGCGAGAAGTTGGACTCGCGTCACCGAAGCGAGTTGCCCCCCAGATACGGTTACTTGCAACGTCGTCGCATGATCGAGGCGGGACAGCGGCCCCGCCGGCAACGGACTTTGCGTCAGCCCCATGATGGCAGGCACTTGCAAGAGGCCGCGCAGTCGGAATCCGGTTGCTTCCGGCGACCCGTAGAGTGCGACAATCCCAGGCCAGGGTTCCTGGGCTGCTGCCGTATACCCGGCCGATGCCGGCTCGGATCCATTGATGAGCGGCAGGTCGAGGAACAAAAGCTGCGGCGTCCCGCTGGCACTGGCTGCGGGGCTGCGGGAACTCCTGGGCGGCGCCGACACGAGATTATAGACGTCCGGATCGATGCTGCGGGCATCGATCGTCCGCGCGCCGGAATCGGCGATCTCGGTGATGCGGAACGTGCGGGTCACGGCATCGCGCTCAAGTTCGATGACGTCGCCCGGTTCCAACTCCAGGCGGCTTGGCGGAACGGCAAACCTAGCCCGCTCGCGGCTGGCCCAGGCTTCGAACAGCCAGCTCTCGGCGACGCCGCCTGCCTGATCGGCTTCCATCACGATCGGCAATTCGGCCTGCGCCAGACGACCGCTTGCACCAATGAGCCGGCGTGCCTCGGCGACCGATTGCGAATAGTTGGTGGCGCCGCTGATGTAGTTGATCTTCGCCGACGCGGGCAGATCCGTCTCCTGTGCGCGCGTTAGTGTAACGAGCGGGGAATCGGATGCGGTTTCGACGATCGCCGCGTCGATCAATGTCGCAACCGACGGTTCGGCGCCCCGGTGGCGGAAGACAACCCGGTCACCGCTCTCTATCGCATCGAAGAAGTAGGCAAGCCCCAATGGCTGCAGCGCGTCGCGCACGCTCATCGGCCGGTCGACGACGTAGCCCGGCACGATGCCCGCCAGCCGATCGCTGATGCCGCGGTCGAAGCCGTATTCGAGGAGCAGCGCTTCGACCAATTCGGCCAGCGGCACGCCGGAAAGCCGGCCGTTAAGCCAATGACCGAGTCGCCAGTTCTCCCCATCCCCCCACACGTCGAGATTGAAGGGGAACGCAGGATAGGGGCGTGCATCCCAGCAATAGACGAACATGCGGGTGGCATCGACCATGCGCCCGTTGTAGACTGTCGACGACGGATTGACGTCTGCAACGAAGCCATCACCACCCGGAGTGAATGAGCGCATCAGCGCCTGGAGATAGCGCCGCTGCATGAGATCGTCGCGGCGGCCTTCCGAGAAATACGGGAGCGCGTTCTCGGAACTCTTCGGGTCGACGAAAACGTTCGGCTGGTTGGCCCCTTTGTCGGTTGCCGGACAGCCGATTTCCATGAACCAGATCGGTTTGGATTCCGCCAGCCAGGCCGTCGGCGTCGCCTGTTCGACACCACCGGGACGGTTGTAGTGGCGGTTCTCCCACCAGCCGCGCAGGTCCTTGTAGCGGAACACCCAGGGTTTGCCCGTACCATCCGTAATCGGGGTGCGCACCTGCTGGTTGCGATGGCTCGCGCTGGCGTAATACCAATCATAGCCCTCGCCGGCGGCGACGTTGGAGGAGAGGTAGGCAAGGTCATAGACCGAGCGCGCGCCGGCGATGTAATCGAGATGCGCGCGGCCGTCGCGCCAGTCGGCCAGCGGCCAATAGCAATCGATCCCGACTGCGTCGATGTCGGGCGACGACCACAGCGGATCGAGGTGGAAATAGACATCTCCCGTCCCGTCCTGCGGCTGGTGACCGAAGTATTCCGTCCAGTCGGCGGCATAGGTGACCTTGGTATTTGCCCCCAATACCGACTTGACGTCGGCGGCAAGCTGCCGGAGCGCTGTCACGAACGGATAGCTTGCCGCGCCATCGCGCACCCACGTCAATCCGCGAAGCTCGGTCCCGAGCAGAAAGGCGTTGACGCCACCGGCGGCTTTCGCCAGGTGCGCCTGATGCAGGACCATCCGGCTATAGCTCCATTCGGCCGGACCCGAATAGCTGACCGTATCGCCGTCGATCGAGAAATGTCCCGGCTGGGCGCTGCCGACGAAGGCGGCGATCTGGGCGCCGGCTGCCGCCGTCTTGTCGGGTGAACCTGGGACTCCTGGCGCAGGATTGCAGGTGATCCGTCCGCGCCAGGGATAATCGGGCTGGCCGGTTCCGCCATACGGGTCGGGCAAGCTGTTGCCCGCCGGCACATCCATGAGGATGAACGGCGTCAATGTTACGTTCAGGCCGCGCGCTTTCAAATCGCGGATGGCGTCGACCACGCTTTGATCGGACGGCGTTCCGCCATATGCCGGTCTTCCCAACCGTTTGCTGACGAGATGCGCGCCCGCGCGTCCAACGCCACCTGCGCGCCACGTCTGCGGTTGCGTCGTCTTGGAATCGACCTCGACGCCTGGGCGGATCTGACAGTTCGCAGCTCTAAGGTCGGTGCCAAACCAGCTCACCACGAACGAGACATTCAAAGCGTTCGGCAGTTCCGCCTGCAGCTGGTTGATGGCGACGTTCCAGTCGCTGCCACCCTGTCCGGTATGCACGTTCTCGGCGAGCGACCCGCCAATTCCGAATTTCAGATTGACGACCTCGGGAGCGTAGACGAACTCGCCGGAACCGGGGATCAAGACGACGCTGCGGACATCCTCGTTGAAGTCATCGACGGCGCGATGCACTTCGAAGGAAAACTGGGGGATGCGGTTACCGAATTCAGCAAGCGGCAGGCGCTCAAAGACGATATAGGCAAGACCGCGGTAGGCGGGTGCCGCGCCGGTTCCCTCGCGCGCTTCGATGAGTGAATCCGGCGACTGGCCTTCTCGCCCCTTGCGCAGCCTGTGGACATAACCCGACAGATCGAGTTCGGCGCCATCAGCCCATACCCGGCCCAGCCTCGTAATTTCACCTTCGCAGATGGCGATCGCGACATTGGCGTAGTAGCGATATTCCACACTCTCGACGGAAGGTGCGCTGCTGGCCCCGCCCAAACCCTTGCCGCTGCCACCGCTCTCGGTCGTGCGCACCACCTCTTCTTCGAAGTCGGTCGCCCAGATGACCTGACCACCGAGGCGTACGCGGCCAAATATGCGCGGGATCGCCGCGCCTTCGGAAGATGCCGTCACGTGCAGATCGCGCAGCCGCGGGCCTTCGACGGTGCGCGTTTCACCGGATGCCCCGAATAGCGCCTGATCAACATACGAGCCCGCCAGCGCCCCCACTTGCGCGCCAATCGCAGCGCCCGACAGCGTTGCGCCGAGAACCGTCACCCCCGCCGGCAGCAGCGTGCTGCCGATCGCAGCGCCTGCAACCGATAATGCCAGTGTCGCCATCAGTCCGTCACTCCTGGAAACCGGAAGGCGCCTGCCACGCGCCGGCGCCACCAATTCGTCATCGCGACCTCACACACGGGCGCTCCTTCGATGGCGTGTATGAACCGGTCGGGCGCCGATAGAACTGCGCAGTGCTTCGCCGGCAGCCGTTCGCGATAGCGGAAGATGAGGACATCGCCGGCTTGGGCTGCTGCCACATCCAACTCGACAAAGTGACGGGTTGCTGCCGCCAGCAACGTCTCGGCGCCTGTTGCCGACCAGTCGCGCGTATAGGCGGACATTCGTTCGGGTTCGGCGGAATAGAGTTCGCGCCAGACGCCCCGGACCAATCCGAGGCAATCGGTGCCGACACCTCTCAGGCTCGCCTGATGGTGATAGGGCGTACCGATCCAGCCGCGTGCGAGCGTCACGATTTCGCTGGCGGAGCGCGGCTGCGCCAACTCCGTTTTCATGACCATTCGAGGTGACTTTCGCTGATTGCTGGAGGTAGGCTTCGCGTTCAGCGACGCGTTCCGGGACGGGTTGCGTGGGACGCGATGAAGTCGTTGCCGGGGATGTGGGGGAAGCCGCGAAAGTTGATGGCGTTGTCGAATTTCGCCCGGCAAGTTGCAAAGGTCTTGTCGCAGCCCGCGCGCACGTCGAACCCCGACCCTGGCTGCAGCGGGTTGCGTACCGGCTCCCAGCATTCGACGGTCACCACGCCATCACGCTTGACGTGCACCTTGACCTCGAGCTTCTGGCCGAGCGCGGGCCCGCTGGTGAATTCCAGCAGGCCGCGGCTGAAGAAGTCATTGGCGAAGGCGTTGAGGCCGGACGCCGTGAATCTGCGCGGCGTCAGAAATTCCACAGCCGTGCCGCTGCTGCGATAGGCCGCCGCGTCGAGGTTGACCTTGCAGCGGTTGTCGCCGAGATCGGCGTCGCAGGTAAACTGGTAGAGCCGCCCCTTGGGTTGCTGGAGATAATGCGCAAGCCCGCGCACCTCGGCCTTGAAGACGGCGCCAGCGCGGCTCACTTCACCGAGACTTCCGGTGCGCATCAGGATGCGATTTTCCGGCGCAGACCAGTCGACGCGAAAGACTTCAACGGCCGCATCATCGTAGAATCCGGCCGCCAGGTCGGCTTCGGTCAGCCGTTCCGAACTCAGCGCACCGGAGACTTCGAGGTTGTCGACTCCTAGACCGACGCTCTCGTTGATTTCGCTGGCTGAGAAGCCGGCGGCCGCCTCAAATGTCGTGGCGTCGAAAACCACATCGCGGTCGTGATCGGTAAAGCCCATCTGCGTGCCATCGCGGCGCGTGACGCGCCAACACCAGCAAAGGGTCGTGACGCCGCTGTCAAGGCTGGCGCGCAGGCCGAGCGGAAGATCCTTCATAGGCGTATCTCGACAATAGGAATTGTGGGAATTGCGCCTGCGCGAAAGCCCTGCAGATTGATCTCGAGATGATCGGTATCGAAGCGAGCCGGAACGTCGAAAGCAAACCCCGCCGTGACGCTCGCACCAACCGCGGGCAGGCTCGCCGGCTGAAATATGACTGTTCCGTTTTCGCTATCGACCAGGTAATCGGTTGTCTCGGTCCGCGCGACCCCGTCGATGGCAACCGTCAGGGAACCAGCAACGGGTTTCCTGATGCGGCGGACCCACGGAGCAAAACTGCCCCCATACGTCTTGACGATGTCGAACGATGCCTGCAGGCCGTCGCCGGTCCCGAGGATCTGGTCGAGCGGGCCAGGCTGCTTGCCCGGCTCGCAGGATTTCCAGTCGGCGTGGTCGCGCCAGCGGAATCCGTAAAGTCGCCCGCGCCGCTCTTCGAAGAACGCGATGACTGCGTGCAGGTCGTCGAGCGAGCGGACGCCGTATCCGGCATTGTAGCTGCGACGGGAATCGGCCCAGCGGCTGTTGCGTTCCTCGAATCCCGATCCGAGGACGACGACGTCGGTACGCCGCTCCGGCCCGCCCTGGGCACCCAGCGAAATCCCGATCGGGAAGCGCACCTCATGAAACGCCATCGCGGCTACTCCTCTAACTTCCGTGTGCGCTTAGAGATTGCGATGGCCGAGCGAGACCGCTCGGCTCAGCATGGCGGCGACCTGGGTTTGGGATCGCTGGAAACTGTCGGCGTCCGGCGTCGAGACATTGAAGGTGACGTTGACGCCACCGCCGCCTGACTGCGCCGCAACGCCAAGGCGTCCGTCCGGTCCGCGCGCCAGCGGCATGATCGCTTCCGCGCCGCGTTCGCCTGCAAGCCCAAGCCCGCCGCGCCCCAGCGGAACCCGCATCGGATTGGAAATGACGCCGCCTTGGGCGAACGGCACCGGCAAAGGGGTTGGCGCGACGCCGCCGCCGAGCCCGCCCGTAAACAGGCCTGACAGCAGGTTTCCGAAGCCCTGCTCCAGGGGTTTGAAGGCGGCTTTCAAAGCGATCTTCGAAAGGTCGAGCGCCAGTCCGCGCAACACTTCGCCAAGCCCCTTGCCCTTGATGGCGATGCCATCGAAGGCGCTCGACAAGGCGCTTGAGAACTGCCGACCGAGGCTCGAAGCCGCGCTCAGTTCCTTCGTCAGCGCGGTCGTGTCGGCATCAACGACAACCGTCCACGTCTCGATCGAAGTCTCGAATTCGTCCATCATTCACTCCAGATCGTCGACAAGCCGTTCAAGCCCGGTCCGGGCGTAGGGGTTCGCGTCAGTTCGGGTCAGGGAACCGCTGCATAAGGTTTTCCAAGTCGCCGCGGCGAAGCGGCGATGGCGAGGGATCAACGCCGAGACGACCGCGGATGGCTGCTGCGAGTTCGCACGGCGTCATGGCCCAGAAGACCGCAGGCGGCAGGCCGAGAAGCCCGAGCCCCGCAGCCATCACGTCGTCCCAGGGAAAGGGCCCGAATGTTCGCTCGCCCCCACCCCTGCCGTCGCTTCTTTGTCGTCGGGCCCGGATGCTGAAAACGTCGCGCGCAACAGTCTCGCCACGATATCGACGAAGCCGCCCGCACCGCCTTCGGCCTGCATCGCGGCGACGGCCTCATCGTCGATGGCCGAGCCGCCGCCGCGCAGCCCGGCGCCGATGATCTTCATGGCGTCGGCGGAACGAATGCGGCCTTCCTCGAAACGCCGCGCCAGCGCCACCATGTCATCGGCTCCGAAGGCGTCCTCCAGCTCCGCCAACGCGCCTAGAGTCAGGCACAGCCGGTATGTATTGCCGTCAAGCTTTGCTTCGATTTCGCCACGATGCCGATTGGCCATGAACGCGATCCTCAGATAGGGGCAAACAGGACTTCGCCGGCGCTTTCAAGCGTCAGGTCGAACGTCAGTTCGCCATCGTGACGGCCGGCGAATTCAAGGGACGTCACTTGGAACAGCCCCGTCGCGGTGCCGAAATCAGGGATGACGACCTGCCACGCGCGCACCGTTCCGTTGAAGAAAAGCCCGCGTACCGTTTCGTCCGAGGCGTCGTCCTTGAAAATGCCCGACCCAGACAACCTGGCGCTCCTGATGCCGCCGCCATCCAGCAGTTCGCGCCACTGGCCCGCCGATTCCTGGTGGGTGATGTCGATCGTTTCGGCATTGAACGACAAGGTCCGCGATCGCAGACCCGCCACTGTCGAGAAGCTGCTCAAGCCGTCGGTATCGACTTTGAGCAGCAGGTCCTTGCCCTTTTGCGCCGCCATGGTTCAAAGGCTCCTTGTGTCGTTGGATTTGCAAATTCACTTCAGTTTCAGCCGCCGCGTCACGGCGCCGGCTCGGTCACCGCCCGATAGCGGATGATGCCGCGGTAGGTTTCCCCGTCGTCCTCGCGGCGGCTTTCGGAGAATTCATGACGCAGGTTGATCAGCCGGTGGCCATCGAGCGTCAGGTCTGCGTCGTGCAGTGCCGCCTCCAGAAGCCCGATCGCCTCGGTGACTTCGCGCCTGCCGTTTTCCCGCGACCAGACATGCAGCGTGAAAACGTGCTCGTGTCCGCCGTCGCTACCCGTCGACCAATCGCGCACCTGGGATTGGCCGAACGTCACGTATGGGAATTCGGCATCGCGCGGCACGTCGTCGTAGATGCGACCGGCACCGATCAGAGCCGTCAGCGGTGCTGCTCCCGACAGGGTCGAGAAGATCGCCTTCTGCAGCGCCCAATTCGCACTCGTCATGTTCTTACCGCCTCCTTATTCGACCGGCCGCCGCGATCTCGACCGCGAGCGGCGGATAATGCCGGTCCCGCCGTCGCTCGAATGGCCGGCCGCGGGCCTGCTGGCGTTTCCGAGCCTGCGCAATCGCCGCGCCAGGATGCGTTCGCGCAGGCGAGCTACCTCGATGCGGCCAAGCTGGCCGCCCAATCCGGCAATCCGTACCCCGATCCTCACAGGTCGCGCTCCTCGACCAGGCAGCGCAGGAACCGGCGCCGTTCGTCGATGTCGAACACGACACGGATGTCGAACACGCGCGTTCCGAACCGCAGGCGCAGCTCTGGACCGAGATCGTCGCGATAGCGCATCACCGCTTCGTGGCTGACGCTTCCTGCGATTGCATCGGCTTCGCTCCGCTCGGTGCCGCTGAGTGGCCGCAACCGCGCCCATACCTCGCCGACCTCGCTCCAGCTTTCCACGGCGCCGCCGCCGCCATCGGCCACGCGCACGGGCTGTTCGATCACGATGCGCTGGCGCAGATCGCCGATCCGGATGTCCTCGGTGCCGTTCATAGGCGGGCCTGACGGTAAGGTTTCAGAAGCCTTGAGACGGCGCCGGGGATGGCGACGCCCGGCGTACCGATCTCGACGGGATCGCGATGTTCATACCAGTGCGCGACCAGCAGCAGCAGCGCCTGGCGGATGGGTGCCGGGACATCGGCCGGGTCGTCGCCGTATCCGACAACGAACGCGATCTCGATGCCGTTGGCGGCGCGGCCGGGCGGTGGCAGCGCGCCGCCTTGCGGAACGACGCGCCCAGGGTTGGAGACCGCATCGACGACATAGCGGTCCGTCGGCAAGACGCTCGAACCGCCCGCGGCATCGTAGGTGCGGATCTCGCCGACGGACTGCAGGGGCCGCAGCGGAATGCGCACTTCGCCGTCCTTGGGCCATCGGTCCAGCAGAAGCCGCCAGCTTTGCGTGATGAGCGCCAGCCCCAACGCCGCTTCGATGTGCAGGCGCGAAGTCAGGACGAGGCTTGCGATCAGCGCATCCTCGCTCGTGCCATCGACACGCAAGTATTGTTTTGCCTCGGCCACCGTAACCGGTTCGCCAGTTGGACCTGTCAATTGTAGAAGCGCCATCCGTCCCACCTCCTGTGTTTTGCAACCACTTCGGTTCCCAGCGTTACCGCGCCCAAAAAGCTGAAACGGCGCCGCAGCTTCCTGCGAAGCTGAGACGCCGTTTCAGAGTTGCGCGCACGTGGGAGGAGGGCCGAGCGCGGATGCCAGGAAGGGCGCCGAATGTTCTTCGCCGCCCTTGAGGTTCTTCCGGGTTGTTCGACGTTCGATTAGAGGCCGAATTTCAGGAGCTTGAGGGCTTCGAAGTCCTGGATGCCGCCGCCGACGCGTTTGGTGGTGTAGAACAGCACGTAGGGTTTGGACGAGTAGGGATCGCGCAGCACGCGGATACCGACGCGGTCGACGATGAGATAGCCGCGGCGGAAATCGCCGAAGGCGACAGAATGGCTGTCGGCGGCAATGTCGGGCATGTCCTCGGATTCGACGACAGGGAAGCCCATCAGCGTCGAGGGTTCTCCAGGCCGGCTTGCCGGCTGCCACAGATAGGTTCCGTCGGCATCCTTCATCTTGCGGATTTCGGCCTGCGTCGAACGATTCATGACGAAGTGGGCGTTGCCGCGATAGCCGGAGCGCACCGAGTAGATGAGATCGATCAGCACGTCGCTGGGGTTGCTGGCCGGAAAAGCGCCTGCGGTCCCGGTCGAAACCGTCCCGACATTGCCCCAGGTCCACGTCGCATTGTTGACCTTCGTGTAGTCGAGGAAGCCCTTCGGCTTGTTGACGCCGTCGCCGGTAACGAAGGCGGTGCCTTCCTGTTCGGCAAACGCGATGCGGACTTCCTCGGCCAGCCACTCGTCGATGTTGACGGCCGCATCATCCAGCAGGCTCGCAGTCGCGGCCGGCATCGCATAGAGCTCCATCGTCGGGAAGGAGAGTTCGGCCAACGTCGGGGCGTTGGTCTGCGTGCGCGCCGCCGTTTCGCCGACCCAGCCGGTATCGGGACCGGAGATCGCGAACGGGCGCTTGTAGACCGAAGCCGAGACCTGGCGGATGCCGGCGATGGCGCGGATCGGGGAGATGTCCTTCAGCGCGCGGTTGACGGTCGCCTCGGTTTCGTCGGGGACGAGGTAGCCGCCGTCCGGGTCGGAACCAACCGATAGCGCCTTGCCCTCGAGGTCGCGCAGCGCGCCGGTTTCACCGTTGCGCACATAGCGGTGAAACGCCGACTTGTGTTGCAGCTGGCTTGCAGATGAACCGGAACGGGCTGCGCCTTCATTTTCCATCGGCGGGCGCGCGGCCTTCACCGAGAGTTCGTCGACACGCCGCTTGTTGGCATCGAGCGCACGGTTGATGCGCTCCAGCTTGTCGGAGGTGAGCACGTCAACGGACATGCGTTGCTCCATCTCCTGCAGGCGGTTTTCGTTTTCCGCCTTGAACGCCTCGAAGGCGGTCATGAATTCATCGAAGGCCATGGCAACATCGTTGCCGGTCGCCTTCGTTTCGAGTGCCGGGTCGCTCATCGATTGCGTCCTTTCCATCAGTTCACTTGTCCTCGTCTCGTTTCGGGGGTCAGTCCAGGAGCTGCCTTGCGGCCTCCCGCATGCGGCGTGCGAGCGGAGTTCGCCCGCGCACCGCCAGGTTGCCGGCAGCGCCGGTTCCTTCGTCGAGCCGGGCTCGCGCCAGCGGCTGCATCGGGAAGGTCACGACCGAGACCTCCCACAGGTCGATTTCGACCAGTTCGCGTGTCTTCCTGACGCGATCGTTCCTGGCCTTCAGCGCACGAAAGCCGATCGACAATCCGTCGATTGCGCCGGCCCGCAATAGCGAAGCGATTTCGGCGGCACGCGCCGATCCGGGTGCCAGCCGGCCCTCGACGTAAAGCCCGCGCTGTTCTTCGCGCACCACGTCCCAGATGCCGATCGGCTGTCCGGGGTCGTGCTGGAACAACATGCGGATATCGCGCGCGCCGCGCCTGCCAAGGCTTCTTGCGAAGGCGCCGCGCATGACGACGTCGCGGCTGTCGTCGACAATGCCGAAGACGCTTCCATAGCCCGAGATGCGCCAGCCCGATGCGGCCGATTTCAACTCCAGGCGGCAATCCATTCTTCCTGCCATCGGGGCCGGCTCCTTGCGTTCGCGTTTGGCCAAACAAAAACGCCCCGCTGGCAGATGCCGGCGTGGCGTTGTTCGGTCGCGACTGTAACAGACTACCGTTCGGGCTCGTTGTGGTTAGCCCTGCTTCGAAAGTGCTTCCCGCATCTTTTCCAGCAGTTGGCGCAAATGACCACCCTCTGGAAAATACACATCCGCGGGCGTCTTGTACCATATGTCTTTAAGGTCGTCGTCGCTGAAGCGATCACTTAGGATCTCATCAAGGTAAGCCGCCACAATTTTCCTCTCGGTGTCACCAATGCCATTGGTCGCAAATTCCACCATATCGTCCAAAGTCTTTGTATGGAGGTGAATATCTTGATGGAAGTTTCGGCAAACGTCATTGATTTCCTTTGGAATTTTCATTGCATGACCTAGTCGTTTCGGGGATAAGCAGAGACAATTCTCAATCCAGATTTCGATGTAGGATCATGTATGATGACGACACCCACACTGAAAGTCGTTCGAATGGTGGGCTTAGCTCGGGCACTTGGTGCAAAAGCCTCGCGGCCGGTCTCGGTAGCGAATACATGTGTAACGAATGCGCTTACGACATCTCCGCGCTTCACCTTTTCCACCGCATCGCGATTCGCCGACAGGGTGGCGCCGACCAGCTTAGTGGCCGCCTGGAGAGAGCTGAATGTACCGACTCTTTTTCTGGCAACTGTGAAAAACGGAGTTTCAATCCGCTCTCTTTGCATGCGTGAAAGTAGCTGTTGATCACTCTTGCCGACGTGACGGCTTATCGTGTGTCCACCATTTACTTCGTCATCCGCGAGGTCAACGGAATATCCTGACCCGGCGTCTGCCTGAGCAATGAGCACTTGACCTAGATCGCGCGACACGGAAGCATCGGAGGCGCCCGACGATCCGCCGCCATCTCCAACCCACTGGCCGCCGTTCGGGCTGCCTTCAGGGGCGCGCGGTTGGCTTGGGTCATACCTTTTGGCCTCTTGCGAGGCTTCCGGAAAAGGGCCAAGGTTGTTTTCGACCTCCTCACCAATCGCTTCGTAACCGGCCGCCGCGCGCTTCTCGTCGCGCGTCAGGAAGCTTGCCTTTTCGATGCGCGCCCAAAGCGCTTCCCTCTCGACCGAGAGGGCTTCGATCTGATCGAGATCGGGGCGCAGCTCCAGGGCGGTTTCCCCGAAGGCCGGCGACAACCATCGCGACAGCGCTTTGGCCGTTCGGTTGGCAAGCGGCAACACCGTCTGGCGCCAGAAGGAGCGATTGGCTTCCTGGTAGTTCGAGTAGGTGTTGTCACCGGGGATGCCGAGCAGCATCGGCGGCACGCCCATGGCCAGCGCGATCTCGCGCGCGGCGGCGTTCTTGGCCTCGATGAAATCCATTTCCTTCGGGCTGAGGCTCAGCGGTTTCCAGTCGAGCCCGCCTTCGAGGAGTAACGGCCTTCCGGCATTTCGCGCGCCCGCAAAGCCTGCTTCAAGTTCGCTCTTCAGGCGGTCGTACTGCTCGCCGGTCAGATGCGCATCGCGGGCCGCATAGACGAGCGCGCCCGATGGCCTCGCGGCGTTGTCGAGCAGCGCCTTGTTCCAGTTGGCGGCCTCGTTATGGATATCGATTGCAGTTGCCGCCGCCTCGATCGGGCTCATGCCGTAGTGGTCGTTGAGCGGGTGAAACAGTCGCGTGTGCAGGATCGGGCGCACACCTGATGCCACTTCGCCCGTAAAGCGGACCGAGTTGCCGCCGACCGTGTACTCGTAGCCCTCCGGCCAGCCGTCTGCGCCCGGGATCACCTTCATGCGGTCGGGCCTCAGGACGTGAAGTTCGCGCACTTGGCCATCGAGGCCGACGGCTTCGATGTAGGCGTTACCGGCAACGAGCAGGTGGCCATAGAAGCTTTCGAGGAGGTCGGTTCCGGTGGCGCCGGGGCAGGGTTGCGACAGCAGCTCAAGGAACGGGTGGACGCCGTGTTCCTCGTCGCCCTCGAACAGCATCAACGGGATTGACGCTGCTGCCTCGGAAATCATGCGCACCGATCGATAAACAATCGCGTTTTGCGCAAAGCCTTCGCGGGCGAAGGTGGAATAATCGCGCGGGCTCCAAACAGGTTCGCCGGGTCCACTGAACGAGACGAGTCCGCCGACGCGGCTGGCCTTCGATTCGTCGTGACTGAGCGACCAGCGGGGCATCAGCCCCACCAGTGCTTCGAGAATGCCTGGCATCCGAAGTTCCTTGTCTCAGGTTTTCGCATTGGTTCCGGCGGTTGGCCGGGTCGCTATAACTCAGAGTGCGCGCAGTGCCGGTCGCGGCGGTTCCGGGTTCATCAGGTCGGTCAGGGCCCAGACCAGCGCATCGAGACGGTCGGGACTGTGGCCCCGCGCCTTGCCGTCAGTGCCGAAGCTGAGCATCTCGTCTTCCAGTTCGGCGTGTTCGCCGACATGGGCGACGCGGCCTTCCGCATAAAGTGCGGCGACCGGTTCGGCGCGGACCCACTTGCCGCGGCTTGCCCGCACCTTGCGCACGAAGACTCCCGGTTCGATCTGTCGGAGTACACCGACAACGAGGTCGCCGCCCTGGTTGACCTCGGCGACGATACGGTCGGCGTCGAAATCGCGCCGAGCGGCGATCGCCGCCCGCGCCCACACCTGCGGTTCGCGTCCCTGCACGCTGCGGTCGGCCAGCACGTAATATCGCTGGTCCTCGCCCTTGGCCGCCACGACGATGCCGCACGCATCCGAGGTCGACGTTGACGTCACCGGCGGGTCGACCGCGACCACCACCTGGCGCAAGGCCGGCGCAGATCTCACCCGCTGGGCTTCGATCCAGTCGCGCCGCCACAGGCAACCCTCGGTGTCCTCTATCAATTCGCCCAGTAATTCCTGGCGGCCCAGCGCCGTTCCCGCATAGCGCCGCGTCATCTCGGCGACGAACGAGGGGGCGAGGTTGGCGGCATTCGCCGACGTCGCACACCTGCTGACGACGGTTGCTTCGTCCGCCAGCAGGCGCTTCAAAAGCGGCACCGGCCGCGGCGTCGTCGTCGCGACGACACGGGGGTGTTCGCCCAGGCGCAATGCAAACTGCAGCATGTTCCAGGCCTCCTCTCCGTTGCGCCACTTGGCGATCTCGTCACACCATGCAACCGCGAATTGCGGGCCGCGCAGTCCTTCGGAATTCTCCGCCGAAAACATCTGCGCGACGGCTCCGTTGGGCCAGGTCAATTGCATCTTGGAAGGTTCAAATCGCGGGCGTTCGGCATCTGCGTGGATCGACAGCAGGCCGGAGTCGCCTTCGACCATGACACTGCGCACGTCCGCCATCGTCTCGCCGACAAGTGCAATCCTCTTCGCCGGCCGGTTCGACAGTGGCGCAATACCGAGGGCCTGCGCCCTTATCCATTCGGCACCGGCCCTGGTCTTGCCGGCGCCGCGCCCGCCAAGCAGAAGCCAGACCTGCCACGGATCGCCGGCAGCGGTGGATCGTGGCGGCAACTGATCGTCGCGCGCCCAAACCTGCCAGTCGGCATGGATCGCCGCGATGGCGTCGTCACTCAGACGTGCCAGAGCGGTCCTTAGCGTCCCGGTCCGCGCATAGTCGTCCAAGGCGCTGCGTAATCTCTTCGCGCATTCGCTCCGCATCACCGGCGGCGACGTGTTTGCGTTTGGAGGGCTTTTCTCGTTCTTCAAGGACTGCCGCAAACGCCGTGACCTTTTCGAAGCTTCGGATCATCGAACCCAGTTCCCGGGTTTCCCGCTCGCTTTCTGCGGCGGTCAATTCTTCATGGCTGTCCATGCGCGCCTCGAGACGTTTCAACTTCGCGTCCATCGCGTTGTAGAGCCTTGTGATGAGGCCGGGGGCGGATGCGGCGTCCTGCCGGGGCCGTCTCGTGGCGTCGCCGGTTGTCGTTTGGGTTCGGCATGGTTTGGCTGTTGCCGCCTTTGTCCTGTGGTTGCGTTGCTGCTGCGAACGCCGTGCCCAGCCGTCGCGGCGGGCCCGCCGATAGATCGCCCCTGCCGAAACCGCCAACCGTGCCGCGATCTGCGAGACGGTTTCTTCGCCCTTCTCATAGGCACAACGGATATCGGCCCAGGCCGCCTCATCATGCGACATGCACCTGGCCGCACCCCCTGTTCAAAGATGCCCCGTTCGAGATCGATTTTGGATGTTCATAGGCGCGGGATCAGATGGCGGGCGCTTTCGCCTCAGCCTCTTCCGGCCATACACAAACAGTACTCGAACAGCGGCACGCTGTCAACAAGTAAAGTGTGTTTTTTCAAAGCCTTACACTATTTCTCTGAACGCAAACAATCCAGGCTAACCCATTCCAGACAACCTGAGGATAAGTGCTGCCCGGTCAATCCTCGCCGAAGTCATCAATGATGTAGCGTTCCAACTCCTCGGAATTGGCCTGGGTCTCCGGCCTTGCCCAGCCGCGCACCGAAATACCGGCCTGATGCACCGTGTCGGGGTCTCCTGATACCAGTGGATGCCACCAGGCGAGACCGCGGCCTTCGGAAATCCGTCGATAACCGCATGAAGCGGGCAGCCAGCTCAGTTTTTCCACCGTTTCCGGATCAATCGACAGGCAGTCGTGCACCAGTTCGTGTCGGCGCGGATAATCGCGGCAGCGGCACTTGCCGAGATCCAGTAGTCGGCATGCAAGGCGAGTGAGGTACACATCGCCGGTATCTTCGTCTTCCAGCTTGAGCAGGCAGCAGCGCCCGCAGCCATCGCAAAGCTGCTCCCATTCACTTGCCGTCATTTCGGAAAGCGTCTTGGTGCGCCAGAAGGCTTCTGGTGATTCGTGGTTCATGGTGCACCGTTCGCAGGTGTTCTACCGGGCGGTCAAGCACTCGTGACGGCTGCTTGGCGCCGCACCTATGCCACAGAAGCACGTTTTACCTTAAACATCACGGTCCGGATGCGCGCGGCGCTAGTTTCGACGCCCCCCGTGAGGTATGGAAAGACGATGGATCTGGTGGCCGGCAGCAGATCCTTTCCTCCTCGCCAAACGGAGACGGCAGGCTTTGAGCGATTGGTTCTTCAAACAGGGTGGGCGCGACCGCATCATCGACTGGCTAAGTCTTGATTCCAAGATCGATTCGCTGATCTCGGAAACGTCAGGGCGGGTGCGCGATACCTGGAACTCCGCTTCGAGCTTCTTTGCCCGCTTCAAGCTGACCGGATGGAAGCGGGTCGCCAACGAACTTGCCTGCGAATGCCTGACGCTCGGTGCTGGCGGGCTCGTGCTGCTTTATGCGCTGGCGCTTCCCGCCTTCAAGGAATTCGACGAAAGCAAATATCAGACCGGTCAATTCGCCGTCACCTTCCTCGACCAGAACGGCAACGAAATCGGCAAGCGCGGCATCCTGCACAACGACGCGGTGCCGCTCGAAGAAATTCCCGACTACCTGATCAAGGCGGCGCTGGCCACGGAGGACCGCCGCTTCTTCGAGCATTTCGGTGTCGACTTCTTCGGCACCGCACGCGCCGTGATGGAGAACGTCAGGGCGTCCGGGGTGGTCCAGGGTGGTTCGACACTGACGCAGCAGCTCGCAAAGAACCTGTTCCTGTCTCCCGAACGCTCGATCCAGCGCAAGCTCAAGGAAGTGTTTCTTGCCTTCCTTCTCGAGTCCCGGCATTCGAAACGCGAAATCCTGAAAATGTATCTCGACCGCGCCTACATGGGCGGTGGCGCATTCGGGGTCGAGGCCGCAGCCCAATTCTATTTCGGCAAGCCGGTCAAGGACATCAGCATGGCCGAGGCCGCACTGATGGCGGGCCTGTTCAAGGCGCCGACAAAATACGCCCCACACGTCGATCTTGCCGCATCGCGCGCTCGTACCAACGAAGTGCTCTCCAACCTCGTCGAAGCCGGGTTCTACACGGCAGGGCAGGTTCACAACGCCCGCCTGTTCCCGGCCAAGATCGTGGAGCACAGCAACCCTGACAGCCCCGACTGGTTCCTCGACTGGGCCTTCGAAGAGGTCCAGCGTCTGGCTCGCGGCAAGGGCGAATACGTGCTTACGGCCCGCACGACTGTCGACCTGAAACTGCAGAAGGCAGCCGAGGAAGCTCTGATCTCGACAATCAAGGGCGAAGGCCGCTATGCGCGTGCGCGCGCCGGTGCTCTCGTTTCCATGGAAACCGACGGAACCGTGCGCGCCATCGTCGGCGGTACCGATTACGGCGTCAGCCAGTTCAACCGCGCGACTTCGGCACGCCGCCAGCCCGGCTCGTCGTTCAAGCCATATGTCTATGCGATCGCGCTCGAGTCGGGGATGCGTCCCAACACAATGGTTCGTGACAGATCGAGAAACTGCGGGCGCTGGTCACCGAAGAACTACAACGGCAGCTATGGCAGCGGGGCGCGCGTACCGCTGCAATATGCGCTGGCAAAATCATACAACACAACTGCGGTCGAGCTTTCGTTGTCCATCGGCCGCGACAAGCTGATGGAAATGGTCAATCGGCTCGGCGTCTCGGGAGTGCAGAAAACCTGTTCCATGGCGCTTGGCGATGGTGGCGTCACCGTCCTCGAACACACCGGCGGCTATGCGACGTTCGCCAACGACGGCAAGCTCGTCAAGCCTTACGGCGTACTCGAAATCGTCAATTCGCGCGGCGAGCTGATCTATTCGCGCGAACGCGATGAAAAGCCGGCGCCGCAGGTTCTCGAAAAGCGCGTTGCCGAAGACATGAACCAGATGCTCTTCGAGGTTGTCCACGCGGGCACCGGAGGGCGAGCGAAACTCGACTTCACGCATGCCGTCGGCAAGACCGGAACGAGTTCCAGCTATCGCGATGCGTGGTTCATGGGTTTCACAGGCAAATACGTCACCGGGGTTTGGCTCGGCAACGACGACTTCCGCCCAACCAACCGCATCACCGGCGGCAGTCTGCCGGCGCAAACATGGAAGGCCTTCATGTCGGTCGCCCATACGGACATGAACATACCGACCATTCCCGGCCTTGATCCGCACCCGGTGCAGATCGGCGAAATGCAGCGCCTAGCCTATCTGCGCCAGACCGATCCAGCCTACAAGGATCCTGCAAACCGCGAAACCGCCTCCGCCAGCCTGTTACCGGACAAGACCCGCAAGGCGCTGCAGACAGTGGTCGACGCCATGCGTAAAGCCAACGGCGTCGAGCCCGCCGAAGTTCCAGCCGTGCCGCAGCCCGACGGCGTGACAAATCCCGATAAACGTGCCGAACTGAAAGACGGCCAGGTTCCGCGCTAGTGTTCCGTCTGCAAAGTTCGCCTCCGCTCTGCCGCAGCCGCCTGAGCGAATTTTGCAGACAAAAGGGACACTAGAATCATAGAGCTGCTAGTGTGATTCAGATTCAGAAGTTCGCTCTCGGCCGAGCCGCAGATCGTAGTGAACTTCTAAATCATCACACTAGTACCGCCGATCAGAAGTCCCTGTGTCGTATCAGTCAACCGCTTTCAGGGACTTCTGATCGAAAAGCGGTACTAGATTCAATATTCTACTAGTACCCTCTGCTTTCAGAAGTTCGTCAAAGTGGTTGCCGTGAATGACT
>JAHJQI010000190.1 GCA_018819265.1 Alphaproteobacteria bacterium
CGACCTCGTCGCGGTCGTCGACCGCCTGGACAAGGGAATGGCCGAGCGGGTCGGCACGCATATTCTCGCGTGGCCGCGCCACTTCGATCTCGACACAGTTCTGGTTCCGGCAATGAAGCAACTCGCGAGCGGCAAGCATCCGAGAGGTCCTGCGGCCGGCATGCTCCACGCCGCGGTGCTCGAGCACCTGCACACGCGATCCGCGCTGCCGCTCGAGCCGCCGCGCGACTGGACCCGGCCGAGCGAGATGGGCTGCGCGTGCCAATACTGCCGCGACCTGTCGCGGTTCCTCGCCGACCCCTTGCAGCCCGAATGGGCACTGCGCGCCGCCCAGCAGCACCGAACCCACATCGAAGCCGAGGTCAAGCGCGCCCGTGCCGATGTCGACATGCGCACCGAGCGCAAGGGCTCACCGCACACCCTGATCTGCCGCAAGAACCAGGCGAGCTACGAGCGCCGCGTCCGCCAGCGCAAACAAGACCTCGCCGACCTCGCCGTGCTGGCGCCGCGTCCATCCGCTGGACCGTCCAAGGCAGGAAAAAGCCAAATAGAAAGCTCAACGATATGAGATTTCGCAGTTTCATCCGGCTGGGTGCGCAAGCAGCCGGCCTGGATCGCGCGCAAGCAGATGATTGGCGAGAATCCGGTTGTTCAAAATTGCACGGTGGCGCCGAATTCACGTTTCGCCCGTCAGCCCGAATCGAGCAGTCGAGCGGATCGCAAGCGGTCGGGCCCAAAAAGTGCTAGGATTTTTACAGTCCGGACAATGAATAATGCCAGACTGAGGCATGCAGCATGGCCCCGTGGAGTCTGTTCAAGCCCCAGCTGTGAACACCCACGTCTCCTGGCGGTATCGTCCAGTGCGGCCCCCCGCAACCAACCTTTTCAAGAACTTAGCAAGACGGCAGCAACCCTAAAAACCCGATTGGGTAGCACATGGGTAGCAAAACAGCTGCGGTGGTTCACTCCGGTGCGAACATCGGAAAGCTCACTCCTATGGCCCACGCCAGGAGCACGCCGAGGGCGATGCCGACCGCACTCGGCGAGCCTGTCCTTCGACCGACCCAACCGCCGATCAGCCCGAAAATCGTGAAGAACAAGACGATCACCGGGATGATGATCAGTAGAAAGAATAGCCGCTCCGGATCGAATGCCACAGCCGCTCCCAAAGACGCGATGAACGCGCCTCGTGCGGCGAAGACGCGCCAAAGTCGCGCTCGACCACCCTCTGTGACAGCGCTGTCGCCAAGCATATGAGGCAAAGCTCCCACCGCAATCGCGGCGATGATCGGGAGTCGCGATTCTATTGGCCAGAAAGATGCGACGTACCTGTCGAGAACTCCGCCAAAAACCAAAATCCCGTACCCGGCGAGTGCAATTGCCGAAACCCAAGCGACGGAACCGACGCCGATGCCGCACCACATCAATACGCAGAGCGAAAGCACGCCGTAGACGAACAGATGCGCCGCCAGATAGTCTGCTACAAGCACAGGCAGAAAGTGTGTTTCGACAAAAGTCAGCACGACCGGTGTCAGCACCGCCGGGATGACGAAGGCCATGAGGAAATTCTTGAGCGACAGTTTGGGCGGCGCTGTCTCGCCTCGCGGCAACAAGCCCGACAGCGGCCATGCGAGAATGACGATTCCCATGAGCAAGAGGACGATCGGGCCGCCTGTCGCCGCGACCGGGCCGTTGCTCGTGCGGTCGAATACGGCGTCGAGCCAGGCGCGCACCTCGCGAAGGGCAGTCGCGGAATAGAGGACGCCGACATGTTCGATGTCTGGCGCAACGACCGCCCGCCGTCCCGTACTTCCGGATGGACTGCCGACAGTCATCCCTTCGCGCGCAGTCGGCTCCGCCAGTCGCATATTGCGCTGGGCTTCCTGGCGCAGGTCGTGCTCCCATTCTCCCGTGATGATCAAGAAGTTGGGCGGCTCGGAGGCCGTGACAGCCTCGGAAAACATGGACACGGCCACCGTTGCGGCGACGCGCGAATCGGCGATCGCTTTCCGCACGATAATGTCGGACGCCATCGAATGGCCGAGGAGGGCAACGCGCCCATCGACTCCAGGTAAGGCAAGCGTAAAATCTATAACGCGGCCGATCTCGCGCATCAGGAGCTGGGTTGTGCCGTCAACGCGCGTAACGTCGCCGGACATTGGCGTCGGGTTGCGTCCATGCCCTTCGAAATCGAAGGAAACAGCGAGTAAATATCCCCCGGCAAAGCCGGGGGCTTTAAGGTTGGGGCCGCCCGAGGCGGCTTGCGGGGTCGCTGACGCGGCCCCTGAGTTTTGTGCCACCTGAAGGTAGGCAGGTCAGCGCCAGAGGTTCAACTGCTCCAGACGCTGATCCTCCTTCTCCTGGTTGCGGATGTACTGGCGGATCACCTCTTCGTC
>JAHJQI010000191.1 GCA_018819265.1 Alphaproteobacteria bacterium
CATCGCGCAAGGAAGGCTGTACGTCGAGCCCGGCACCCACGCACTGCTTGCCACCGACGGGCTCATCCGTCTCATCGATATTTACGCCCGCCACGATGCGCGCTCGTTGTTCGAAGCCGCAAAGTCCCGCGGCCTCGAATCACTGCTTTGCGAGCTTCGCCAGATCGAGGCAGACGATGTTGACTGCACCGCTCACCCGCGCGTCAAGCGGTCCGACGATGCCACCGGGATTTTGCTGCGCTTCACATGAGATCGAGTGCAACCGCCCCTCAGCGATCGACATTGACGATTATTTACCGATCGCGCCGCGCACGATTCCATCGAGCCACTTGTTGATGTCCTTAAGCACGTCCTCGGCCTTGTCGTCGACATCGTCATCGAGCTCGCGGTAGCCAACGACGACCTCGCCGGGCTTGGCTTTCGTCTCGTAGACGAACACGACATACGGGCACAGACCCATCGTGTCGGGATCAGCTTCCATCATGTTGCGTGAATGCACCGCCGAGCAGAATGCGAAATACTTCGCCCCCACGTAGATGTCCTTGGCGCTTTCGGAAACGTCCTTGCCGGTTCGCTGCAACATCTGCCCGACATCGCCCTTGAGGTCGATGACAAGTCCCTTGTCGACAATCGCCGACTCGACGTCGAAGGCGACCCCCTCGAAAGCACCCTTGACCGTATAGGTCTTCACACCGTCCGCAACGGCGGCCCCGGCAAGCGCCAGAAGACCGATCAGAAATACAAACGCACGCATGGGCAACTCCTCAATTGATATCACCGGCGGCCGACCGCCGGATCCGATGGAACAACTGCGACAGAATATGATCAGCGCCCTCCATCCCGACATTGATATGTGTCACGATCCGGTGCGAACGGCCGCTGCGCATCAATTCTTTTCGTCAATTCCAAGATCGGCGAATTTCACCGTGATGCCGTCAAGGGTTTCACCATCGATGCCTTTCAACAGTAGTTCGATTTTTCGCTGCCGCCAGTCGATATCGACGAGGCCGAAGTTTTCCTGGTGGTACATCTGGCTGAGACGTTCCGCCGAACGGCCGTCCTGCGAGGGCCCGTACGACCGGTTCAGCGAGCTCGCCGTCATCTCCGGCAACACCTGCCCATTGGCAAGCTTGCCCGAGTAGAACGCTCCGAAATGCCGGTCGCCCGACAGCAGCACGACACCCCGGGCGCCGGTATCGTTGACCAACTGGAAGAATTTCTGGCGTTCCAGCGGCAGGTTGCCCCACCGCTCGAAACCGTGGCCTTCGGCGATGAGTTGGATCGACGTCACGATGAGGCGGACATCGGCGGCATCCTGCAGACGTTCTTCAAGCCAGGTCCATTGCGCCTCGCCGAGGATGGTGCGGTCCGGATCCTCGACTGGTTCGAACTTGCCCCAGTAGCCGAAGCCGGCTGATTTCTTCTGGAACTCCGAGCGGAATGAGCGCGTATCAAGCATGATGATCTGCACGCGGCGCCCTTCCGGCCCGAAGATCCGGGCGTAATAGATGCCTTTGTCGACAGGCCGCTCCGGTTCGATCTGCCAGAAATCGTGGAACAGCTTGGCCGCGTTTGTCTTCTGCGAAAAATTGGCGCCGGCATCGTTGGCCCCGTAGTCGTGATCGTCCCAGATCGCAAGAAACGGCACCGCCTGGCGCGCCTTCGCCAGTTCCGGACGCACCGCCTGATCGCGATAGGCCTGTACCAGCTCCTTCGCGCCCGGGCTCTTGATGTCGCCATAGACGCTGTCGCCTATCATCATGAACAACTGCGGCCGCGGTTCGAGACGCAGCACGCCTTCCCAGATCGGCTGCGGCTGGTTCTGGCCAAGGCATGAGCCGACCCCGATCCGCGTCAACGTCATCCCGGAATCGAGTTTCAGCCAGGGCGTCGACGGCGCCACGGAGACAACTCCCGGCAGGACTTCGGCGCGCCCGCTCCCCTCGAAGTACTCCTGCGCCGTGACGACCCTTGGCGCGGGCACTTCGTCGGCCTGCTTGTTCGCCGCGTCCTGCCCGGGACCTTCGGGCGCAACCGTCTGCATCAAGAAGGCGACGACCGCCGCACACAGCACGAGCGCGATCGCACCCATCACGAGCTTCGGCCATTTTCGCCGACCCCCGCCGGAGTTCCTGTCATCTCCGCTGCCGGTTTCGTTGCTCACGATGTTCCCCCGCTGATCGGCCTAGTGTTCCGGTTCTGACATTTGCTTCCCGGCGCGGCTGGGTTGCGAGCAAATGTCAGAACCATGAGGAACACTAGCAACTCTATGATTCTAGTGTAGCTTTTGCACCTGACGTTTGGCAGCGAACCAAGCCGCAAGTGGGGACC
>JAHJQI010000192.1 GCA_018819265.1 Alphaproteobacteria bacterium
CACCTGACGCTGCACGGGCTGAAGGACGAACTGGCGGCGCGCGGGATCAAGGTCTCGCACAATGCGGTCTGGTTGTTCCTGAAGCGCGAGGGCTTGAGCTTCAAAAAAAACGCTGTTCGCCCTTGAGCAGGCCCGGGCCGACATCGCCCGGCGGCGGCAGCGCTGGAAGAGCTGGCAACCCCATCTCGACCCACGACGGCTGGTGTTCATCGACGAAACCTGGATCAAGACCAATATGGCGCCGATCCGGGGATGGGGGCCTCGGGGAAAGCGCCTGCGCGGCTATGCTCCGCATGGCCACTGGAAAACCATGACCTTCGTGGCCGCTCTCAGGCACGACCGGATCACCGCTCCCTGCGTCTTCGACGGCCCGATCAACGGCGTCTGCTTCAGGGCCTGGGTCACCCAGCAACTGCTCGACACCCTCTCGCCCGGCGACATCGTCGTCATGGACAATCTGGGAAGCCACAAATCCGTCGAGATCGGCCGCGCCATCCGCGCCCGAGGCGCAAGGCTCTGGTACCTGCCGCCCTACTCGCCCGACCTCAACCCGATCGAGCAGGCCTTCTCAAAGATCAAGCACTGGATGCGCATGGCCCAGAAGCGATCAGTCCAGGACACTTGGAGATACATCGGCGCCTTGGTCCAGACCATCTCCCCTAACGAATGCGCAAACTACATCGCCCACGCAGGGTACGCTTCTACCTAAACGTGAAGGAGTCTAGGGCATGCTGTGTCGTGATGGAATCGCCACCGCCTATCTCTCCCCCGAAGTGGGGGAATTGCATATGAGATTTCAACGCTGGCGGCCCCACCCTCACCCGCCCTTCCGGGCCTTGCTCGCTGATCTCGCTCCACTGGAGCGAGATCTGACCGCTCCCAAGTCTCCCATCAAGAGGGCTTTGCACAGACGGCTTAATTTGGGGCACTTGGCGGGTGAGGCGATTTTTGAACGGCACTGCCCCGCCGCCGGCCCGCTTGGCGGGGTGTTTGCCCGCCCAATAGGGACCGCAGGCGGCCGCCTTGGCCGATACTGGCCGCACCGTGCCTCATGCCGGCTCGCCTTTTGGGTCGAGCACAGCGGTCGCGCGCGCCAGGTTGTAGCCGCAACCGGCCAGGATGCAGTGCGTGCGGTTGGTCGCCAGGTTGAAAAAGCGCAGCCGCCGCATGCCGTAGTGCTGCTTGAACACGGCAAACGGCCGCTCGACCGCCGAACGCACCTTGGCGATCAGCCGGTTGCGCTGCTTCTGGCGTGGCGTGAGCGGATGGTGCTTGTTGGGGCGGTGCATCAGCCGGTCCTTGATACCGGCCGCGACCAGCCGCGCATGCCGGGCATGGGTGTAGTAGGCCTGGTCGCCATAGGCCGCCCTCTCGTCCCCGCTGATCAACCCGTCGGCCGGCTCGGTGTCGGTCATCGAGGCGTCGGTAAAGACCATGCGCCGGATCAGGGTGTGAGCTTGGTCGACGCCGGTGTGCACCTTGTAGCCGAACATACTCTTGTTGCCTTTGCGTCCCCAGCGCGCATCGGCATCGGCCGAGGGCCGCGCCGCCGCCGCATCCCCCTTGTTCGGTTTCGCCGGCGGGCGCGCCGCGGCCTGCAGGAACGAGGCGTCGATCAGCGTCCCGCGCTTGACGATCAGGCCCTTGTGCTCGAACTGCCGGTTGATCTCCTCGAAGACTTTGTCGATCAGCCCGTCGTGCGTGAGCTCCTGACGGAAGCGCCACAGCGTCGAATGGTCCGGCGTGCTGTCCGACAGGCTGAAGCCGGCAAAGCGGCGGAACGACAGCCGGTCGCGCAGCTGCGCCTCCAGCGCCGGGTCGGCCAATCCGTTCCACACGCCCAGCAACAAACAGCGCAGCAGCGTCCCGGCTGGATAACTGGTGTTGCCCGACCCCGGCCCGCTGCGCTGACCCAGCAGAGCCTCAACCGGCCTCCAGTCGATCACCCGCACAATCCTGTCAAGCGCGGTCTCCTCCGACCAAACCAGCCCGTCCGCAAGGCTCAGCTGACCAAGTACACGATCGACCATGCGAATCATCTCCATTGCCCTTTCAATAAGGGAATCATCGCTCAGCCTCTGTGCAAAGCCCTCCCAAAGGGAGAGGGGAAAATAGAGGAACCGGCACAGTTTTCCCTTCTCCCCTTGTGGGAGAAGGTGGCGCGAAGCGCCGGATGAGGGGGTCGCCCAGTCATATGCGATAGC
>JAHJQI010000193.1 GCA_018819265.1 Alphaproteobacteria bacterium
ATCCGGGTGCTTCCCGACAGCGGTTGCGTCATCCCAAAGACCAGCCGAAAATCGAAATCCCCATAGCTCACCGCCTGCGGCCCGCGGGTTCCTGCATTAGAGGCTTTCGTACGCCAAGCGGCACCCGAAACCCTGCACAATTCCGGTCGTTGGGATGGCTTATTTGGCCGAGCTCAAAAGCAGACATCATCTTTCTGTAGACTGACCTGTTATGCAGGCGCTGTCCGAACAGACGCCGCCATTTCATCGAACGGACTTGCGTCGCACGATCTGCGTAAATGTCCAATCGATGTTGAGCAGAGGCTGGGAGCCGGCGCCCGTACCGCAAAAAATCAGGCCGGTTCGGATTTCATATTCACGCGGATCGAGGAGCTCTTCGATAAACGGCAATCCGGGTGCGTAGGCGAAGCAACCGCCCGGCCTGAGGGCGCCGAGGATGCGCATGTACTGTCGCGCGTATCGCGCGGCCCGATCGGAAGGAACAAGGTGCGCGTTGAGAAAGTGCAAGGTGAAGGACAAGTGGGCGATGACCGTGCCCCACGACCTCTCGTCGAGCGGCGCCTCGAACCAAGAACCTCTGGTGACTCCCGGTGCGTCAGTGACGAGTCGGTCAAAGCCATAGGCCGATACGCCCATCCTCCTGATAAATTGCACCAAATGTGCTTCTCGCCCGCAGCCGAGATCGAGCACCGGTTGAGCGAGCGTGTCGATGTCGAGATGCAGCAGCTCAAGCTGGAGCTCGGGGCTGTACGTACCGCACATCACAACTTTGTCCGAGGCGTCTGCCCAACCCAGCCCTCCTACCTCGTGAAGTGCGCGCCGAGTCCACTCGGTGAGGCGATTGTGATGACCGGAAAGCGGTGGGCAACAGGTGAAGCGTTGGGGCGCCGTCCACAGCCAATCACGGAAATCATCGAGTAGCCTGCGGTATAGCTCGCGCAGCTCGCGGCGCTGGGCTTCTTCAAGATCCAGGTACTGATACTGGTCGGCCAGGAACAGGAAGAGACCGTCTGCCATCCGACTGGCCAGTCTGTCGAGGGTTCTGCGATGGTCGAGTTCCCGCAGCAACTGGTCTCTGTATTGGACGATTGCTCCGCGCAGCCGTGAGGACATATGCGTGAGGCGCTGCGCGTGCCGAGCGATGTCCTGTATCCGGCTGCCTTGGCTGTCCTCAAGTCGCAGCGACAGAAGGTCATCAACCACACTCATTGTTACCTCTCCCTACGACCACAAGTCCGTTGTCGGACAACCTTTACTTAATTCCGACCGCGGCTCTTGCCGATATCTCGTCGCATATGACTCTGTCCGTAGAGCGCTTCCGTCACCTGTTCGTGGCCGAGACCGGCGTTGCCTTCAGGCCCTGGATAAGCCGTCCGCGACATTGTCTTCGAGCTTGTGCTTCTGTCTCGGAGTGGTTGAACGGCAAGGCGCCTTGCTCCCACAAAAGTATGACTAGCTTGCTGACGGAGGGCGAAAGGCATCGTGTTCGCGGCGGTTGCCGGACGTCTTGCTGGTCTGACCCCATGCCTGATGCCTTCCTATTCACCCTGCTGACGCACCGAGTCGCATTGCGGTATCAACGGCGTTGGCAATGACATGCACCGCGATCGCGGGGATCAGGCTGCCGGACTTCACCGCCGAGAAAGCGAGTGGCACCGTCATGGCCGCGCGCTGCACCAGCGCACCAGGCGTGGCAAAATGATAGACAGCAAACAACAGGGCGTTGAGCGCAACGCTTGCGAGGCCGTACCGTCCCAGACGCGGCAACAGGTAGCCACGGAAATAGACCTCTTCGGTCACGCTGACGACCAGCACGAGCACGATGGTGACGGCAATCGCCAGCACGGTGTGAACGGCATTTTCAGGTCTGGCCAGGATACCGGCGTCGTGCTGGAGCCAGTCGGGATACCACCCGAACAAGGTGGCGTCAGTCCAGAGCGTCACGGCGGCAAATAGGACGAAGGCGACGAGAACGGCCACGAATGTGCCGACTGTCCACAGGACGCCGGGCCAGAAGCGTATTGGACCCAGGGAGGCGATCC
>JAHJQI010000020.1 GCA_018819265.1 Alphaproteobacteria bacterium
GCGTCGCCTCGAAGTATCTCGGCACCTACCTCGGGTGGCGTCGGATGATCGAGCGCGACGGCGCTCGCCTGACACCCGCTCACGCCATCGCCGAGGCGCTCGGAGATTGAGCCGCTACATCAATCGTGAACAGAGCCACTGTTGACGTAGTGTATGAGATTACAGAAACAGATGTTGTGATTCAGAGAGCAAGGTTTAGGCACGCGACAGCGACAGCAGGATCAGCATGATGAGCCGTGGGCAAAGCGAAAAGTTCAAAGCCGCCGCTCGTGAAGCAGGCCGTCATCTCCATCGCCTGATAAAGTCATCATTAAAATAGTCTAAGACCAACCGGCCGCGAAATAGGTGGGCTTTCTCATGAAGAAAACAACGATCGATAAGCACCTGGTCGAGCTGTGCACTTTATAGCTCCCGGCAAGATGGCCCACACCCTGTAACTATGGCGGGTTCACAGACGCTATTCATTCGACCGGCGCGAATTCTTTCGGGTTGTAGCCCCTGTCGCGGGCTTTGGAAGGTGGCTCCAGTTATGGATAGCCCGGATGGCGCGACAAATTACACCAGCGTCCAAGGTGTTTCGCTCCTTTGCTGCAATGCCGCAATTATCGTGCGAATCTATGGATGCGTCATCTACGTACCCACTTTTCCTTTGACTTGTGCAGTGCAACATGTCATGCAGAGCCATCGCTTCACTGAAGCGGTCTCGGCGCTCCAGCCGCGTGAAGGGCATTACTTGGTCCGGCAATGTATCCGTTCCGACCGTTCTCTGCCCCCTGTTGAGCACGCCGATAAAGACTTCATCTGACAGCCCAGGACACGCGGGGCGCGTCCCCAGTCGAACCGGACCTTGACCGGGCGAGCGAAATCGATCGTGCGCCCCCTGGTCCATTGACAGACGGACCCGTGGCCAGACGCGCACCGGCATGATGCCGATGCTCGCGCCTGGCTTTGCGGGCCACATTGAAAGCTATCTACCACATGAAATTCGCAGAACTCGGCCTCGCCGCGCCTATTCTCAAGGCGCTCGACGGCGAAGGCTATACGATCCCCACTCCGATCCAGGAAAAGGCAATCCCGCCTGTCCTGGAAGGTTCCGACCTGCTCGGCATTGCGCAGACCGGCACCGGCAAGACGGCAGCGTTCGCGCTACCGATCCTGACCCGCCTGTCGCTCAACCGCCGCGAGCCGATGCGCAAAGGCTGCCGCGCACTGGTGCTGTCGCCGACCCGCGAGCTTGCCTCCCAGATCGCCGAAAGTTTCCGCGTCTATGGACGCTATCTCGACATCAAGGTCGCGGTCGTATTTGGCGGCGTCGACATCCGCAAGCAGATCCAGACCTTGTCGCGCGGCGTCGACGTCCTCGTTGCTACGCCCGGCCGTCTGCTCGATCACGTCGGCCAGCGCACGATCGACCTTTCGGGCACCGAGATCTTCGTCCTCGACGAAGCCGATCAGATGCTCGACATGGGCTTCGTCAAGCCGATCCGCCGCATCGCCGGACAACTCTCGAAGAACCGCCAGAACCTGTTCTTCTCCGCCACCATGCCGAACGAGATTGCCGGACTTGCCGACGAACTCCTGAATCCCAACCCGGTCAAGGTGTCGGTGACGCCGATTTCCAAGACAGCGGACCGCATCGACCAGCGCGTCATTTTCGTCGAGGCGGCCAAGAAGCGCGCACTCCTCGTTGAACTGTTCGGCAACACCGAGCTTGAACGCACTCTCGTTTTCACCCGCACCAAACGCGGTGCAGATCGCGTCGCAAGCCACCTTGAGGCCGCTGGAATCGGCGCCGCGGCGATCCACGGCAACAAGAGTCAGCGCCAGCGCGAACGCGCCCTTGAATCGTTTAAGACCGGCAAGACCCGCGTTCTGGTGGCCACCGACATCGCGGCCCGCGGCATCGACATCGACGCCGTCTCGCACGTCGTCAACTTCGAACTGCCCGAAGTACCCGAAGCCTACGTTCACCGCATCGGCCGCACGGCACGTGCCGGCGCTTCTGGCCGCGCCATCTCGTTGTGCGACGGCGCCGAGCGCGAACTTCTGCGTGCCATCGAACGGCTGACGCGGCAGACGATCCCGACCGAGGATCGCCGCAGCGACAAGACGCTTGCGGTAACGAAGGAACCGCCGCGCGTCCGTTCCAGCCAGAACGCTCGTGGCAACTCGGGCCGTAATCCGGACCGCAACCCTCGCCGTGACGACCGCCCCGCAAGCCGTTCGGGCACAACCGACAGGGCCGAGCGGCGTCACAGCGATGACCGCACGACCGGAGCCGGTGCGAGCGACAGCACTCACAGCCAACGCCCTCCGATCGGCGCGGAGGGCTCCGAACGGTCGACGATGAAAAAGGTCTGGTCGCCCCAAGAGCGCGACAATCGCTGGCGCAACGAGGCCGCACCGTCCGCAAATCGCGACGGCAATGCAGGCGCGCGCAACAGCCGCTCGGCTCCGCGCGGCGAGCGCGGCGTCGACGGCATCGCTGCCCCGCGACCTGCCAACGCAAAGCCGCGCAACGACGGTGGCAACCGCGGCGCCGGTACCGCCTCCAGGCCGCAGCAGAAAGCCGGTTCGAAGCCGAGGTCGCCACGCCCGGTCTCCTACGGCGCCGACTACTAATCACGAAGACAGCCGATGGGCGCGACCGGCAACTGCCGCCGCTTCCCATCGGCAAGAAACTGATCTTTATAGGTTTTCAGGCTATTGGGCGTCCTTCGGCGAAGGCCGGTGCAGGATATTTGCGAGCCCCGCCCAATTCTGCGACACTATGGCGCAAAAAAGGAAGGGCCGCATTCAATTAGCCGCCTGCAGCAACGCCCTAGAATGGGCATCGCAAAAACGAGGTCAGGTTAGACAGCAAAACCGAATATTCACAGCTGCAATCCATCGCGAGGAGCGAAATCGATATGGCGAACTCAAAATTCTCAAATGCCCAGGGTCTGTCCGATGAGGCGCGCAAAGCTGCAACGAACGCCTTTGAGGCCCTCTCCCAATGGCGCGACGACATGGCCAAGGCGAACGAGGACTATTCGACGAAGGTGTTCGACCAGATGGCCCAGGCGAGCCGCGCGATGGGCTGGCCGGAGAACATGATCGATGCCGCCCGCGACCAGATGCAGGAAGCCTCCCGCATGCAACTCCAGATGATGGATCAGCTGATGGACACCTGGTCGAAGCAGGTCAAATCGCCGGACATGGCGATGGCCAATCCAGCCGACTTCATGGAGCAGTTCAAGAAGTTCCAGCAGATGGGTATGGGCGGCGGCATGCCGGGCATGCCTGGGATGCCGGGTTTGGGCCAGATGCCGGGAATGAGCGGCATGGCCATGGCGCCTTTCCAGATGTGGATGCAGGCCGCCGAGATGTGGCAGCGGAACATGGCCTCCGCGATGTCGATGTGGTCGGCCAATTTGCCCGGCGATCAGAAAAAGAAGTAGGTCGCTTCGGCTCCCACTGCGATGAGAACAAGAAGGCGCGCTGGCCGCTCGGGCTAACGCGCCTTCCTGTGTTCCAGGCCGCCTTCAGGCCACCGGCGATTGCGTCGAGCCCTTGCCGCGCTCTCCAATAAGGCGTGCAATGCGGCCCTTGATCATGTCATGCGAGCGCGCGAACGGGCGCAGATAGATGACGCCGAGCGAGCGAAAATCGCGGGTTTCTTCGCCGATGCCGAAACTCTCGACCTCGCGGCCCTTCGGGATGTAGTGCGTGCCGAACAGGCGGTCCCAGACGGCGAGTGCACCGCCCATGTTCTTGTCGAAGTGCTCGACTTTTTCCGAATGGTGGATCTGGTGCATCGCCGGGCTGATGAAGTAGCGCTCCAGCGTCGGCCCGAATGAGAGCCACACCGGGCTATGCCGCAAGACGCCTCCGAAGACGTTGAAGGCGACGAGGAAGATATTCGCTCCAAATACCGTTTCGACGGTCAGCGTATCGCCGAACAAAGCGATGAAAACCCCGTTGACGGTCCCGATCGACAGCGCGCCAAGAAACGTCGTGATGATTGTCTCTGCGGGATGAATGCGTTCGGCAGTCGCAAAGTTGAGATGTTCCGCGGAGTGGTGGACCTTGTGGAATTCCCACAGTTCCGGAATCCGGTGCATCAGCCAGTGACCGAAGAACCTGATGAAATCGTCGACGATGAAAAGCGTCACAGTGAGCATCAGCCCGAGCGCCACTGCATAGCCGTCGTTGACATGGCCTTCGACACCGAGCCAGACGAGGAACGAGGTCACCGATGTCGCGATGACCTTGTGATTGAGGAAGGCCCACGACAGGATCGTCAGGCGCAGCATCGCCGAAATGATCACCACGAAGTAGTCGTTCTTGGAGCTTTGGCTCAGCCACGTCTGGCGATCGAACAGCATGCGGGCCGTTGGTGCGGCAGTCTTGTCGCGCCAATAGATGAGGCCGGTCAGCACCAGCCCGGTGACGATGTAGACCCAGAAGTACCGGGTGCCGCCGTCGTTGAACAGCTTCCAGACGGGATACAGAGGCGACGCGATCAGCAGCGTCAGCTGATGTTGGACCCACTCGAACATCGCGTGAAGGCTCCTTGGAGTAAGGTTAGGCTGTGAAAACATTAAGTATCGCGGCTGAAGAAGCGCTTAAAACTTCCAGGATCGCGCCGGCATGGTCAGCAATTTGCCATCAAATCTTCTGATGCAGGTCATTGCCAAATCATGGTCTTATTGAAGTCTTTCGATGCGGTACGAATTGAAACGCAGGCCACGGCGCGTGCATCTTTGACCCACGCCGACCGCTTGACGGCAAAGCTCCAAGGCGTTCAGGTTCGGCGGGCTCGTTTCGGGTCAATTCGTGACGCGAGCGAACGAGGGAAACAACGGGTGAGACAGGCAATGGTGAGACTGGCAATCGGCCGCGCGGCCGCAATCCTCATGATGGCGTTCGGCACGGTCGCCTTGGTCGGCAGCCCCGCTGCGGCGGAGTGTCAGAACACCGCCAGCTTCCCTGCCTGGCTTAAGGGCTTCAAGGGCGAAGCCAGCGCCGCCGGCATCTCCGAGCGGACCATCTCGAACGCGCTCGACGGTATCGAACTCGACCCCAAGATCATCGCCCGGGACCGCCGTCAGGGCTTTTTCGCCCAGGACTTCGGCACCTTCTCGAAAAAGCTCGCGACCGAAAACCGCGTCACCAACGGCCGCAAGAAGATCAACAAGCTGAGGAAATATTTCGACCGCGCCGAAAAGGATTACGGCGTGCCCGCGGAGATCATCACCGCCTTCTGGGCCCTCGAAAGCGACTTCGGCAAGGGCATGGGCGACTATTCGATCCTGCGCGCGCTTGCGACGCTTGCCTACGATTGCCGCCGTAAGGAGCTCTTCACCGGCGAACTGATCGAGGCCCTGAAGATTCTCGACAAGGGCTGGGTCAAGCCGTCAGACATGATCGGCTCATGGGCCGGCGAGATGGGACAGACCCAGTTCCTGCCGAAGCATTATCTGGAACACGCCGTCGACTACGACGGCGACGGCACGCGCAACCTGTTTGCCAGCGACCCCGACATCATCGGCACGACGGCCGCCTTCATCAAGCATCTCGGTTGGCGGCGTGGCGAACCCTGGCTGCAGGAAGTCCGCGTGCCGGGCAAGCTGCCGTGGGAGAAGGCCGATCTCGACCTCAAGCTGCCGCGCTCTGAGTGGGCGGCCTGGGGTGTCACGGCGGCCGACGGGTCGCCGCTGACGTCCGATGACCTGCCGGCTTCCCTGCTGCTGCCCATGGGCCACAAGGGTCCGGCCTTCCTTGCCTATCCGAATTTCAACATCTACGTCGAGTGGAACAACTCGCTGACCTACTGCATCACCGCCGCCTATCTCGCCACGCGCATCGCCGGCGCGGGTTCCATGCAGGGCCGTGAGCGCGATATCCCGATCCTCAGCGTGGAGGACGCCAAGGACGTGCAGCGTATCCTCACCAGTCGCGGCTACGATGTCGGCAAGATCGACGGCATCATCGGCTCCAAGACGCGAAGCGCGGTCAAGGAAATGCAGATCAAGTACGGCCTGCCCGCCGACAGTTTCCCGACGCCCGACCTTCTGAGCCGCCTGCGCAACGGGTGATGACACTCTCCCTCACGTTCGCGCTTCTGCTCTCGGTGGCGATGATCGTCGTCGCCGTGCTGACGTGGTTCTACCACGACACCAAGCACCGGGATCTCGACAGCTGGGTCCAGTACGGCTTCAGCGTCGATACCTTGCGCCACGCACTGCTCTATTACCGCTCGATGGGCATCTCGATGCTTGTCTTCTATGTGCTGTTCACCGTGAGTTGCCTGCTGTTGCAATCGGACGGTTATCAGTTGTTCGTCTACCGCAACGGCGAGCCCGTCACGGCCGGGCCGCTCGGCTCGGCGATGTTTACCTTCGACCTTGTGCTGCGCGGCGGTTTTTTCGACATCATGGAGCATTTCGAGATGTCGAGTTCCCCGATCCTCATGAACAGGGCCAATAGCTGGTTTGTGGTCTATTGCTTCGTGTTCCGGATCTACTATGCCTTGACGCTGATGCGCATTCTGGTGTCGTTCGTCTGGATCTGGGTGCGCATCCGGCGTGCGCGCGAAGCCTACGGCCTGACGCCGCCGAAGCGCGCCGGTCTGCGCCGCCGGGGTCTGCGCCTGCGTCTCAGGTCGCCGCGCCGCGACCGCTCCACTTCCTCGTGAAGCCCGTCCGGGCTCGCTGCACAACTTACAACCGCTGAAGGCACGACGATCATGAAATTCACGCTGTCCTGGCTGAAGGATCACCTCGACACGAACGCCACCCTCGATGAAATCTCGACGACCCTTTCGGCGATCGGGCTGGAGGTCGATGGCATCGAGAATCCCGGCGAGAAACTCGGCGCATTCCGCATCGCGCGCGTGCTCGAAGCACGGCGGCATCCCGACGCCGATAAGCTGCAGGTGCTGCAGGTCGAAACGACGCCCGGCGGCAAACCCGTCGAGGTCGTCTGTGGCGCGCCCAACGCGCGCGCCGGCATGCTCGCGGTTTTCGCCCCCATCGGCACCTATGTGCCGGGCCTCGATTTGACGCTGGTCGAGCGACCGGTCCG
This sequence comes from Alphaproteobacteria bacterium, assembly GCA_018819265.1. GTDB lineage: Bacteria > Pseudomonadota > Alphaproteobacteria > Rhizobiales > Hyphomicrobiaceae > Filomicrobium. Next base: position 7,069 of record JAHJQI010000020.1, read on the forward strand.
CGGCGTCGTCTCCAACGGCATGATTTGCTCGGCCGCCGAACTCGAACTCGGCGGCGACAGCGAAGGCATCATCGAAGTCGATGAGGCCTATTCCGGCAAGATTGGAGAAACCTATGTCTCCGCCGCCGGTCTCGACGATCCGGTCATCGAAGTCGGCCTCACCCCGAACCGCCCCGATTGCACCGGCGTGCGCGGCATTGCCCGCGATCTCGCCGCGGCCGGTCTTGGCACCTTGAAGCCCGAACCCGAAGTGAAGGGCGTCGAGGGCGGCTTCGATTGTCCGGTCGATATCGAACTGGAATTTTCCAGCGACGCCGCCGACGCCTGCCCGGTGTTCGCCGGCCGCTACGTCAAGGGTGTCGCGAACGGCCCCTCGCCCGATTGGCTGCGCGCCCGCCTCGAAGCCATTGGGCTGCGCCCCATCAACGCGCTCGTCGATGTGACGAACTACATCTCGTATGACCGCGGTCGTCCGCTGCACGTCTACGACGCCGACAAGCTGACCGGAGCGGTCCGCGCGCGCCTGGGCAGGAACGGCGAAAGTTTCCTCGGCCTCGACGGCAGGACCCATGTCGTCGACGACACGATGTGCGTGATCGCCGACGACAGCGGCCCGCTCGGGCTTGGCGGCGTCATCGGCGGAGAGGATACCGGCTGCACCGGCGATACGACCAACGTGCTCATCGAAAGCGCCTGGTTCGATCCGCTTCGCACCGCCGCGACCGGCCGCAAGACCGGCCTCGTCACGGATGCCCGCTACCGCTTCGAGCGCGGCGTCGATCCCGCCTCCGTGCTGCCCGGCCTGGATCTCGCGACCGCCTTGATACTAAAGCTCGCAGGCGGCGAGCCTTCGCGCGCCCGCATCGCCGGCAAGCCGCCCGAGCCCGATCTGAAGATCGAATTCGACACGTCTCTCGTCGCGCGCCTCACCGGGCTGCAGCTGAAGACCGCAGAGATCAGGAAGACGCTCGAGGCGCTCGGCTGCGTAATCTCCGGCAAGGGCGAGAAGTTGAAGGTCGCCGTCCCAAGCTGGCGCCCGGACATCCACGGTCCCGCCGACCTGGTCGAAGAAGTCACCCGCATTGCCGGCATCGACAACGTCCCCTCGACACCGCTGCCGCGCGTCACTGGCGTCGCACGTCCCGTCCTCACAGCCAGACAGCGCCGTGCGAGCCGCGCCCGCCGTACGCTCGCCGCTCGCGGCCTTGTCGAGGCGGTGACGTGGTCGTTTGTGCCCGCAAGCGAGGCGAAGGCGTTCGGCGGCGGCCAGGCCGAACTCGTCCTTGCCAACCCGATCTCGACCGAACTTTCCAACATGCGCCCGAGTCTGCTGCCGGGCCTGCTGACGGCCGTGCAGCGCAACCGCAATCGCGGCTTTGCCGATGTCGGCCTATTCGAACTCGGTCAGGCCTATGCCGGCTCCAGGCCTGAAGACCAGCGCCAGATAGCCTGCGGCGTGCGCGCCGGCACGGCGCTGTTCACGGGCAGCGGTCGCCATTGGCGGGATGGCGCGGCGAGCGACGCCGGCCTCTACGATGCGAAGTCGGATGTGGCGGCCGTGCTTGCCGCACTCGGCCTCGATCCCGGCAAGCTCATGCTCACCCGCGACGCACCCGCATGGTTCCATCCGGGCCGCTCCGGCGTCATCCGGCTCGGACCGAGGATTGCGCTTGCCCACTTCGGCGAATTCCACCCGGCGACGCTTGCCTTCCTCGATGTCAATGGGCCTGTCGTCGGCTTCGAGATCTTCCTCGACGCGCTGCCGCCGGAAAAGAAGAAGTCGCGCACGCGCGCAGCCTTGCCGCAGTCCGATCTCCTGCCGGTCCGCCGCGACTTCGCCTTCGTCGTCGAAAAAGCCGTCGCCGCCGGAGACCTCGTCAAGGCGGCACTTGGCGCCGACAAGAAACTCATTGCCGACGTGAGCCTCTTCGACGTTTTCGAAGGCGGTCGCCTTGCCGAAGAAGGCAGGAAATCGCTCGCAATCGAGGTAACGATTCAACCGGGCTCCGCAACGCTTACCGACAAGGACATCGAGGCGGTTTCGCAGAAGGTCATCGCGGCCGTCAAGAAAGCCACGGGCGGCGAGATCCGGGGCTGAACCGGCCCAGGAAAAATGAAAACGCCGCTGATCTTATTGCAGGGCGGAGCAGTGCTGGTTTCAACGGAAGCCATCTCACGAAAGTTGCATTTGGACCGTCGGATGGCCAAGTTCCCCTGTGCGCAAGCTTCGACAGCGCTTGACTGAAAGGGGAAGCGGAACATGCTGCTCAAACGCAGAACGATACTGCGGGGATTTGGAGCCGCCGCCGTTTCAGGCGTCGCAGGCATCGCCGGCCTTGGCGCACGCCGGCTGTCGGCGGCGACGGCAGCAAAGCCGATCTCACGCCCCATCCCCTCGACCGGGGAGGCTGTCCCGGTAGTCGGACTTGGCAGCTGGATCACGTTCAACGTCGGCAACGACCCGGTGCTTCTCGACGCAAGTACGAAGGTGATCGCCGCCTTTTTCGAGAATGGCGGACGTTTGATCGACTCCTCGCCGATGTACGGTTCGTCGCAAGCGACCATCGGTCACGCGCTCAGGAAGCTTGGCGACCCCAAGCCGGCCTTCGCAGCCGACAAGATCTGGACCTCCTTTGCGGCCGAAGGGGCGACGCAGTTCGACGCGACGCGCAAGCTGTGGGGGCTTGACGCCATGGACCTCATGCAGGTGCATAACCTGCTTGCGTGGGAAGCCCATCTCGAAATGCTGACAGAAAAGAAGTCCGCCGGAGAAATCCGTTATATCGGGATCACCACGTCGCACGGCCGCCGGCACCGGGAGCTTGAAGCGATCATGGCGGGCCATGACATCGACTTCGTGCAGCTGACCTACAATGTGCTGGACCGGGAGCCCGAACAGCGCCTCCTCCCCCTGGCGCGCGAACGCGGCATTGCGGTGATCGTCAACCGGCCTTATCAGCGCGGCGATCTTATCCGGCGCTTTTCAGATAAACCGCTGCCCGCGTTCGCCGCCGAAATCGGTGCCGGCTCGTGGCCGCAACTCTTGTTGAAGTTCATCGTTTCCCACCCCGCCGTCACCTGCGCCATTCCAGCGACCACCCGTGTCGATCACGTCAAGGAGAACCTGGCTTCGGCCGCGGGGCCGCTGCCGGATGCAGGCATGCGAAAACGGATAGCCGACTACGTCGGGCGGCTTTGAGATGGGTGGCTGGTCCAGCTATTCTCTGTCCGACTTTCTGCTCTTCTCGCCTCAGGTCTACGAGCGCCTGTTCGTTCTGCACAATCAGGACCTCTGGCCTGTGCAACTTGTTGCGCTTGCATTGGCCGCCGTCGTCTTGGCGCTCGTCATTCGCCGCGCTCCGGTCGGCACGCGGATTGCCTTCGTCATTCTCGGAGCGGCGTGGATTGTGGTGGCCGCCGTATTCTTCCTCGGGCGCTACCAGACGATCAACTGGCTCGGCGCTAACTTCGCGGTGCTGGCAGCGATCGAGGGGATCGTCCTGCTGATGCTCGGCCTCGCCGGCCGCACGGGACTGATGGATCAGCAAGGCAACCGATTGAAGTTCGCCCCCGGGATCGCGGTGCTGGCGTCTGGGCTTTTCCTCTATCCGCTGCTGGCGCCGGCCTTCGGCTTCACGATTGCGGGCGCACAGGTCTTCGGGCTCGCCCCCGACCCGACCGCAATCGCAACGCTCGGCGCCGTGGCTCTGCTCAAGAGCAGGCTGCGGTTTCTTGCAGCGCTGATACCGGCCGGCTGGTGCGTCTTCTCGGCGCTGACATTGTCGACGCTTGGGCGCGCCGATTTCTTTGTCGCCCCTGGATTGATGGGGGTGGCGCTCGTGGTCATGTCTTTGCCGCGCACGACGACACCAAGATAAGCTTCGCTTGTATCCCGTGAGCATTCCGGAGCCATCGCACAAATTCAATTGCCGGCGCGAGAGCGAGGGCGAGTGCGAATGACCGCATCAGGAAAGTATCCTTAGAGCATGTTCAGCAAAAAGCCTGCCCCCGCGAAGGCGGGGGTGTATGCGGTTTTGCGGTTCGAACATGCGACAAAACAAAGACTTGAGAAGCGCGGCTGCGAGTCCTTCAAAAGTGAACGCGCTCTTGGTGGCCTGGACCTTTTGGACCATCAAAAGAACGTCAGCGCAATTGCGGCCATCACGCCCGATACGATTGCCACCGCGGTTGTCCCCCGCGCCGTCGCATAGGCGCGGATGTAGAAGTCGATTGTCTTGTTCCCCGTCTCGGCGTGCTTCACGACATGGGTGACGTCGTCGCCGTGCACTTGCGTAGCGTCCTCGACCAGCGTTGACAGACCTGGAACGAACACGGAGCAGAGAACAAAGAAAGCGATATTGTAGACGACAGCCGCCAGGCCGAACGCCGCGACGGCCCAGATCCAGTCGAATCCGGGCCCGCCGGATGAACTGACCCAGGCGAAGCCGGCGAGGAATGTGACGGCGCCGCAGGCTAGTGCCGCCAGCCAAAGCCGTTGCAGGCTACCGGCAATCCTTTTTCTCGGGTCATCGATCATCCTGGTCCTCGAAATTTTCCGACAACCTAAAGCACCAACGGCAACCGGGCTCAATCGCCGCCCTCGACGCGCGACCCGCGATGAGCCTGCTTAACCGGACAGTCCGCCCGACAGCGTCGGCTGGTCGAGGACCGAGAAACCGTAGTGCTTCAGCCAGCGCAAGTCGGCGCCGAAAAAGGCGCGCAGGTCGGGGATGCCGTATTTCAGCATCGCCATGCGGTCGATGCCCATGCCGAATGCGAACCCCTGGTACTTGTCCGGATCGAGCCCGCAGTTGCGCAAGACGTTCGGATGCACCATGCCGCATCCGCCGATTTCCAGCCACTCGCCGGGTTTTCCGAGCGCCGCCTTGTCGATGTCGATCTCGGCAGACGGTTCGGTGAAGGGAAAGTGCGACGCGCGAAACCGCATCGTCACTTCGTCGACTTCGAAGAACGCCTTGCACATTTCTTCGAGCACCCACTTGAGGTGCCCCATGTGCGTTTCCTCGTCGATGACAAGCGCCTCGATCTGATGGAACATCGGCGTGTGCGTCTGGTCGCTGTCGCAGCGGTAGACGCGCCCCGGCGCGATGATCCGGATCGGCGGCTTCTCGCGCAGCATCGTGCGGATCTGCACCGGTGAGGTATGCGTCCGCAGCACGAGCCGCGAGCCGTCCTCTCCCGGATTGAAGTAGAAGGTGTCGTGCTCCTGGCGCGCCGGATGCTCTTCGGGGATGTTGAGCTTGGTGAAGTTGTAGTCGTCGGTCTCGATATCGGGACCTTCGGCCACCGCGAACCCGAGATCGGCGAAGATCTCGATCAGTTCGTCCATCACCTGGCTGACCGGATGGATCCGCCCTTCGGCGAGCGGCCCGAGCCGCACCGGCAAGGTGATGTCGGCTGTCTCGCAAGCAAGGCGCGCTTCGAGGGCCGCACCCTCGAGCTTCGCTTTGCGCGCTTCAAGCGCTTCGCTGACCCGCGTCTTGACCAGGTTGACCGACTGCCCGAATGCCTTGCGTTCTTCCGCCGGCATCTTTCCGAGTGCCGCCATCTGCAGCGAGACGCTGCCCTTCTTGCCGAGCGCGCCAACCCTCACGTCTTCGAGGGCCGTCAGATCGGCCGCCCCGTCGATGGCTTTCAGGATATCGGCTTCCAGTTGGGAAAGGTCGGTAGCGTCGGTCATGATGTGGCTCTTGGCAGCAGGGAGCGTGCGCTCGAACGTCGTTCGAGCGCACCGCTGGCCGTGACGTATAACCGATGGCGGACCGCCCGGAAACCTTAGGCCGCGGCCTTGGCGACGGCGGCCTGGGCCTGACCGACGAGCGCCTTGAAGGCGGCGGCGTCATGCACGGCGATGTCGGCCAGCACCTTGCGGTCGACTTCGATGCCTGACTTGGCAAGGCCATCGATGAAGCGCGCGTACGTCATCTGGTTGTCGCTGGCGTCGCGCACGGCTGCATTGATGCGCTGGATCCAGAGCGCCCGGAACGTGCGCTTTTTGCGCTTGCGGTCGCGGTACTGGTACTGCATCGCCTTTTCGACGGCCTGTTTGGCGATGCGGATCGTATTCTTGCGGCGGCCCCGGTAGCCCTTCGCGGCGTCCAGGACTTTTTTGTGCTTGGCGTGGGCGGTTACGCCACGTTTAACGCGTGCCATTGTTCTAGCTCACTTCTGTTCGGGCGATCTTTTCGATCGGTGAAAGGTCGATGGTCCGTTTCAACTTGCCCAGGTCATCGCCGAGATGAACGTATAAACCTGTTGGGGCAAGACGGCGGACCCGTCGATATTGGGCAGGGCCAACACTGGCTTGCTCGGCTCCACACCGGTCTACCGAGTGTGGACAATCAAGGAGTGTGAACCAATGAAAAACGATAACCGCCCTAGCGGTTATACGGCATGTACTTCTTGACGATCTTCTCGTCGGAATCGCACAGCACCATCGTTCCCCGCGCATTGCGGATGAACTTGGCGTGCCGCTTGATCATGCCGTGACGTTTGCCCGCCTGGGCCACCTTCACTTTTCCCGTCGCCGTGAACCTGAAGCGTTTCTTGGCGCTGGATTTCGTCTTCAACTTGGGCATTTTGCTGGTCTCCTGAGAGGCTCGTTTGCGTGCCGGGAGCAGGCTTTCGGTGCGGAACGTCCGCCGCAAAACCCTGAAAACCCCGGTCGAACCGATGTTTTTGAAGCATAAATAGTCGCCACGGCATGCCCCGCCGGGCGACTAAGGAAGGGCGTCTTATACAGCGCCTCCGGCGTCAACGCAACTAGCCCAGAACATCATCAGCACCCGGCCTCGCGCGATCGATTGCGCGTGAAACGTTTCCGTGACGGGAGGCAAGTTCTGAAATAGCCTCTGCAGACACGCGACCAAAATTACCGAGGGGGACAAATGAACATCATTGAATTCGCTGAGGCCCATGCCGCCCTGCTGACCGCGACGTTCGTCGCGGTCTTCGTGATCGACTATTTCGCCAACGTTGTCTCGTTTGGCAACCGTCTCGGCAGTGCCATCGTCACTGCCCTGGCGTTGATGGCGGTCTTGGCTGGGACACTGTTCGCAATTGCCGAGGACATCGCCTGGGAGCCGCTCGCACTGGCTGGCGCACTGATGTTCGCCGTCGCTTATCTTGGCAATGTGCTGACTTTTTCGAACAAGGTGATCAACGCGCTTCTCACCGCTGTTATCTTCCTGATCCCGTTCATCCTCGGTCTGATGTACCTGACGACGGGTTCGTTGCCCTATTGATTTGACGCCGACTGCGCGCCAACACCAAAACGGCCCGGCAGAGACTGCACGGGCCGTATAAATCGTTGGATCAAGTCCGCCTGCTTTAGCGCGGCGCCAGCACCATGACCATCTGGCGGCCTTCCATGCGCGGTTCGCTTTCGACCTTGGCGATGGTCTCGAGTTCCGCCTTGACGCGCTCCAGAACCTTGCGCCCGAGATCCTGGTGCGCCATTTCGCGGCCGCGGAAACGCAAGGTCACCTTGACCTTGTCGCCATCGTCGAAGAAGCGCTTGATCGCCCGGACTTTCACGTCGTAGTCGTGGTCGTCGATCGACGGGCGCATCTTGATTTCTTTAAGTTCGACGATCTTTTGCTTCTTGCGCGCTTCGGCGGCCTTCTTCTGCTGCTCGAACTTGAACTTTCCATAGTCCATGATCTTGCAGACCGGCGGCTCGGCGTCCGGCGAAATCTCGACCAGATCGAGATTGGCACTGACGGCGCGTTCAAGAGCTTCGTCGGTATTCACAACCCCGACGTTTTCCCCGGTTTCGTCGATAAGCCGCACTTCGCGCGAGCGGATAGCGTCGTTCATCTTCGGTCCGGAGGGTTCGCGCGGCAGCGCTGAACGGTGTGGGCGGCGGATGGCAATTCTCCTTTAATAGCCTCTGGATAGCCTTCGCTCAGATAGCCGGTTGCCGATCGCGCTTCAATCGATAAAGGGCGCCAGTGCAACTCATAAGGTCTTTGAGCAGGCTCAAAGGAGAATCTGTAAGAAGCTTCGGCAAGTCAAGCGAAGAGAATGTGTTGCGCTAATTTATAGGCGGATGCGCCGCGAAAGAGCTTCACCCAGACGCGTTTCCAGCAGTTCGTCATAGACCGCCAGCGTCTTCAGCTTCATGGAGTTGAGCGAGAAATGCTCAGCCACGCGGGCCCTTGCACGTAGACCCATTTCGCCGATCGCAGAAGGTGGCAGGGCGAAGAGGGCCGCCAGTGCTCCGGCCAGCGCCTGCGGGTCCCCCGGAGGCACCAGCCAGCCGGTCGCGAGGCCGGCTGCGACGACAGGTTCGGCAACCACCGTCTCCGGCGGCGCACCGATGGCGGTGGCAATCACCGGGCAACCCATCGCCTGCGCTTCCGTCGCCGTGCGCCCGAAAGCCTCCGGTTCGGTCGAAGCGACGACGGCAGCCGAACTGGCAGCGAAAGCCGCCGGCATGTCGGCTACGTGTCCGACCAGGCGCACGTTCGCCTCGAGCCCGGCCGTTGCGATTTGCGCCAGCAACGCGTCCGCGTAACCGTCCCGCCCTTGCGCGTCACCGGCGAGGATGCAAACGATGCCATCAAGCTGACCATGCCGCTTCAGCTTCTCGGCGGCGGCGATGACGGTCGACTGCCCCTTCCACTTCGTCAGCCGCGCCGGATGCAGCACGGCCCGCTCGCCTTCTCGCAAGCCCCACGCCTGCCGCATCGCCGCCACGCGGTCAGCCGGAATCGCAGCGGGATCGTAGCTATCCATGTCGACGCCGCGATGGATGACGCGGATGCGCGCTTCCGGCGTCGCGTAGCGCGACCTGACGAGGTCGGCGGTGTAGTGCGAATTGGCGATTGTCAGGTCGCCGCGCGCCATCACCGAATTATAGAACCGCTTCACCGGACCCTTTTCGTTATAGGCGCCATGATACGTCGTCACGAACGGCACGCCCGCCCGCCGCGCCGCGATCAGCGCGCTCCACGCCGGCGCCCGGCTTCGCGCATGGATCAGCGCGGCGCCTTCTTTTTTGATGAGCTGCTCGATCTTAAAGGCATTGGCCAACATGCGTGCCGGATTCTTGGTCGCCGCAGGAAACCGCAACAGTTCGCCGCCGACGGCCGCGAGGTCGCCTTCGAGCCGTCCGCCGCGTGACAATACGATGGCCCGCCCGCCCGCCTGCACGATCGCCCCTGCAATCTCGATCGCCGACAGTTCCGCCCCTCCGGTATCGAGATCCGGAATGATCTGCACTATGGTCGGGCGGAGTGAGGTCAATTGAACAGCCTTGATGAATATTTTAAGCTTGGAGCATTGTCTAAGATGAGCGCCGAAGAACCGCAATTCCTCGAAGTGTCAGGTGCCGGCGGTGATAATCCGCGAAAGATCGCTTATCTGCATCAACCGCCCCCCAAGGAAGACGGCACCGGGCTCATCTGGCTGATCGGCCTCAAGTCGGACATGGTCTCCACCAAGGCTGAAGCCCTGAGGGACTGGCCGCCGCAGAACGGCTACGGCCTCACGCGTTTCGACTACTCCGGCCACGGCCGGTCGGGCGGCGATTTCCTGCAAGCGACGGTCGGCGATTGGCTGGAAGAGTCCCGTGCGATATTCGAGAAGGTCACCAGCGGCCCGCAGATCGTGCTCGGCTCGTCGACGGGCGGCCATCTTGCCCTGCTTCTGCTGCGCGATCTCCTTCGCAACGCGCCAGAACAAGCCGCCCGCATCAAGGGCCTCGTCCTCATCGCGCCCGCCTGGGACCTGACGGAGGAACTGATGTGGAACGAGATGTCGCCCGCAACCCAGGCTGAAGTGTTGGAAAAGGGCGTCACCTACCGCCCTTCCGACTATGGCGAACCGCTCCCCATCACCAGACGCTTCATCGAGGAAGGCCGCAACCACCTTTTCAAGGGGGAAATGTTCGACCCCGGCCGCCCCGTCGTCATCCTCCAGGGCCAGCAGGACAGGGACGTCCCCGTCGAACACGTCCGCGCCATGAAGGATGTTATCGAGCCGAAATGGATCGACCTCACCGAGGTCCCCGATGGCGAACACCGCATGTCCCGGCCGCAAGACTTGGAGCTGTTGTTTGCGGCGATTAAGAAGGTGGGTTGAAGCCCGGTACTTCCTTCAGGTTTATCGCGGCGCGCCGCGCAGCCGCCGGAATCTTCCGGCGGCTCGCAGGTATCTTGTTCCTCATCCGAACATCCGCGCCAGAAATCCTTTCTTTGCTGCCGGCGCCGCAACATCGGAGGCGGCAGCCGTCATGACGTTCTGCAGGGTCGTATAGGTCGTGACCCACGCTTCCTTTACTTCCGGCGTGAAGTCGTCGCCCAGGCCCTTCTCGAGCGTATAGATCAACGCTTCGCCGACCGGCTTGTAGTGTGCGTCCTTGACGCCGTAGCCGACATGCTTGCGGCCGAGTTCCTGCACGGCGGGGATGATCGTATCGACCTGATGCAGGTTGGTGACCGCGGTCGCCAGCATGCCCATGAGCTTGTCCTTCTGTCCGCTCATGTCGTCGGGAAACATCGGCCGCACGTCGGGGGCGATCTCGAACAGGCGTGTATAGAAGATGTCGGCGGCCTGCGGTGCGATAGGGGCCACCTTCTTAAAGCTGTCTTGCACCAGTTTGACTTTTTCCGGCGTCATTGCGCGCTCCTGAATCTGGATAAGGTTCCTGCAAGGTGTTCACGAAGAGACGCGGGGTAGAGGCAGTTCGGCGACGCGCCCCGCGTCTCCACTTTCATTCGGCCATCGGGATCCGGATCACGACGCCGCCCATCACGTCGCCGACCTTGAAGTCGGTGCGCGGCGTGTCCTTGTGTTCGTTGTGGCAGCTGGCGCAGACCGCAGCCACTGCGACATCGGCATAGACCGCGGTGAAGTACTTCTTTCCGCCGAGTTCTTCCTCGCCGTAATAGTTCTCGCCCTTGTTATCGGCGACGAACTGCAGGCCGGCCTTTTCGATCTCGGTGCGCGGAGCGTTCTGCTTGTTGATCGGCCACATCGACAACAGCGAATAGCTGAACTTGTCGGTATTGTCGGCGACGTGCTCGGCACCGAACCGGAACATCTGGGCCGGTAGGGGGAGCGCCTTGTCGTCGTCGAAATGCTCGGAAGCTTTGACGACCTTTTCCTTCGCGGCGAGCCGCTGAACGACTTTCTTCGTATAGACGGTTCGGTCAGCGACCATGACCGCGATCAGCATGTCGGCGACATCCTTGTAGGCGACGCCTGCTGCTGTAACGGACGCTCCTGCGCCCGCCGCCAGGACGCAGCCGGCGGCTATGGCGGAAGCGAGGATCGTTCTTGGGACTTTCAACATGATGCAATCTCCATCGGTTTGTTGGTTTTGCGGTTCGTGACGGCGAAAAATGCTGCGTCGAGCTATTGGCCTCCTTTCTCCTTCAAGCGCTTCATGACCCAGTCGATGCTTTCGATATGAGCGGAAGGCCGCCCATCGAAATTCCGTTTGATGAGGTCGGGGTCCGCGAGGGCATCGATTGAAAAGCCGAGTCCGTGGCAGTTCATGCAGACCGAGCGGATCATCTTTTCGTTCGGACGCAGGTTGGCGTTCTGGTTGTGGTTGGCGACCAGCGCTTCCTCGTAGCCGCCGGGCCCTTCCATCCACGCGCGCGGCATGTGGCACGTCGCGCAGCTGACGCCGGTGCCTGTCTCGGCATTGCCGGAAAGCTCGGCGACGAGCAGCTTGTGATGCGGCGATCCCTCGTAGGCCTTGGTGTGCTCGTCGGCGTGACACCCCGTGCAGGAGGCAACCGCGGCCTGTTTTGTGTCGAATGCGTGCGAGCTGTGGCAGCTCGTGCAGGTCAGTTCGCTGTGTGCCGCCTTCGACTGCATCGGCAGCCGGGCCAGTTCGGGGCGCATCGGGCTCAGCGACTTGTTCTGGAAGAGCCCGTAAAGACCCTGGGTTTCGCTCAACATCTTGTCGGCAAGCCGCATCCCGTGCTTGCCTTGCCGCCACGTCGTCGCTTCGATGCCGTGGCAGGTCGCGCAGACCTTGTGGTCGGGCTTGTCGACCCAGTTCGCGGCGACCGCCTCGGTCCCCTTGGCTTTCGGTGCATGGCAGCCTGAGCAGTTGACCCCGCCCCTGGCGTGCGATGTCGCCAGCCACTCGGCCATGACGCCGGCGCCGCCCTGCTTGCCGGCCGGCGCGTCGGCAGCATCCGCCGTCGACAACCGGTCGCCCTTGGCTGGGATCTCTATTTTCTCGGTGTTCAGCTTGACGACGGGCTTGTCTTTGACGTCGGGCTCGGCTGCGTGCTTCTCGAGAAAATCCTCATAGATCGAAGTGTTGTCGTGATAGTTGTGGCAACCTGCCGACGCGCATGTTTCGAACCCCAGTCCGGCATGGCTCGGCCGGTTCTTGCCGACGTCCTGGTGGCACAACGCGCAATAATCGCTAGGCAGCGTCACGCCCATTGCATTCGTGACGTTCGGGCGGTGCTCGGTGTGGCAGGTGATGCACTTGGTGGCGGCAAGCTTATCCAGCCTGTCGGCGTTTCGCGGGTCGCGGAATTTTTTCAGCGGGTGCGAATCCTTGGCCGCGTTCAAGTCCGCGTCGTGGCAGCCGTGGCAGGTCTTCTCGATGTCTTCCGAACTGTTGAATGCCGAGGTATGGCAGGCATTGCAGGCAAGCTCGATCTGGTGATGCCCGCTCGTCGTCTCGCCGATCAGAAGCTTCGCCCGCGTCGGCCCGCCATAGAACATTCCAGCGACCAGCACGCCGCCACCGGCGACCGTCAGCAGGATCCAGAGAAGCCAGAGTTGCGCGGTTCTGTTCATCGCCGCTCCTCAGTAGAAATAGACGGTGAGGATGTGGACCGCGAGCAGCAGCGGCAGCGGCCAGAACGTGACGAGGTGGAGCCAGAACGAAGCCGATCGCAGGCGCGCTGCGGCCTGCGGCTGATCGAACACGCGATGTTCCAGAGCCGTCGCCAGTCCGGCGACTGCGCCGGCCACGCCGATTCCGAGGAACGTCAGCATCAGCCACATGTTGAGGTTGTTGCCGAGCCGGAACCCGGTGTGGGCTGCGAGGGCCGCGAGCGCCACGACACCGACGCAGATGTGAAAGACGCGCCAGACCGCGAAGTCTCCGAACTCGAGGAACCTGATGCGCTTGCGTATCGACAGGATCGCCGCAAGGACCGACAGCGCCAGCAGCGTGTACCCGCTCACCTGCTTGGTGAAACTGTCGAGATAGAGGAGGTCGGCCAGGTTGCGCATTTCGATGTTGGATGCGGTCGGCACGATCGGCAGCAACAGCGTGAGCAGCGCCCCGAGTGCCGCGAGCGCCGAAAGCAAGCCGATCGCCTTTGCGGCCTTCGCCGGTTCGCGTGGCTGCGGCGCGCCGAGCAAGTCCCCGATATGGATCTTGCAGCTGCCGCAGACCGTCGAAGCGCCGGTATCGCGCTTCACGTCATCGAGGCTTTGCGCGCCGAGCGCGATACAGTCGCCGATCTGTCCGCGCGTGACGCCGGTGCAGTTGCAGACGGTCGCCGCGCGTGGCCAATTCCTGACACTCTTCGGTTCGCTCTTCGGCCAGACGAGCCCTGTCGACTGGAAGCGGCGCAGCTGCCAGGGATAGATCAGTCCGCGTGATTTGATCGTTTCCTGCAGCCGGCTCAACTCGACCCAGTCGCCGAGCGCGACGGCGCCGACCAGCCGCCCGCGCTTCAGGACGAGCCGGCGGTAAACGGTATTATCCTCAGATTCGAAGCTTGCCGACGATACATCGCGCCTCTGGTCCAACTGCTCGACGTCGCCCATGGAGAAGACGTCGGTGCCGATGATCTTGAGCTTGGTGGCGGGCACCGAGCCGGCATAGTTGGAAATCCCGCCTGCGATATGCCGGGCCGCCGCGACGGCCTGATCGAATCCGGGACCAACCAGTCCGTAAATGTGACCGTCGAATTCGGCGCACTCGCCGATGGCGTAGATGTCGGGGTCGCTGGATTGCAGGGTTGGACCGACCTTGATGCCGCGCCCGACGGCCAGTCCGACATCGCGGGCAAGTTCCATGTTGGCCCTGACGCCGGTGCAGATGATGACCGTATCGCAGTCGATCGGATCGCCTCGTCCGGCAAGTTCGACGCTCGCGAGGCGTGTGTTGCCGTGGAACTCCACGACCCGCGTGCCTGTCAGAACGTGCAATCCCATTGCTTCGACGGCAGTCGCGAGAAGTTCCCCCCCGCGCGCGTCGAGCTGCCGCGCCATAAGGTAGGCCTCGTGCTCCACGACAAATGTTTCAATGCCGCGGTCGTGCATTCCGCGCGCCGCTTCGAGACCGAGCAGCCCGCCTCCGACGATGACGCATCGCCGCGAGCTGAACGAGCGTGCGACGAGTTTCTCGACATCGTCGAAGTTGCGGAACGTATAGACCCCTGCAAGCTCGACGCCGGCGATCGGCGGAACGTACGCGCGCGAACCGGTAGCTATGATCAGTTTCGAATAGGGCCAGACCCGTCCGTGCTTTGTCGTGACTGTCTTGGCCGCGCGGTCGATGTCGACGATGCTGTTGTCGGAGTAGAGCGCGACGTCGCCGGGCCCGGGGATCTGGACAGGCTGCTGCACTTGTCCGATCTGTACGTCGCCGCTCAAAAGCGGCGTCAGCTTGACCCGGTTGTAGGGTTGCCAGCGCTCGGCATTGAAGAGAACGGTGTTGAGTCCGGCGCGCGAGAGTTCCTGCGCTGCCCGGATACCGGCTGGCCCGCCGCCGATGACGACGATGGCGGCGTCGTTGTCCGGACGGGTGTGATCGTCCCCAACCGACGAGGCGTTGACGCGGCGCGCATTGGCGAGCTGATCGGGACTGACCGTCAACGTCATTGCTCAGACCGCCGGCACGAATGCGAACGTGGACTGGAGTTGGAATTGCATGGATAAAGCGCCTCCGATCACCCGCTGGTGGTCTGGATCGAACGCTTGTTTCCCGGATGGAGGTCGGCGAGCGTTTGCGAAACCAGAACACGATGAAGATTCAAGCCGGAACTCCGGACTGATGCTTGGCTACCAAGCGCCAGAGTCGGAGCACTCGGTCCTGTGGCGCGCGTGACAATCGCAACGCGGTTGCCCGGCTGAACCGGACCAGGACTGACAGTTCGGCATCGTCGCCAGAGATCGACCCGGCGCTGGATCGGAGCGCCGGCTCAAGTCACTGAGCATTAGCGCGATGACGGCTTAGCGAATTCCGTGCCAGCGGGAAGTATTTGAAATGTTATAGAGATATCAGAGAGATGGGAGAGCAACGCTTCCCGCTCAGGAATTGTGCAACGCAAAAAACATGGGCAGTTTGCGCGATCGGCTGATCGCAATTTGCGCACCTGCAATATGATTCCGAGCGTAGAAATCAGTTGGCTTGGACGTCAATCCAGCCCCTTCGCCAGCGCCGTTTCAAGCTCGTTCGCGCCAGCGCGTTCGGCGACGCTTTCCGGCACGATCCATGCCCGCCAGCCTTCGCCGGCAACGGGGGCGCGGCAGGACAGCGCGCCATCGAAGATCGCACAACTCGCATCCGCCCGGATGGCCTTCGCCTCGCGCCTGTCGTGCCGCAGGAAGCGCAGGTCGACCGGTTGCAGCTTTGCTTCGACGGTTTCAAGATCGATATCGCGGAAGATGCAGGCCGGCTTCGAGCGGCACGCCTGCCCGCGTTTTCCGAGTGCCACGCCGGGGCCGAACGCGGCCGACCGCGTCAGCTTCTCGGCGGCCTCATCCGGACCGCGGCTCAGATAGCAGCTCTCGTGGATGCATACCATCGGATCGGCGGTCTTGCTCCAGGCTCTGACACCTTTCTGGCCGACCTCCATGACGATCAGGATGCTCACCCTTTTCTCGACGAGCGGTGAGATGTAGCCGGCCACCTGCTTGGCAATGCCCGACACGGCCTTGGCGACGATTCCGGGTGCTTCAGGGGGTTGCTTTTGCCGGTCTTGGCTTCCGCTGGGAATTTCGGCGTCGTGATTGCGGCGCACATCGCGAAGTTTGTCGGCGAGTTCCCTGCCTTCCGCCTCCAGTGCCCTGCCATCGTCGGCGAGCCGGTGCGGGCCGTCCTGATCCGCTGTGTCCGCCCCTGACTGGACGGTTTGGCCTTCGCTGCGCGGCGGATTGGTGGGCGCGGCAGCCTTGGAGTCCAGCACAGGGAGCGGGTTGCTGGCGGGGGGCGCTTCGCTCGCGGCCGGCGCTGCCGGGTCACCGGAGCGCGCGTTTTCCAGCGCCAGTGCGCGCTCGACGGCGCGCCTGGCTTCTTCTTGCAGCCATTTCGCATCCTGTTGCGGGTCGGCTGCCGGTTTGGCTTCATCTGCCGCAAACTTTCCCGCAATCTCATCCACCGCTTCGCCTGGTTCGGCCAGTGCCGGCCCCGCGGCAAGAGCCGTAACGGTCAGCGCCACGGCGCTTAGACAAAGGACGCCCGCCCGCAAAGAAATTGGTAATCGCATTGGAATTTGCACTCCCGCTGCCTTATTCAGGCAACATCAACACCAAGATTTGGGCAACTTCGCGCAAACCGCTTGAACAACCGCTGAATTACCCGAAACGCGCGCGTTCACGAAGATAGACGCGCCACGATTTCCGCCAGCCCTTCGCGGTAAGTGGGATAGCGCAGTTCGACGCCGAGGTCGGTCTTGATCCGATCGTTTCGCACGCGCTTCACTTCCCGGTAGAAGCTGCGAGCCATCGGCGACAGATCTGCATCCTCGAACGCAACCGCAGGCGGCATTGGCCGTCCCAGAAGTTCTGCCGCATAGCCGATGACGTCTTGCGGTGGCGCAGGTTCGTCGTCGGCGACGTTATAGATTGCATGTTCGCCGCCGCGAGCGATCGCGGCCGCGAGCGTGCCGGCGATATCTTCGACGTGAATGCGATTGAACACCTGCCCGGGCTTGATGATGCGGCGCGCGCGCCCCGAAAGCACCTGATCGACGGCGCTGCGCCCCGGCCCATAGATCCCCGCGAGCCGGAACACCTGCACGCGCGGTCTGCCTGCGCCCTTTTGCCCCTCCAGGCCCAGCCATTTCCGCTCCGCTTCAAGGCGCCTTTTCGACCGTTGCGACTGTGGCGTCTCCGGCGTCGTCTCGTCGATCCACGCGCCATCCCGATCGCCATAGACCCCGACCGTCGACAGATAGCCGACCCATTCAAGCTGCCGGGCGCTGGCGATATCGCCGTGATGCTGCATGAGGACCGGATCGCCTGCCTCCCCTGGTGGTGCGGAAACGACAATATGCGTTGCCGTCGCCAGCGCGTCGCGAACTCCCGTGCTTGCGCAAGCGCCGTCGAAAATGACCGCTTCATATCCGGCTGCCCGGATCTTTGCCGCGCCATCTTCGCTGCGCGACGTCCCGCTCACGCGCCAACCTCGCGCCTTCAAACGTGGCGCAAGCGCCTGTGCGCTGAACCCGAATCCGAAATAGACGACGTGCTTCAAGGCTTTCCTCCAGTCGACAGGAAGCGCTGCCATTCCGCGACGACGTGCCGGTCGGCCTCGCGCGGCAAATGCTTTTCGCGCGCCGCTGCGAAATCTTCGGTGGCGGCCAATTCACCGAGCGCCCATACCGCCATCGCCCGCACCAGCGGCGAAGCATCATGCAGCAACGACTTGACGGGGGCCAGCAGCGCCGCATCAGCGGAATTTCCCGCAGCGATCAGGCAGTTGCGCACGAACCGTGCCCGCCCGTTGCGCTTCACCGGCGTCCCCGCGAAGCGA
>JAHJQI010000248.1 GCA_018819265.1 Alphaproteobacteria bacterium
CCAGCACCTTCTCACTGATGGCAAAACCGAAGTCAAGGAAATCCAAAGACTCCTCAACATGCTCTCGCCAGGACATCTCCGGCATTTCAAAGAGGCAGGTTTCGAGGAACTCCGCAGCCTTTTTGTCCTCATCACTGGCACCTGCGGCATTGACCTCAAATGGTGTTGAAAGCAATGGCGTCTTGATGGATTCTAACATCGCTCCAATTACGGCATCATCCGCCATCTCCTTGAAAACCTTGATAGCAGTGGTCAGCGGTTTCAGAACCGTAAGATATTCTTCATCCAGCGTACCAGACCAGATGGATAGACCAGTTTGGAGGATTGGCTTGAAGGTTCCGCCCGTTGCCTCCGCCAACTCTACGTGTCCGTCACCACCACCCGTTGTCATAGTAACCTCCTAAAACCTCATCCAACTTCGCGGGCGGCCACCTGTCCCTCGCATCAGGCCCCAGCTACGTGCTGGAACTCTTGGAGCCGCCCTCCGCTCTGTGTAAACCTGCTGCACTGAACCTCGACCTCCAAGGCTGTAAATCAGATACCGCACCATGTCCATTCCGTGGTTGTCTTTGTCACGGGGGATTTCCTTTTGGTTCTTCCCCGTTGGAACCTCCGCCCACTGGTAGTTCGGAAACTCTTCCACAGTACACGTTGGCAACTTGGCGTTGACCAACTCTTGGTCACGCTCTACCAAGGAGTTTTTGAAAATGCGGATCCTGTTATCATCTATAGCCTGGTAGACTTCCTGGATGCCTGACGAAATGTCTTTCTTTGCGGCAACGGTAGGAACCCCGTTCTTTTCCAAAATTGCCCTATCACCACTGTCCCAGTCGGAAAACGTAGCCGTCACCGCGGGGTCGTCTCTAGAGTACCTCACTATGTCCCTAGCATGGACTTCTACGGTCCTTTGGGACATATAAATCTCGCGGTAGAGGTAGAAGCCCTTCCACCCTTGTTCTTTGTATTCCTCTTCCTTACCTGGAGGCACCTGTGCCCACCATCCGCAGCCAAAGGGGTTTGTAAAACCAAAGTCAATGGTACGAAACCGAGGCCAGTCCACCGGTATGTCAAAGGGCTCTATCCAATGAGTCGCTGGATCCCAGTTGTCATAAACGAGACCTTCAAAGCCAACCCACTTTCCTAGCACATAGCGATCCCTGTACCGCCCTGTGAAGCCTTTTAGGACTTCGATGTAATCTGGTGGAAGGAATGGATTGTCCAACGTGGAAGATTCGACAATCTCAATCTTCCCTTCTACAAATGCCCGCTGGTAGAGCCAATGGCTCGGAGCGCCGGGGTTCGTGGTGCCAAATACCTGGCGGAATGGAAGCACCTCGCCACCTACGAGCTTGGTTAGCCTGCACCTCCCTAACACCATGATGTAGTCATCTTCGTTAAGTTCCACGATTTCATCGACATAAATCCACCCTGCCTCCAGGCCGCCTATCTTCAAAGGTTCGTCAATGCCAAGGAAGAAAATCCTGCTCTGGTTGGGCAAGGTTAGGATATTCGTGACTTTGTTGTAGGAGGACCTTGCCATGAGTTCGGGTGGGATGACATCACGGAAAAATGTCTCCATGGTGGTGTAGCGCAACGAGGTGAAAGTCTTCCTCATAATCACGCCAACGGTGCCTGGGTATCGGAGACAAAGGAATAGCCCCTTTTCACAGCCAATACGGGATTTGCCCGCAGCAAAGGCTCCGGAGTACAGCAACTCGGAGGCTTGGGATTCCATGAACTTGCGCTGGGCTGGAATCCTGCTGGTGTCCAGGCGGTGTTGGACGGCGGTGGTCATGATCGGAGGTGCTTTCCAAAAGCTGCTCTGGGCAAGAAGTTGGGAAATACACCCTCTGCACCACAGAGACAGCATATCCCCTTGCTGGTGGGTTCGTTGGCGACATCAATAAGCCAATGGTGAGGGCATCCATTGGCGCTTCTAAGCTCCCGTCCTCGCCTCTTAGTTGTATGGAGAGTAGCGGTGGTGGTCATGACTTATCCGGCTTCTTAAATGGCCAGCCCTTATGAATGGTGTGGTCCCAACCTGGACAAGGTATATCAGGATTCTCCGGTGGTGGTGTAACCTTTGGAATCCTCTTTGGAACGGTCATTAGTCTAAAGCCTCCAACGGAACCTGCACCGCCTCACCTTCGTAAAACTCTCCATCCACAACCACAACCTCCTCCGCCTCAAGCTCGATGACATCCTGGTTGCCCGCCAACCTGTTATGCGACGAAGCCTCTGGCATCACCCTTGCAGGAAGATCGGTGGAACCAATTTGGGGAAACTTATCCGTAAAATCATACAGCTTAACGTGGTGGACAATATCCGCAATATGCTGGTGCTTGTCGCTGAGGACACCTTGGATCCGAGCGATGTTTTCCTCCGCCCTCAATATGGTACTGAGAAGTTGGTTGGCCTGTACCGGGTAGGCGTCTTTGGCATCCCAAGCCTCACGTTGGATATGGCGAAATCCCTCAATTCGTTCGGCCGCCAACGCAAGGAGGCTATCCCTATGCCATTCGAGGATGTCCTCCCGAAGCTCATGAATGGTTTTAAGAATTACACTGGGAGGATGCTTGAAGGTATCCGCCAGCACCTTGACGGTGTAACCCTTGAACCAAAGCTCGGCAACCTGCCACTTCTCCTGTTCTTTCAAGGCAGTGACCTGAAGCCCTCGCTGGGCAAAGACCTGTTCCTTGGCCGTGGGCATGGCGCGCCTTTCGCTTTTCTATGGCACCATTATAACACAGTGCGCCACCTTTGTCAAGTGAACCGACAGCGAGTTTTCCACGGTTTTGGCGTTTTTTGTGGCTGGCGGGTTACGGGCAACCGCTGGTTTTGTTTGGGAGCGAACCGTGGCTGTACCAATATTTTTGGCGGCCAACGTCGAGGTTGAGGGCCTTGTTTGAAGGATGTCATCGAGTTCATAGCGGAGTTCCTAGCCATGAACCGAGGGAACTGGTTTTGGTATTTTTGCAGGATTGGTATTTTTGCAGGAAGGGGGAGCTTATCAATCCGAACAAACGTGCTATAAAGACATAGGTAGGCCATATGTTCTAACATCGCCATGATTGCGAACATAAGTGCTAACGCCGGCTCGTAGTACATCCGTTCTGAACGAGTTTACAGAATAGAACATATGAGTCTTGACATGGTCCCGCGGTTGTGAGATAATAACACTGTCGAAAAAGCGACGGCTCGACACTACAGAGCCAACGCAAAGAGAGTGAGGTAGCGATGCGACCATTGGATGAACTGGACGGCAAGGTCTACGTTGACGTGAAGTCCGACAAGCAGGTGCATTTCATGTTTGAGGATGCAGAGACCCTGGTCATTGATATATGCAAGCCGGCGTTTATCCATGACCACAAAGCCTGCAAGGATCTCAAAACGTTCAGGATCAAGCTATAGAGGGGGTGCCGATGCGGTAACACAACTGAATACTACCGTTAGCAAGCGCATAACATTCCGAGAAAGGTCTTGACATGACAACCGTAGCTGAATTGAAAGCGTACCTTGACACATTGCCCCAGGACTTGGAAGTCCTTGTGGCCCATACCGAACGGGATGACTGCGGTGACGTTGACCCCGATGAACCGGAAGAGACAAAGTGGTATGAGCTGCGAACCGAAACGCAAGAGTTCGGCAAAGAGGACTCTGATCCCGCCGTGCTACTCTATACCAGCAAGCTGGCGATGGGCTAGTAGAAAGGATGTGTGAGTGAGCCTACCGGACAACCGAATGTAACCGTCAACAAAGCGCATAAGTGCGGGCCAGAACCCTGAGCCCGCCCATAGTGAAAGGAACCAATAACATGGGAGCCAAGGATACCAAGAAACTGATGGATGGCCTCAAGGCTGAGATCCAAGGCATGGCGCCGGACAACGTGGCCTTTGGGCCAAGGGTTACGGAGTATACCCGGCTCATGGTGCAAGTCCAGGCGGAGACCAAGGCGGAAAACAGCGCCGCCATTGCCGACGTAACCGGCAAGCTGGCGCAGGGGATCTATTCGCTGGCAGAGTCCCTTGGCATCGAAGCGTTGGTAGGGGAGCCCGTCCTGCGAGTGATGTATACCTTTACCCCGGCAACGGGTGACAACGGCGCAACCGTTGGCGTGGTACTGAACCCGACCCGCATTTCCAGCAGGGTCAAAAAGCCTAAGGCTGAAGGTGAGGAAGCAACCGGCAATGGTGAGCGACGGGACTTGGATGCCATCTTCGAAGCCAATGCCAACGAGGTCGACCTAGCCCGCAAAGCCGAGATCGAAGCGGAGAAGGTTGCCGGAACCATCACGGCAAAGCAGGCTAACTCCCGGCAGTGGGCATTGAAAAATACCGTTGCCAATGGCGGTCACTACAAGGCCGGCGGTAACGGTTCCTAACCCTGAGAACAGATGTTCTGGGTGTTCTGAGGATGGATTGTGAGGTTGAGGGCCCGTTGGCCGATGGCTAGCGGGCCTTCGCTTTGTGCCTGGGGTCGGAAAGTAGAACATATGGCCTACCGAACATCCGTGCTAGGGTCAGCGGATTGGCACCTGTACCTAACCAATCCCCCTCTCCCAATCCAACACATTGCCAACCAATCCTCCCTCCCCCAACGCAGGGACTCCTCTATGTCACAAGCCAATCCAATTTATAAGGAATCATTGACATTGTGTAGCGAGTGTGCTATAATGGGAGCATAGAAGTTGAGAGGGTATGGAAAGGAGACAACCTGTGCCAAAGTATAAGGCCGTTCTATTTGCACCTGACGGAGACTGGGTCACAGACTTCCGAGGAGACACC
>JAHJQI010000252.1 GCA_018819265.1 Alphaproteobacteria bacterium
ACGAGATCACGCGCAAGGTGCGCCTGCCGGCCATACTACCCTGGCTCTACACCGGGCTTCGCACCTCGCTCGGCTATGCGCTGACCACCACGGTCGTGTCCGAGGCGCTGTCGTCCAATCGCGGCCTGGGCTTTCTCATCGAGTACTCCGCTTCGCAATTTCATTCGGCCGGCGTTTTCGCGGCGGTGGTCGTCCTGCTCGTGCTTTCCAGCGTCATCATGATCCCGCTCGGCATGCTGGAACGTCGGGCGAAACCGACGCGCTCCACACGCTAGCAGTTCTTCTACCGATGCGACGCCAGGGCATTTCGTCCTGGAAAAGCTTGACGTATTCAATTAACAAATTAAATAATACCCTCTATCCAGACGCGTGCTTCCGGCACGCTTCTATCGTTCGGACACCTGCTGGAGACGAGCCTTGCCAGACGCCTACATCTTCGATTCGGTGCGCACGCCGCGCGGCAGGGGACGACCGTCCGGCGCGCTGCACACGCTTTCGCCGATCGACCTCGGCGCCACGGTTCTCGCCGCGCTCGACGAGCGGACGCGCTTCTCGCGCTTCGAACCCGAAGACGTGATCTTCGGCTGCGGCGACGGCGTCAACGACCAGGGCGCCAACATCGCGCGCTCCTCGGTCCTGCACGCAGGCCTGCCCGAGACCATTCCCGGCTCTACCGTCAGCCGCTTCTGCGCCTCGGGCCTCGACGCCGTCAATTCCGCGGCGGCGCGGGTCATGGCTAGTCAGGCGGAACTGATCGTCGCCGGCGGCGTCGAGATGATGTCGATCATACCGATCGCCGGCACCGGCGGACCGAACGGCACCGACGCGATCTTCAACAACGAGGCGCATTACACGCCTCTGGGAGAAGCGGCCGACCTGCTGGCCACACTCTGCGGCCACTCGCGAGCGGATGTCGACGCACTTGCCGCGTCCTCGCAGGACCGGGCCGCCACGGCGTGGAACGAACGGCGCTTCGACCGCTCGATCGTTCCCGTGCGCGACCTCAACGGCGCGCTGATGCTCGATCGCGACGAGCACGTCCGTCCGGGAACCACCATCGACGACCTGGCCAGGCTGCCGGCCGCGTTCAAGGCGATGGGCGAAAAAGGCGGCTTCGACGCCGTCGTGCGCCAGCGCTATCCGCAGGTTTCGAAGGTGGAACACGTCCACACCGCCGGCAACTCCTCGGGCATCGTCGACGGTGCGGCGGCCATGCTGATAGGAACCGCGGAGGCTGGCCGGCGCCTCGGCCTGAAGCCGCGCGCCGTCATCCGATCCTTCGCCAATGCCGCCATGGATCCCTGCCTGATGCTCGCCGCCCCGGCAGACGCCACGCAGCGCTGCCTCGCCCGAGCGGGTCGCACGCTGGCGGACATCGACCTCTACGAGGTGAATGAGGCCTTCGCCTCGGTCGTCCTCCACTTCATGGAGCGGACCGGCGTCGGCCACGACCGCGTCAACGTCAACGGCGGCGCGATCGCCATGGGCCACCCGATCGGCGCGACCGGCGTCATGCTGCTCGGGACCCTGCTCGACGAACTGGAACGCACCGGCAGGCAGAGCGGCGTCGTCACGCTGTGCGTCGGCCTGGGCATGGGCGTCGCCACCTTGATCGAACGCATGGGAGACGCCTCGTGATCCGCCGCACCGACCTCGAAGGCGGGATCGCCTTGCTGACCATCGAGACCCCCGGTCCGGTGAACACGCTCACCAGGGCCTTCAACGAAGCCTTTCTCGCGCTGGTCGAGATGGTCGTCGCCGACGCCTCGGTGAAAGGCGTCGTCATCATCTCGGCCAAGGACGGGTTCGCGGCCGGCGGCGATCTCGACGAACTGCGCGCGGCCAGGACGCCGAAGGACATCGTGGCTATCGTTTCGCCCTTCCTCGCCGCCATCCGCAAGCTCGAGACCAGCGGCCGACCGGTGGTTGCCGCGCTCAACGGCACCGCGCTCGGCGGCGGCTACGAAATCGCGCTCGGCTGCCACCGCCGCATCGCCGCGGACCGGCCGGACGCGCTGTTCGGCCTTCCCGAGGCGGGGCTCGGCCTGATGCCCGGCGCTGGCGGAACCCAGCGGCTTCCGCGCCTGATCGGCATGCAGGCGGCCGCCGATCTCATCATGCCCGGGCGCACGCTCGACACGGCGGCGGCCTTGAAGGCCGGGCTGATCGACGCCATCGTCCCTGCCGACCAGCTCCTGCGAGCCTGCACGGACTGGATCACGGCCAATCCCGAACCGGTCCAGCCGTGGGACCGCAAGGGCTGGACGCTGCCGGGCCTCGATCCGAACACGCCGAAGGGCCGCGACTTCCTGACCGGCGCCTGGGCTCGGATGCGGGCGAAGTCGGCCGCCACCAACGAGGCGGGAACCGCCATCCTCCACGTTCTGCATCACGGCCTGGAACGCACGCTGGACGCAGCCATCGCCATCGAGACGCGCCAGTTCGCGCGCCTCGCCGTCTCGGATGGCGCGCGCAATCGCATGCGCGTCCTCCACTACGGCACCAGGGCCGCCCGCCCGTCGGTCAAGCCGGACGGATCGCTGCGGAAAATCGCCGTCGTCGGTGG
>JAHJQI010000194.1 GCA_018819265.1 Alphaproteobacteria bacterium
AACCGCGCTCTGGGACCGCTAGATTCGTTGGCGACCGCCCTCGACGCAATTTACAAGTCCTCCGACGTCCCACGGATGCCGGAAATCGGCCCCGCTGAATTCGTCCAGGTCTACCGCGGCTTCAACGCCATGTCCGAGCGCCTGCTGGAGACCGAAGCCAAGAACCGGCGACTGACCGAACAGCTGGCAGCTGTACAGGAGGAAGAGCGCGCCGACCTGGCCCGCGATCTCCATGACGAAATCGGACCGTTCCTGTTTTCCGTCGATGTCGACGCGGCCTCCATCGCGCATAGTTTCGACAACGGCAAGACATCAGAGATACCCGCGCGCGTTGCAACGATCCGCGAGTCGGTCGGCCACATGCAGCGTCACGTCAAGGAACTGCTAGGCCGCCTGCGCTCGCAAGCCTTGGTCGACGTCGGCCTGCTCGATGCCGTCGACAATCTCATCGAATTCTGGCAGGCGCGCTATCCAGCCGTCGCGTTCAAAATCGACGCACCCGAATATTCGCTCGGCGCTGCGATCGATCAGGCCGTGTTTCGCATCGTGCAGGAATCGCTGAGCAACGCCATGCGCCATGGCCGCCCCACGCGCGTCGAGATCGAGATCGACGAAAGCGACGAAGGTGTCCTCGTCGAGGTCAGGGATGATGGTCAGGGCTTCGAGGGTGCAAGCGCCGGCAGCGGTTCGGGCTTCGGCATCGCCGGGATGCGCGAGCGCGTCGAGGCTCTTGCCGGCGAATTCGAGGTCGGTCCGAGAACCGGCGCGCCAGGTGTCGTCGTGCGCGCGTGGCTGCCCGTCCGTCGGACCGCCGGTAACGATTCGCGAAAGAGCGATCAATCTGTGAAAAGGACAATTTTGAATGCGCAAGCTTAAGATACTTCTCGTCGACGACCATTCCGTCGTTCGTGCCGGCGTCCGTCGCCTTCTCGAAGGCATCGAGGGCGCGGAGATCCTGGAAGCGCAAACGGGTCACGAGACGCTTGGATTGTTCCGGTCCGAAAAACCCGATCTCGTTCTGCTCGATCTCAACATGGAAGGTGTCGGCGGGCTGGAGCTGCTGCGCCGCCTGATCCTCGAAGACAAGAAGGCGCGCGTCATCGTTTTCACGATGCACTCCGAACCGATCTACGCCGCCCGCGCCTTGAAGCTCGGCGCCAGAGGCTACGTCACCAAGAGCGCCAGCGCCGACGAACTGGTCGCCGCCGTCAAGCAGGTCTCCGAGGGCCGCCATTACATCGAGGCCGATCTGGCTTCAAAGCTTGCCATCGGGCAATTCGACGGCGAGGACCCGCTGCATCAGTTGACCACCCGCGAAGTCGAAATCCTGCGTCTCCTGGGCGATGGCAAGAGCCTGACCGCGATCGCCGAAACACTCGGCGTCTCCTACAAGACGGTGGCCAACACCTGCAGCCTGATCAAGAACAAGCTCGGCCTTCAGCGCACCGCCGATCTGATCCGCGTCTCCCTGGAGCACCTGCACTCCTGAGGCTCACTTGATCCACACTTCGACGCGTCTGTTGAATTCGCGGTTCTCGGGCGTGTCGTTGCAGGCAACGGGCGCCAGTTCGCTATAGCCCTTGGTAATTGCACCGGAGTATCCGGAGTTGCGCAAGGCGGCCTCGACGGCTTTGGCCCGGCTCTGCGACAGCTTCAGATTGGAAGGATATCCGCCGACGGCATCTGCAAATCCCAGGAGCATGACCTGCCGGTTCTTGAATTCCGGCTTCTGCAGAAGTTGGGCGAGACGCTGGACGTCCTGCAGCGCCTTGGGGTCGAGCGTGAACGAGCCGACCACGAATCTCAGTGTCGTCGAAAGGCGTTCGGCCGGCGCGATATCGGTAATGAGGCTGCGCATTGCCTCGATGTCGAAGTCTTCGGCCGCCGCATTCAGCGCGTAGGCGATCCGTGCGCCCTGTTCCTTGAAACCCAAAAGCTCAGGTTCCTGATCGACGAAGTTGGCCGCCTTCAGTACCGATTGAATCTCTGGAGAAAGCGCATGATTGAGAAGCTCGCGCCCCAGTAACGATTTCGGACGGCCATTCGTATAAAGGTAGAGGCGCCGTGAAAGCGGGAATTCCTCTGTCTTTGCCGAGAAGTAGGTTGGCCGGGTGATGAGGCCGCAGTCGGTCGAGATGTTCAAGGCCTTGGCGTTGCGAATATAGCCGATGAAGTTGAAGCTGATGCCGTTCGGGTCCAAGGCAACCTTGTCGGACCACTCGACCACCGTTCCAAGGCGGAAGGCGTCCGGCGTCAACGTCAAACCGCGCGGCGACAGGATCGTGTTGTTGAAATGCATGAGAAGCCCCATGCCGTCGACGGGGGCGTAGACGTTGATCTTGCCCGGCGGGAGGCCGAGCTGCGCCCAATCCGTAATGCGCCCAGCATAGATTGCTGCGAGGTTGTCGATTGAAATCGAGACCGCGGGGTTGTCGGGAGAAACCAGCGCCACCATCGAGTCGAGTGCGAAAACGTGCTCGTTGCCATCAACGCGCATCTGGCCGCCGCCTGCGGCCGTGAATTCCGTCTGCTGGGCGTCCGTCATGCGGGCGCTGGTCCACACGAGTTCCACCTTGTCGTCGATCAGGTCGCGATATCCCTGGCTGACGCCGCGGCGCATCACGTTGAATGTTCCGACCTCTTTTCCGGCCTTGTCTTCGAGCGTGAAGATGAGATCCCGGTTATCGGTCCCGATTGTCTGCCGGACGGTGAACCCGCGCGTCGAGGCATACGACTTGACCAGTTCCGGCATGAAGTTGGTGCCGATTCCGCTGCCTCCCATCCAGCTCGTCGTCCCGAGGTTTCCAAGCGGAGCTTGCGGGCTGCCGATGAATTCGGGGTTGACGGTCGGTGCCGTCGGGCAGTTCGTGCTGACGCAATCGAACCGGTTGCTGTCGATTGTCATCAGGCCGAATACTGGCGATTCGACGATGTATTTCTTGCCGTCGTAGACCTTCAGGTCACCGGTGATCTCAAAGCCGCCGCCCTTTAATTCCAGCTTCACCTCGGCGGCCTGGACGAGTCCGGCCCACAGTCCGATTCCGGCGATGGCGATCCCCAGCACTAGCCTTACTCGCTCAACCAGGCTCATCGTTGTCTCCCCATCCAGTGTTGTCGTATGGCGCTCTCCGCATCCGTGCGGGTCAACGCCTGATCTGCAGGTCATCTATCGTGTCGGGATTGAATCGTTCCGATTGAGTGAGTGCTTGTCCGCAGACCTCCGGGCTGATCTGCCGCTTTTCCACGCTGAACTCGCCACGCGGCGAAAGTTCGATGACCTCGAAGGGTATCGCGGCCAGCGGCCGCTCGCCGCACGCGTCGCCCGCCGGGAGATCCCCTCGCGTCTCGTAGTCGACAAGCGTGGTCACAACTCCCGAACGCTGTCCCGGAGCGCGCAACAACGTATAGACCTCGACTTTGTCGCCGGATGGCTCGTTGCCGGCGATGCTGCTCATGTAGCCGCGGCCCTTGCCCTGTGCGGTCATCGCGCGGGCAGTTTCGAACGATGAGCCGGCGCCGGCCCGGATGTGGCCCTCTCCCCCGAGTGTTGCGAGATATTCGAGTGCATGGAGATCGAGATTGACCGGAGCCTTCCAGGCGATCGCGACCTTCGACAGCCCGCTGAAGTCGACGTTCGGCGGTTCGATTGGCATTTTTTCGCCGCCCTCCAGGACCAGTGCAATGGGTTGCCGGGTTCCCATGAACAGGTCGAGTGAAAAGCTTGCCCGTCCGCGCTCGTCGAAGGCCCGAACGAACTTATAGGGTCCATAGGTGATCGAGAACCGCTTGCCGTTCTGACAGTCGGCGCGAATGTCGATTCGCATCGATCCGCCCGCATCGGCGCGACTGGCGATCTCAGGGGGCGTTCCGCCTTTGCACTTGTCGGCCGCATCGGTGCTGCGACGGGCCGCTTCTTCATCGGCCGCCTGCTTTGCCTGTTCGGCAGCCCGTCTGGCCCGTTCGGCGGCCTGTCTCTCCTGTTCGGCTTCGGCCGCCCGTTTTGCGGCGTCTGCTTCCGCCTCCTTGCGGGCTTCCGCCTCGGCTTCGGCACGGCGGCGTGCGGCTTCACGTTCGGCGGCCCGTCTCTCCTGTTCGGCTTCGGCGGCCCGCTTTGCGGCGTCGGCTTCCGCCTGCTTGCGGGCTTCCGCCTCGGCTTCGGCACGGCGGCGTGCGGCTTCACGTTCGGCGGCCTGTCTCTCCTGTTCAGCTTCGGCGGCCCGCTTTGCGGCTTCGGCTTCCGCTTCGGCCTGCCTGCGCTCCGCCGCTGCCGCCGCTTCTCTGCGGGCGGTCTCTTCGCGCTCGAGCTCGGCCTTGGCAGCCTCCTGGGCTGCTTTTTGCGCTGCCTCGCGCTTCAGCCGCTCGGCTTCGGCCTTGCGCCTTGCCTCGTCGGCCGCCTTGCGCAGCGCTTCGGCTTCCTCGGCAAGCCGCTGGCGCTCGACTTCGGCTTTGGCCTGGGTCTCCTCGACTTTCCGGCGCAGCGCTTCGGCTTCTTCCACCAACCGCCGCCGCTCTTCTTCCGCAGCAAGCCTGGCGGCCTCCTCGCGGGCCTTTTCCTCCAGCCCCGGCGCCTGACGCTTATCGACGAAGTCAGGCGCGCCACTACCCGCGCCGCCGGTGGTCTGCGTCAGCGCCACCGCCGAACCTACGACGAGCAAGGCACCGATCAGGAATGCTTCAAGGACTCGCGTCGGCGACATTACTTCCCCACTCTGGCAAGCGCTGCATCGAGCTGCGGACAGCCGCCAAGGGTCTGCGCCCTTTCATAGTTCGCCCTGGCCGTTGATGGGTTCGGGGCTACCCCAAGCCCGTATTCGTAGAGCCGGCCGACAAAGCACAACGAGATAGGGTCGCCATTCGCACCCGCCATCTCCCACAGCAGGCGAGCCGACTGGTAGTCGGGCGTATTGCCGGCAGCTTCCGCCGGCGCAGCAGTGGCGTACATCGTTCCAAGCTGCGTCAGCGCCCACGTCATCTGCTCGTTGGAAAGTTTCAGCGAGAGCGCTTTTCGCAGCCAGAACGCGCCCTCCTCGGTATCCGGACTGCGCTCGATGCCGTGCACGAATTGGTTGGCCAGCAAGATGGCGTCGTCGCGGTTGAAGCTACGCGCGTCGATACCCCGCGGCGACGTATCCCCGACCCTGAAGATCTCGCTCAGGCTCGGCTCTTTCCGCGCTGTCGTTTCCGGCGCGACATTGAACAATGCGACTATGAGGACGACGCTGGTAGCAATGAGACCGGCCGTAAAGGCGGTCATCGGCGAAAGCCTCGACAACAAGCTGGTCGAGGGTGTTTCCCGATGCAAGGCGATATCGGTGGACTGCCGGCCAGGTTGCAGATCGCGGCTCGCGGAACGTTGCGGCACTCCCTCTTCGCCCGCCGCCGCATCACTCGGCTTGCCCGGCGTGACGCGCTCGCCGGCGTCGGCCGCCATGGCCTTGTTCCACCCCGCGTGCCTTGCTGAATGCGATCGCGGATCCTGCAACCGTGCCAGTCCGTTTGGCTTCCTTGCGTCCCGCGCCGAACCGTTCGCGGCCAACTTGGCAGCGCGCGGTTTCGTGCCGCTTGTGCGCACGTCTGGCCAAACCGC
Organism: Alphaproteobacteria bacterium; assembly: GCA_018819265.1. Classification (GTDB taxonomy): domain Bacteria; phylum Pseudomonadota; class Alphaproteobacteria; order Rhizobiales; family Hyphomicrobiaceae; genus Filomicrobium. The sequence goes on from JAHJQI010000194.1 coordinate 5,588, forward strand.
CTTTGCAGCAAGGATTTGCGCGGCTGGAACGCTGACGCGAACCGCCGCGCCTGGATTGAGATCGATGGCGTCGACGACTGCGGGTCCCACCACCAATTCGATGCCGCGCGCCGTTGTCCTCACATCGAGCGGAACCTGGTCGCCGCGTGGCCAGTCCCGCAGGTCCTCGGCATCGATCGAGTTGTCGAGCGGCTCGATCCGGAACGTTGCGCGGGCATGCAAGAGCCAGACGCCATCGATTCGGATGACCGCATGACCCCCTTCCGGATGCGCTGGATCGGCGATGATATGGATGCTTTTCGTTGTCACTGTTCGGTCACGACCTCCACTGAACCGGCACCGAACGCTGCTGCAAGTTCGCCGACGTCACCGGTGGTGCCGGACCGCCTGATAAACCTGTGGTCGGTTCTGCTGCGCGCCTGGGTCGCGTCCAAGGAGCGCCCAATGGCAGCGACGAAGCTGTTCGACCAAAGCCCGCCCAGGATGTTTTCCGGGCCGGACGGAAAGGTTAATGAGATCGCAGGAAACCTGCCGCGCGGCGGATCGGCCGCCGCAAACCCCCAAGTTGTGGCGGTGTGACGTAAACTCATACTGCGCGCACCGTCGGCTCCGGCAACCGCCACGCAAACCTGTGCTACAGGCCGCGCCGGCTGCATAGAGGGACAGCTTCGGAGTCGTAGAAAATCCATGGTCGTTCCCGTACTTGAGCCCGGTGCTGACCACCCCCCGATCGTCCCCAGTTCAGTTATTATGCATTTGCTCCTGTCCTGACAAACATTTATTGCGAACGCGGCATGGATATGACGACGAAGGATTAAAATGCAGCAAATTGGTATCGGCAACTCTTCACACGTCAGAAATTCCACGTTGAGCCGATTGGACCGATCTCCGGATGGGGAAACGACGCCGTTCCGATTTGCGTTGACCGGCGACCTGTGATCCAACCGCCCGACACCTATATGGTGGTAGGTTGAAATAGCCGGCCGGCTGGTATCGAACGCACGGTCCGGCCGATGGACTGTCGAGGAGATCCGCAATGGGCGCCCCGGGAAAATTCAACCGCGATATCAAAATCGCGCCCTCGATCCTGTCGGCCGATTTCGCCAACTTCGGCGCCGAATGCCGGGCGATCGAGCAACAGGGCTGCGATTGGGTTCATGTCGACGTGATGGATGGCCATTTCGTGCCCAACATCACCTTCGGCCCGCAGACCTGCAAGGCGATCCGCCCGCACGTCAAGACGGTCATGGACGTGCACCTTATGATCGCGCCGGTCGATCCCTACATCGAGGCCTTCGCGCAGGCCGGCGCCGACATTCTCACCGCCCATGTCGAAGCAGGTTCGCATCTCGACCGCACGCTGCAAGCAATCCGGGCAGCCGGCTGCCGCGTCGGCGTCGCCCTCAACCCGGCGACTCCGGCAGAAACGATCGCCCACGTCCTCGATCGCATCGATCTCGTTTGCGTCATGACCGTCAACCCGGGCTTCGGCGGCCAGAGCTTCATCCACGCCATGATCGGCAAGGTTGCACGCCTGCGCGAGATGATCGGCGACCGGCCGATCCATATCGAGATCGACGGCGGCGTGACGGCCGAAACAGCTCCGCTCGTGGCCGCTGCTGGAGCCGACGTGCTCGTCGCCGGTTCAGCCGTTTTCAAGGGCGGCAGCCTCGCCAATCCCGGCGTCTATGGCGACAACATCCGCGCCATCCGCACCGCCGCCCAGTCCGCGCGTCGCAACGCGCAGTCGGCCGCGTGAGCCGGCGCGGTTATCTTGTTGGCCAGGGAACGTGACTTGCCTGCCTGCGCAGCGCTCACGTGCGGCCTGTATTCCACGCCTACTTGGCGGCCTTCATCTCGATGACGCGATACTGCTTGTCGCGCCCGAGCTTGATGCGGAAATCGACTTTCTCGCCGGCCTTGATGCCGCCGAGGTCCACTTTCTTCGTGACCGGAAGATCCATCGTCATCGTCGGCCAGCCGAGTTCCGGCATCGGTTCGTGGGTGATGTTGACCGTGCCCTTGTCGGCATCGACGGAATTGATGACGCCAACGCCGCCCGCTTCCGTTTCCCCCGGCACCGTCTCGACCGACTTCATCTCCCCGTGATCCATCGCCTTTTCTTCCGCGCTCGCCGTTAGCGCAAATACGGCCATGGCAAGTGCGGCCATCGCGACAAGCTTCTTCATCTTCCTCTCCTGTTGTTCGGCCGCTCGGTGGTCCGGTCGATCGACGATTTTGCAGCAAGGAATGCAGCACACCGGCAGCCAGGTGGTGGACCTTCAATAATGTCTCATGCTGCTGCAACTCTTTCGTCGGCTTTCGCGCGGTTTGCGCCGCGCTGCCCCCGATACCGTCGCCCCTCCCAGATCAGATAGACGACGGGAATGACGAACAGCGTCAAGACCGTCGTCGAGGCCATGCCGCCCAGCATCGGCAGCGCGATGCGGCGCATCACGTCGGATCCGAGGCCCTCGGTGAAGAAGATCGGCGCGAGGCCGGCAACGATGGTCAGCACCGTCATCAGCTTCGGGCGCACGCGCATGGCCGCCCCCGCCATGACCGCCTCCTCCAGCTCGGCAAACGACCCTGGTGGATGTTCGCGCACTTGGCTGTCGATATAGAGCAGCATGACGACCGCCGTTTCGACGGCGATCCCGCCCAGCGCGATGAAGCCGACGGCAACCGCAACCGACATGTTGTAGCCCGCAAGATAGACCGCCCACAGCCCGCCGATCAGCCCGAAGGGCAGCGACAGCATGATGATGAGCGTGCGGTCGAGCCTGCCGAAATGCAGCATCAGCAGCATGAAGATGACGAGGACGACGCTCGGCACTGCGACTTGCAGGCGCCGGTTCGCCTCCTCGAGCTGCTCGAACTGCCCTGACCACGAAATCGCGTAGCCCGGCGGCAATTCGACGGACTGCAATATCGCCTGCTGCGCCTCCGCGACATAGCCGCCGATGTCGCGATCGGTGATGTCCACGAACACCCAGCCCGACAGGCGTGCGTTTTCCGACCGGATCATCGGCGGCCCGTCGGTGAAGACGATGTCGGAAAGTTCGGCCAGCGGGATGTGCTGGCCCTCAGGTGTCGGCACAAGGATCTCGCCGATCTGACCCGCCGACTCGCGGTAGGACCGGTCGTAGCGCAGGATGATGTCGTAGCGCTCGCGCCCCTGCACGCTTTCGGCAAGCTTCATCCCGCCGAGCGTCGTCTGAATGACCGTCTGGAAAACGGCAAGGTCGATGTTGCGGCGGGCAAGTTCGCGCCGGTTCGGCTGGATCTCGATGTATTTGCCGCCCTGGACCCGGTCGGCGAAGGCCGAGCGCGTTCCGGGAACGTTTTTCACGGCCCCTTCGACGGCCAGTGCCACCCGCTCGATCGTTGCCAGGTTGTCGCCCGAGATCTTGATGCCGATCGGCGTCCGGATGCCGGTCGAGATCATGTCCATCCGGATCTTGATCGGATACCCCCAGGAGTTGACGAGACCGGGAATTTTGGTGCGGCTGTCGAGCTCTTCGACCAGCGTCTTTTTTGTCAGGCCCGGCCGCCAGGTTTCGCGCGGCTTCAGCTTGATCCAGGTTTCGATCATCGAAATCGGCGCCGGGTCGGTGGCGCTGTCGGCACGCCCGAGCTTGCCGAACACGCGCTCGACTTCCGGCACCGTGGAGATCAGCCGGTTGGTCTGCGCCAGGATTTCCTTGGCCTTGGTGATGGAGACGCCGGGAAGCGTCGTCGGCATGTAGAGCAGCTCTCCCTCATAAAGCGCCGGCATGAATTCGCTGCCCGTCTTCGAAATCGGAATGGCGATGGATGCGACTGCCGCGAGCGTCGCGACAAGCACGGGCCACCGTGCCTTCATCGCCAACCTGAGGAGCGGCTTGTACCCGGCAACGAAGATCCAGTTCACCGGATTTTGCATTTCCTTGAGCACGCGCCCGCGTATCAGCCAGATCATCAGCACCGGAACGAGCGTCACCGACAGCACGGCCGCGAATGCCATCGCATAGGTCTTGGTGTAGGCGAGTGGCGCGAACAGCCGGAAGCTCTGCCCCGTCAGCGCGAACACCGGCAGGAACGAAACGGTGATGATGAGCAGCGAAAAGAACAGCCCCGGCCCGACTTCCTTGGCCGCCAGGATCACCGCTTCCCGCCGCTCGTCCGCCGTCGCTGTCGCCGGCATCGTCGACAGCTTGCGGTGCGCATTTTCGACCATCACGATCGACGCATCGACCATCGCGCCGATGGCGATCGCGATGCCGCCAAGCGACATGATGTTGGCCGTGATCCCCTGCTCCGCCATGACGATGAATGCGGCCATGACCCCGAGCGGCAGCGTGATGATCGCCACGAAGGCCGAGCGCACGTGGAGCAGGAAGACGAAGCACACCAGGGCGACGACGATGCCCTCTTCGATCAGCTTGTGCGTGAGGTAATCGACCGCGCCTTCGATCAGCGGGGCGCGGTCGTAGACCGTGACGATCTCGACGCCTTCCGGCAGGCTCGTGCGCAGCGACTCGATCTTCTTCTTCACGGCATCGATGACGGTCAGCGCATTTTCGCCCGAGCGCATCACGATGATGCCGCTGACGACTTCACCCTCGCCGTTGAGTTCGGTGACGCCGCGCCGCAGTTCCGGGCCCTCGATCACGTTGGCGATATCCGACAGGACGACGGGCGTGCCGCTGTCCGAAGACACGACGACATCCTTGAGCTGCTGCAGGTTCTGGATGTAGCCCGTCGAGCGGATGATCAGTTCGGTCTCCGCCTGCTCCAGGACGCGCCCGCCGACTTCGCTCGAAGCGGCCCGAACCGCCTCGTTGATCCGCGACAGTGGGATGTCGTAGGCGCGCAGCCGGTTGGGGTCGACAAGCACCTGGTATTCTTTCACGAAGCCGCCGACGGAGGCGACTTCCGAAACGCCGCGCACTGTCGCCAGCTCGAATTTCAGGAACCAATCCTGCAGCGAGCGCAATTGGGCGAGATCGTGTTTCCCGCTTTTGTCGACCAGCGCGTATTGATAGATCCAGCCGACGCCTGTCGCGTCCGGTCCGATCTGGGGAACGGCATTGGCGGGCAGCGACGCGGATGTCGAAGACAAGGCTTCCACCACCCGCGAGCGGGCCCAGTATTGATCCACGTGGTCGTCGAAAATGACGTAGACGAAGCTCGTCCCGAACAACGAGAACCCGCGCACGGCCTTTGTCTTCGGCAGCCCGAGAAGCGTCGTCGACAACGGGTAGGTGACAAGATCCTCGACGATCTGCGGTGACTGTCCGGAAAATTCGGTACGGATGATCACCTGCGTGTCGGTCAGGTCGGGAATGGCGTCCAGCGGCGTCTTTTCGATCGCCAGCCACCCCATGACGACGAGTGCCAGTGCAGCGACCAGCACAAGCAGCTGGTTTCTCACCGACCAGTCGATGATTCCGGCAACTGCGGACTTGGTCGGGTCATTGCCGAGTTCGATTGTGGACATGCTTTATCCCCTTGGCGATGACGCTTAATGCTGGTGGCCGGGTATGGCCGGCTGCGGGGCCGGGTCCGCCGCTGGGGTTGCGGCACTTGCTGCCGCGCTCTCCGCGTTTTCAGGCCGAGGCTCAGGCCACGGCATCGCTTCGGCGGCCCCGTCTCCGTAGGGATTGGCCGGTTTGCCGGCCATTTGCAGCCATTTGCGGTCGCTTTCGGCGTCGTGGAGCAGCAGCAGCTTTTTTTCCGCGTAGTGCCGGGGTGCACCTTCCCGCAGCCACGGTTCGAGTGCGTCGACGAGTTCGGCAAGGGCCGCCCGGGTCTCGCTGTCGGTCTGCGCCGACTTGGCTTTTTCGATAGCCTTGGCGGCATCTTCAAGCACGAACGCCAGCTGCGTGTGCTGGAACTTCGGCCACAGCAGCGCCTTGATTTCGAGCGCCGGTTCGAGGAACTTCGGTTCGACTTCATAGCCGTCGATCAAGGCTTCGTGCAGATAGAGCGCTGCATCGACCATGTGATCGAGCATGGCGAGCTGCGTCGCATCGAGCTTGATGAGCGCCAGCGGCAGTTGCAGCCGCTCCAGCTTGCGGAAGCTCTCGCGCAGCGCGCTTTCCGAATCGATCAGGAACTGTCCCGAGACGACGATGTCGTCGCCTGCTTCGATTTCGCCGGAGATTTCCGTCCACGGTCCCGCAGTGACGCCCGTGCTGACCGCGCGCGGTTCGAAACGTCCCCCGCCAAGCGAGGCGACGACATAGCGCGCCCCGCCGCTGTTCAGAATCGCTTCGGAGGGAACCGCCAGCCGCATCTCGGCGCCGACTTCGAAGGCGACATCCGCAAAGGCTCCGGGGCGAAGCTGACCGTCCGCGTTTTCGAGCACGAGACGCACTTGACCGGTTCGCGTCTTCGCATCGACCGTCGGGTAGACGTACTCGACCTTGGCGAAGACCTCGCGGCCGGGAATGTTTGGAAAGGTCACGCGGGCCGCCGTGCCAGGCGCGATGAAACTCAGGTCCTTTTCCGACACGCTCACCATCAGCCAGACCTGCGAATAGTCCTGGATGCGCGTCAGCATCGTGCCGCGATTGACGTAGCTGCCGGGCCTGAGTTCGATCATGGCGACCGTCCCGTCGCGGTCGGCATAGAAGGGAACGAACTCCAGTTCTTCGCGCCTCTTTTCAAGTTCCTCGATGGCGCGCTCCTGCATGCCGAACGCCTTCAGCCGTGTCTTGATCGATTGAATACGCTGCCGGCTGTTGCCCTTCAGCGCATCGAGATAGTCCCTTTGGGAAACGATGAACTCGGGCGCATACATCGAGAAGAGAAGGTCGCCCTCCTTGACCTGGTCGCCTACCGCACGGATTTTGAGATCCTCGATCCACCCTTCGGTGCGCGCCGACATCTCCGTCTGCAGCCGCTCGTTCTCGGCGATCCGGCCATAGCTGCGGACGATGCGCCCGAAGTTCGACTTCTCGGCCTTGGCGATACGCACCCCCATGGTCTGCATCGTCTCCGGAGCGATGACGATTGTTGTGCGCTGCGCCCCATCGGCCGGCACGGCCGCCCCGGCGCCGGGGTCGACCTTGACGAGATCCATTCCGCAGATGGGGCAAGTTCCAAAGTCATCGGCGATGTAGTGCAGATGCATCGGGCACGTCCATTTGACGTCGCCTTTTTGCGCGCCGTCCTGTTTGGCGATCGACTGCGCCGGTGCCCCAGCCGCCGGTGCCGGAACGGTGAGCGAAATGAGCGTCAGCACGGCGGCAAGAATGGCCGAGGCGGGCATCGCAACGGATTGGGTCATTTTCATTTCTGGAGTCCTCAAAGCCTGTCCGGGCTCCCCGCAATTCGCAGGCGGGCATAGCCAAACGCCGCCATTCAGGCGAACGGCGGTCCATCGGTTCTTTGAGGCGGGTCTAGTTGCGCAGCCGCGCGTTGAGCGCGACGAGGCGCTCCGTGCCGCTGCCGAGGCGGTGATTATCCCCAGGCGGCCCGGTCGGCCAGTTGGCGGCTCGGAAGACACCGGCGGTCAGGCCGTACAGGGATGGGCGCGGCCAGTCTATTTTGATTTTGAGGGGCTGCGGCTTCTGTGCTGCCGTCAGCGTCGGCACCAGCTTTGCCGCGATCGTCGAAAGGCAGGTTTCAATGCAGGCCTGCTGATGGTCGCTAGAGCCGGTCGCCGCCCTCGGTTCCGCGTCGCCAATTGGCGAAGACTGATGGTGGGTATGCATGGACGGCACGGCCACGCGGGCCTGCGGGTCGGAGACCTCGGCGTGAGTATGGATCTGCGCGGAGACGGGCACGACGCCGGATACGACGCTCATCCAGGAGAGGAGGAGCGCGCACAGGTAGGCGACTGGTTTTCTCAGTTTGCCCATACCGGCCGTATCGTTCCAAAACAGAGTTTCGACGCTAAACACATGAGCTTAACGATTCATGCCGTCAAGTCGGCCAAACACACAACTGCGTTAACGCCGGGTGGTTCGACCAGCCGGCCAGGCCGGAACGGCCCGGGAGCAAGGCGGGCCGGCGCAGCCAACACCGGCTCGCCGAGTGTTGGCGGAAAGAGCGCCGCCCCATCGGAGCGCGACCAGCGCGTGAGATCAAAAAAGTGGTGCGGACAGACGGAGTTTGTTTGAACTCTTCCATCGCCGAAGGCGATCAGGGAGCAAGGCGACCCGGCGCAGCCAACACCGGCTTGCCGAGTGTTGGCGGAAAGAGCGCCGCCCCATCGGAGCGCGACCAGCGCGTGAGATCAAAAAAGTGGTGCCCAGGGGCGGATTTGAACCACCGACACCAGCATTTTCAATGCCGTGCTCTACCAACTGAGCTACCTGGGCGGGAGACGCGGGCCATTGCAACGCCACGCGAAGCCCGTCTTATAGTGAAGCCGCGCCGAGGTGGCAAGACGCTTTGCGACAGACTGATCGCCGCGCGGCCGATTTGGCTAATTCCGCCGGAATCCGCGGGTCTCGGCAACTCTTCAGACCTCCTCGCCCTAGCCGCCTCCAAGATCGCCGCCGCCCTGCCCGCCGCGAACAAGATCGCTGGCGCGCGCCTGATCGCCGTCCTCGTCCTCGTCGGCATCGCCACCGGCGATGGCGTAGCGGCCTGACAACCACCGCGACAGATCGAGATCGGCACACCGACGCGAACAGAACGGCCGGTAGTGGTGCGCCGAAGGCCGCTTGCACATCGGACAAGGCCGCGAACGCTCTGTAACGGCTGGCTCATTGGTATTGTTCGAGGTCTTGCTCCGGGCATCGCCTGCCATGCGCGTTCTTCTGCCTCCAGCTGTAATGGCTCCCCGCGCCATCCTTGTTGTCGACGTGAACCGACGTTCAGCGCTAATCCTCGGCGGCTTCGCCCATCTTCAGCCAAGCGTAATGGATCGGGAACCCTTCGCCCACGAGCAGGCTCGTCACCTCGTTGATCGGTAGCCCGACGACGTTGGTGTAAGAACCGATGAGTTTCTGCACGAACACGCCAGCTAGCCCCTGGATGGCGTATCCGCCGGCCTTTCCGCGCCATTCTCGCGACGCGATATAGGCTTCGATTTCCGCCCGGCTGAGGTGTTTGAAGCGCACCCGCGTCTCGACGATCCGCGTGCGCATCTTGTCGTCCGGGGTGATCAGGCACACCCCCGTCATGACCCTGTGGGTCCGGCCCGACAGGAGCTGCAGTGAGGCGACAGCCTCCTCCATGAACTGCGGTTTCATCAGGATCCGCCGCCCCATCGAGACGATCGTATCGGCGGCGAGTATGAAGCTGTCAGCGACGGCGCGGTCGTTGGCAATCTGATTGCGCGCCGTCTCCGCCTTCTGCCGGGCGAGCCGCAGCACCAGTCCGCGTGGCATTTCGCCCTTGCGCGGGGTTTCGTCGATCTCGGCTGGTCTGAGGGCGTCCGGGTCGATCCCGACCTGCGCCAGCAGCGCCAGCCGTCGCGGGCTGGCACTCGCCAGGACGAGCTTTGGGCGGCTTTGACCGGTTTGCGCGGAAGGCTTCTCGCGGGCCAGTTCCCGTCTCAAGGTATCGCGGCGCGGCCCGTCGGTTCGGCTCAGTGCCGTGAATAGTGTACCTTTGGCGGTGGTCATGGGTCCTGTTCGGTCAGTTGGAGGAACCGCGCGTTCTTTTGAGTGCGCCGGTGCGAGTATGCTTAACGTGCGCCGGGAGAATGCAAACGCACCCGAAGAAAAGCAAGTGCCGACAATTTCGTTGCCATCTTGTCCGCGCCGCCGGATAAGTTTTTCAATGTACTTCACAAGACTGGAGTTCTGAGCATGAGCGCCAAAGACAATCTGAGCGATCTCATCAAGGCGACCCAGCTGTTCGCCGGGCTCGATGACGATAGTTGCGCGGCGATCGCCAAGGAGATGCGCGAAGTCAGCTTCAACGCCAGCCAGGTGATCTTCGCGCGCGGCGACGAAGGCAAGGACGTCTATCTCGTCGCCGACGGTCGCGTAAGGCTTTCCGTACTGACGGCGGAGGGCCGCGAACTGTCCTTCGCCCACGCGGAAAAAGGCAGCCTTTTTGGAGAGATAGCCATGATCGACGGCGGCGTCAGGACCGCCGACGCCACGGCCGCCAGCAAGGTTTCCGCCTACAGTCTTTCGCGCGGCGCCTTTAATCGCGTCATGGCCGCCCATCCTTCGGTCGCTGCGGCGATGCTGCATTTCCTCTGCCGCCGCCTGCGGGAAGCCGATCAGCAACTCGAAGCGATTGCGCTCTGCCCGATCGAAGTCCGGCTTGCCCGCTTCTTCCTGGCGGCCGTGCGCGCCAAGGTCGGCGCCGAATCCGACGAAGACGAGGTCGAAGTGCCCTTCACCATGTCCCAGAGCGAGCTTGCGCTGCTGATCGGGGCTAGCCGGCCGAAGGTAAATACGGCTCTGTCCCTGCTCGAAGGCAACGGCGCCATCAAGCGCTCGGGCCAGTCGATCACCTGCCGCGTGTTCGAGCTTGAGGAGATCGCCGGGATCTGATCGATGAACTGGTCTATCCGATTCCGCGGTTCTTCAGGGAACAGCCGCGCCGCGCAAGTATGGTTCCAGACCTGCAACGGGAAGCAAATCTCGGAACCGGAACACTGGGACGGACGCAAGAAAGATGCAGACCAGGATCAAGCCGACCACGGGGCAAACCGGCGCTGGCACGCGCTCGCACGTCCTTGCGTCGTTTCGCGACTGGCCGTTCGTGCGCCGTGCCAGTGTAGCGTTGCGCCGTATTGCGCGCTTGGGCACCAAGGGATACCGCCCCGACGTGCAGCGCCGGCTGGTGGTGATGAACCTGATCTCCTACCTGATCGTGCTGACGACCTTCGGCTATGCGATACAGAACTACTACATGGGTTTCGAAAAGTTCGCCCCCGTCGTGTATCTCAATCTCGCGGTCTTCTTCGTTGCACTCCTGGTGCCCTGGTCGCATCGGTTTTCCGACATCGCCGGTGGCCTGATCATCATCGTCACCGAATACATCGCGCTGTTCCTGTTCACCGCGTTCCTCGGAAATGAGTCGGGTCTGCATCTGCAGTATTTTGTAGCCACTGCGGCGATCTTCGTCGTGTTCGGCGTCGAACGGTGGAAGTTGATCGTCCCGATGGTCGCCCTTGCCATCGTCCTGCAGGTTCTCGCATGGGATATGTTCCCCAAAAGCGCAGCCCTGATCGATGCACCGGATCATGTACTGCGCGATCTTTACCTGCAGGCCTCCATCACGACGGGCGTACTGATCGCCGCGACGGTCTATTATGCTTTTTCCCTCGCCGAGGCCGCGAAAGCGGAAACCGACGCGCTTCTGCGCTCGATCCTGCCGGACAGCATCGTCAGCCGCATCAAGGCCAACCCGGGCCGCGCCATCGCCGACAGCCACGAAAACGCGGCGATATTGTTCACCGATATCTCCGGGTTCGTCGCGCTGGCGCGAGAAATGGGGCCGGAACGCATTGTCGCGTTGCTCAACGAGATCGTTTCCGAATTCGATGCTCTGGCCGATGTCCATGGTGTCGAGAAGATCAAGACGATCGGCGACGCCTATATGGCTGCGGCGGGAATTCCGGTTCCCGTCGACGATCCAGCCGTGCGGCTTGCACGCCTTGCCATCGACATGCAGAAGGTCATCGTGCGGATCCGCGAGCGCCACGGGATCGAACTTTCGATGCGCGTCGGTCTTGCCGCCGGACCGGTGATGGCCGGTATCATCGGCACGCACAAGTTCACCTACGACGTGTGGGGCGATGCAGTGAACCTTGCAGCCCGCCTCGAAAACAAGTCGAACCCCGGTTCGATTCTGGTGTGTCCTCGCTGCCAGCGCGAACTGGCGCATGCATTCCGCCTGGAGAGTCATGGTGTTATCGACATCAAGGGGGTCGGCGAGCAGGAGACATGGTTCCTCATCGAAGAGCACGCCGGCGGGTCCGGCGTGTCCGTGCCGCCGGCCTACGCCATTCACTGATCCGTTGCGGGCCTTTGACGGGCTATTGGACCGGTAATAGTCTCGCGGATGGACTGCTTTCGGAGTTCGATGTGCCAGATACAACCAAAACGCCATCCGACCGTCGTGACCGCCGGCAAGCGCGGCTGGAACAGGCCCTGCGTGAAAATCTCATGAAGCGCAAGGCGTTAGCCCGAAAGCGGGCGGCCAGTGGCCCGGCCGACGGCGAAAACGGCCAGCCCGGAAACTACGAAGCGCCGACGGAAGACTGATTATCCCTGAACTTCGGCCCGCCCGCCCCTTGCCCTCGCAGCCCGAACACGACTATTTGTCTCGCTTTGTGGATACACGCCGGTCGCACGGGTGGCGTGAGGGAGCCAATGGGCGCGGCAACGCGGTGCAGTTGAAAGCAACAGAGACATGGATCGCATCAAGATCGTCGGCGGGCACAAGCTGAACGGCCTCATACCGATTTCCGGCGCCAAGAATGCGGCCCTTCCGCTGATGATCGCGAGCCTGCTGACCGACGATCGCCTGACGCTCAAGAACGTCCCCAACCTGGCCGACGTCAATCTGCTGTCGCGCATCCTGCGCAACCACGGCGTCGATCTCGCCGTCGACGGCAAGCGCGCGACGCCCTCGGCCTACATCGGCGAAACCTTCCATCTCACCGCCCGCGATATCGTCGACACGACGGCCCCCTACGAGATGGTCAGCCGGATGCGGGCGAGCTTCTGGGTTCTCGGCCCGCTGATTGCGCGGATGGGCCGGGCGCGCGTGTCGCTGCCGGGCGGCTGCGCCATCGGTACCCGTCCCGTCGATCTTCACCTCGAAGGGCTGAAGGCGCTCGGCGCCGAGATCGAGATCGACGCCGGATACGTCATCGCCAAGGCGCCGAATGGCCTGGTCGGCAATCGCATAACCTTCCCGAAGGTCTCGGTCGGCGCCACCCACAACGTCTTGATGGCCGCGACCCTCGCCAAGGGCGAGACGCTGATCGAGAACGCCGCTCGCGAGCCGGAAGTCGGCGACGTTGCCGAATGTCTCGTCAAGATGGGTGTAGAGATCGAAGGCATCGGCACATCGACGTTGAAGATCCAGGGGGCCGATCGCCTCGAAGGCGCCGTCCATAGCGTCGTGCCGGATCGCATCGAAACCGGCACCTTTGCCTTTGCCGTCGCGGCTACCGGCGGCGACGTGATCCTCGAAGGCGCCCGCCGCGAGCATCTCCAGGCCGCACTCGATGCGCTGGGCCGCACCGGAACCAAGGTCGAGTCGGTTGCCAACGGCCTCCGCGTCAGCCGCAATGGCGCCGCCATCTCACCTGTGTCTGTCGAAACCCAGCCCTTCCCCGGTTTCCCGACCGACCTGCAGGCGCAGATGATGGCGCTTGTCACCCGCGCCTCCGGCACCAGCGTCATCCGCGAAACGATTTTCGAGAACCGCTTCATGCACGTCCAGGAACTGGCCCGCCTTGGCGCGGATATCCACCTGCACGGCGACACCGCAACCGTCAACGGCGTCAAGAAGCTGCGTGGCGCCCCGGTCATGGCAACCGACCTGCGCGCGTCCGTTTCGCTGGTGATCGCCGCCCTGATGGCCGAGGGCGAGACCGTGATCAATCGTGTCTACCACCTCGATCGGGGATTCGAGCGGCTCGAAGAAAAGCTGACGCGGTGCGGTGCCGAGGTTTCGAGGACCAGCGAGGCCTGAGGCGGTTCCCCGCGTGCTGCGGCGTTTGCGCTGCCGCAATGCCATTGTCGCGATAATCTGACATACTCATAATAATTGAACGCGAAAGCGGGCCGGTGGAAGCCGCGGCCGTCGTCGACGGGTTCTTTGCGCAGGGAGCTTTCAGAATATGCGTTGGGTGCTCGGAGCGCTGCTTGCAATTCTTGCCGTTATCACGCTTGCGGTCGCGATCCTCGTTTATCTGGTGCCGGATACGGCGATTGAGCGACACATCCTTGCCTCTGCCGGCCGCGCAACGAATTCCACGATCACGACCTCCGGGCCACCCGACATCACGCTGTTTCCGCAAATAGATATGACGCTGCGCGGCATCGAGATAGAGCCTGCGGGCGGCGCCGGCACGATCGCTTTGACTGCGCAGAAGGTGCACGCGCAGGTGAGCTGGATTTCGATCCTCACGCAGTGGACCATCGATATCGCCGAACTGCAGCTGGTCGAGCCCCGTTTGCAACTCGCAGACGCCGACCCGGCCCGCCGCGCGCAGGTTCAGCCGCAAGCGCGTTTTAAGCTCTATCCGCCCCTGACCGTCGTCGTCCGTCAGATCGGCATCGAGAACGGCTCGATCGACGGCGTTTCCGACTGGCGTATCAAGGATATCAACGCCAAGGTTCCTGCTGCGAACTTGTCGTCGGCACTCGATGTCGACGTTGAGCTGTTTCTCAATGGCGAGAAGGTTGCCGGCAATATCAAGCTGAAGGATCCCCTGACCATTCAGTCGGGCCGCAACATCCCTGTCGCCGCCAATCTTGATGCACAAAGCGCCCGCATCGAGTTCGACGGAACGGCCAACGTCGGCGCTGGGCCGCTCTTCGATGGCAAAGTCACTCTGGCGACTGCCGATATCGACGCCGTCTCGCGATGGCTCGGATTGGGAGCAGCCTCGGATTTCGAGGGCAAGCGGGCTTCGCTTTCGGGCAGCATCCGCTATGAAACTGGTGCCATCGTTCTGCAAGATGCTGAAGTCGAGTTGGCCGATCTCAAGGCGAACGTCGATGGGCGCTTCGCCGCGGCGGGCAAGACCTATGTTGGCAGTGACGTCACCATCAAGGGATTCGATACCAAGCGCTTCGGTCTCCCAGAGGGCGTTCTACTGGCAAATCCCATAGCGCGCTTCAAAAGACTGGAGGCGGGCGCGCCCGTCAGCGCCGCGCTCGATTTCGACCTCAACGGCGAACCGGTGAGCGGCACCGCCAGCGTTCCGGACCTCGCTTTGCTGATAGCAGCCAATCCAGGCGAACCGCTTTCGGTCAAAACTGATTTTACGGTGCCCGGAGGCCAAATCGCGTTCGACGGCAAGGTCACTTCGGGGCCAAAAGCAGATGCGGGGGAAAACGCCGACGGTTGGTCGGCTGTCGGCCAACTCAACGTCGAGGCGGACTCGGCCCGCAGAATGTCGAATTGGCTCGGATTCGCGCTGCCGAATAATGACGCATATGCAACCGCCCTGTTCTACGGCGAAGTCGCAGCAAGCCCCAAGTCGGTTTCCGCCCGCGCGATTACCGCGAAGCTCGATCACACGGCGGTCGCGGGTGATTTTTCCGTCGATCTTTCGAGCGTGCGCCCCCTGGTCACGGCAAAGCTCCGCCTCGACAGGATCGATACCTCCCGCTATGTCGCCGCCGCGCCCGCTTCAGTCGAGGTCGCCCGCCGCGCCGCCGCACCCGAGCCGGCCGCGCCTCCTTATGAAATCCTCCTTGAACCGCTCAAGCCCACGCTCGAATCCTATCTGGCCGGTACTGAGGCCGCCGGGCCGACGGTGCACGCCCCCGGCGGTGCTCCCGCGCGCCGGGAATTGGCCGTCTCCCCGGCTGTCCGCGAAGTCTGGAGCCAGGCCTCGCTCGGTCTGGAACAGCTTCGCCAAACCGGTGCCGATCTCGACCTGGACGTGACCGTTGGCGACCTGCGCCATGGCGATATCGTACTCGGCAAATCGGCTCTCGCGACCAGATTGCAGAAAGGCAGCCTCGAAATCGATGTGCGCGAAGTACAACCCGTAGAGGGCCGGATCAGCGGCAAGATCAAAATCGACACCGGTTCCGAGGCTCCCGCATACGACCTCGCGCTCGATATCGGCGGCGTTCCGATCGAAAAAGTCCTGCAGCAAGCCGGCCAGCGCGATGTCTTGCGTGGCAAACTGACTGGCACCGCCCAGTTGACCGCCTCCGGGCGCAGCGTAGCCGATATTGCCGCCTCCCTGACCGGGATCGTCAGAAGCGAATTCCGCGATGGCCTCATCGTCGGCTACGACATCCGCCGTGCCCTCCGCCCCTTCGCCAACCGCGAATACGACCCTCGTAACACCACGCCCTACGAACGCATCCGCGCGGATTTCGCGATCGCGGACGGTTATGCCCGCAGCGATTCGATCACCCTCGATGGCCCTGCGATCAGCGTCCGCGGAGCCGGCAGCGCCAATCTGAAGACCGCGGCTCTCGATTACCAGTCGCAGATTTCGCTGGTGCCGCCGCCGAGCAACTTCTCGATACCCGTCAAGATTCTCGGCACCTGGAACCGCATAAAGGCCGCCCTGGACTGGGCGCGTGTGGCCAGCCAGTGGACCGGCGAGTCGCCATTTCAGGATCTTGAAGTGCGCCGGCGCACGCCTTCCCGAAGTATTGATCCTGAGCTGAAGCCCCTGGTCGAAGAATTGGTCGCCAAGGCGGGCGGCAAGGGGCTCCCGCCCGCGGCCGCCGATCTTATCAACGAATTGACGGGCAGGTAGGCAGGTAGACCTTGCAGCAGACCAGCAGCAGCACGTTCTCGGTGTCGCAGGTGGGGTTTGGTTGCCTTCGTCACGCGCCCCCGGTATCAATCAGCGTTTCGCCCCGTTCGCAGCCGCGAACAGCCGTTAGCAATCCAAGGCAAGTCCAGTCAGATGTCTGAGCTGAAGCTGATCGCGCTCGATGCCGATGATCTTAATGTCATATCCGCGCATCTCCAGGATGCTGTCGGTCGCGCCGGCGACATCGCCTATCAGCCAGGCGGCCGTCGTTTCGCCATGGTCCTGAACCGGTTCGACTGGCCGGGCGCGGGCGCGAACGGCAGTTCGGCACGATCAATGGCGCGCCCCGGCCGTGAAACCAACTACGGCCGCTGCCAGACCGCGCTGCGCTTCGAGAAGGTCAATGCTGTCCGCAGCATCGGCATCGACCGTTCGCGCAAACAGGATGTCGTCTCGCTGCTGGCGGTCGGCTTTACCGAAAGCGAGCCGCCGTCGGGGACGGTGACGCTCTATTTTTCAGGGGGGCCGCAGATCGCCCTTGACGTCGAGTGCATCGAGGCCGAACTGCGCGACCTCGGCGCCGCCTGGACGACGACCCGCCGACCCGAGCATCCAGAGGGTCCCCAGCATCCCGAGGACGAAGTCTGACGTGTACTCACGGGGCAGGGTAATTGCCGATCGGGACTGGCGCGTCTGGCTCCCGGCGCTAACCTGAACCTCAGGACATTATGAACGGAACGAACGCGCAAATGGCAAAGCGACTGAATGGCAGCGATCCCGGCTTTCAATCCGCATTCGAGGCGCTCCTATCCGAAAAGCGCGAAGTCTCCGGCGAAGTCGACGGCGTCGTCTCCGGCATCATCAAGGATGTGCGCGCGCGCGGCGACGAGGCGCTGATCGATCTTTCCTTGAAGTTCGACCGGATCGATCTGGCCGCACGCGGCATTGCCGTCACCGGCGAGGAAATCGCCGACGCGGTTCAGCGCGTCAGAAGCGAAAGCCCCGAACCGCTTGCAGCGTTGAACTTCGCCCGCGAACGTATTTTCTCCCACCATCAGCGCCAGAAGCCCGTTTCGGGCCGCTACACCGACGCAGCAGGAGTCGAACTCGGCGAACGCTGGACGCCGGTCGAGTCGGTCGGCCTCTACGTTCCCGGCGGCACCGCGTCCTATCCCAGTTCCGTCCTGATGAACGGTATCCCCGCCAAGGTCGCCGGCGTCCCCCGCGTCGTCATGGTGGTGCCGATGCCCGAGGGCAAGGTCAACCCGCTGGTGCTCGTTGCCGGAAGCATGGTCGCCGACGAGATCTACCGCGTCGGCGGCGCCCAGGCCGTCGCAGCGCTGGCGTACGGCACGGCTTCGATCCGGCCCGTCGCCGCCATCGTCGGTCCCGGCAACGCCTACGTCGCCGCCGCAAAGCGCCAGGTCTACGGCACGGTCGGGATCGACTCGATTGCGGGTCCCTCCGAAGTCCTCGTCATAGCCGATGCCGACAACGATCCCGAATGGATCGCCGCCGATCTGCTCGCCCAGGCCGAGCACGATACCGCCGCCCAGTCGATCCTGATGACGGACGACGAAGCCTTCGCTGATGCCGTCGAAGCCGCCGTCGAGCGCCAGCTGGCCGAATTGCCGCGCACTGGGATCGCCACCGCGAGCTGGCGCGAGTTCGGCGCCATCATCGTTCTGCAATCGCTCGACGAGGCCCCGCCGCTCGCCGACCGCATCGCCGCCGAGCACCTCGAAATCGCGACCGCGAACGCCGAAGACCTCACCGAACGCATCAGCAACGCCGGGGCAATCTTCATCGGCGCCTATACACCCGAAGTCATCGGCGACTATGTTGCAGGCACGAACC
This sequence comes from Alphaproteobacteria bacterium, assembly GCA_018819265.1. Taxonomy (GTDB): domain Bacteria; phylum Pseudomonadota; class Alphaproteobacteria; order Rhizobiales; family Hyphomicrobiaceae; genus Filomicrobium. Next base: position 23,817 of record JAHJQI010000194.1, read on the forward strand.
ACGTTCTTCCGACGGCGCGGTCGTCGCGGTTTTCCTCCGGCCTCGGCGTGCTCGACTTCATGAAGCGCACCTCGCTTCTGAAGCTTGATGCGGCATCGCTTGGCAGGCTCGGACCCGCGGCCATGACGCTTGCCCGTTCCGAAGGGCTCGAAGGTCACCGGCGCTCCGTCGAACTGCGCCTCAAGTCGTCCGGGTAAGGGAGCTGTCATGTCGGAATTCGGACCATCCCCCACGTCCCGCTCGCGGCTCTACGAAATCAACCTCGATCAGGCCACCATCGCGCGCAAGAATCCGAACGTCGAGCACGAGCGCGAAGTTGCGATCTATGACATCCTTGAGTCGAACGAATTCAAGCTCGTTGGCCGCGATGACGGCCCCTACCGACTGCTCCTGGCGATAGCCGACGACCGCCTTGCGCTGACGATCGGCAACGAGGCCGCCGACAACCTCGATAGCCATCTCCTGTCGCTGCAGCCGTTCAAGACGATCGTGAAGGACTACTTCCTCATCTGCGACAGCTACTATGAGGCGATCCGTTCCGCCCCCCCGTCCAAGATCCAGGCCATCGACATATCGCGGCGTTCGCTCCACGATGAGGGAAGCCGGCTGCTCGCTGAACGGCTCGACGGCAAGATCGAGGTCGATTTCGACACGGCGCGGCGGCTGTTTACGCTGATCTGTGCCCTGCACTGGAAGGGATGACGCGGTGCCGCTGGCGCAGCCCGAGGGCGCCGAGCCGCGCCATGTGCTCTTCGCGTGCAGCCTCAATGCCGTTCGCTCGCCGATGGCCGAAGGCATCCTGCGCCATCTTGCCGGCAAGCGCATCAAGGTGTGTTCGGCAGGCGTCCGCGCCGGCGCCGTCGACCGCTATTGCGAAACGGTGATGAGCGAGCTTGGCATCGACATTTCGCGCCACAAGCCGACCCCGATTTCCGCCTACGAGGACGAAACGATCGACCTCATCGTCTCGCTGTCACCCGAAGCCCACCACCAGGCCCTTGAATTGACCCGTATCCATCCCGTCCGCGTCGAATATTGGCCGACTCTCGATGCGACGGCCCTGCCCGAAGACGCCGACGACGACCTGATTCTGGAGAGCTACCGCAAAGTCCGCGACCAGCTGTTTCGCCGCATCAAGCAGCGCTTCCCCTTGACCGGCAGCCCGTCTGTTTGAGGCCGCAATGACCGGTAGGGCCTTTACCCTTTCTTCCCGGCCCGGTGTCGTGCTTAAGTTCGCCCGAATTGACTCCAGGCCCGTTGCGCGAGCCCGGGCCACACGCAAAGTCGAGAAGGGAATGTCATGAGCGAAGTTGCGGCTGCCGTTGAGTTCGACCATGTACCGTGCCCGTTCTGCGGGCTCGTGTGCGACGATTTGCAGGTCGTGCGCACAGGTGCCGCGCTGAAGGTTGCGAAGAATGGTTGTGCCAGGGCCGTGTCCGGTTTCGAACGCCCGCTGCCCGCTGCATCCCCGCAGATCGACGGCCGCGACGCTTCCCTGCAAGACGCCATCGCCGCCGCCGCCAGCCTGATCCGAAAATCGTCTGCGCCGCTTTACGGGGGCCTTGCAACCGACGTCGCCGGGATGCGCGCCGTGATGGCGCTGGCGGACCATTCGCGCGGCACCCTCGACCACGCCCTGAGTGAAGCCGTCGGCCAGAACCTGAAGGTCCTGCAGTCGGCGGGCTGGATCACCTCGACCCTGACGGAAACCCGTAATCGCGCCGATGTCGTCGTCATCGTCGGCAGCGACGTGCATGCACTTCATCCTCGCTTTTTCGAGCGCATTGTTTGCGCTGATACGACAATGTTTGAAGAGACTGACAAGCCCCGCACGGTCGTATTCATCGGAGAAGGCCTCGACCAATCGGCAGCTTCTGGCCCGCGCGTCGGCGAGGTCGTCACCCTGCCCTGCCCGCTTCATCGCGTCGATGAGGTGATGGGCGCGCTACTGGCGCGGATGCGCGGCAACAAGCTGAGCGCCGACAACGTGGCCGGCGTACCGCTATCGGCAATCGAAGAACTCGGCAAAAGACTCAACGAAGCCGACTATTCCGTCCTGGTCTGGACGCCCGTCGGACTGCAGACCCGGGACAGCGATCTCACCGTTCACGCCATCTGCGACATCGTCAGGCTGCTCAACAAGACGACGCGTTCGGCCGGCCTCTCGCTTGGCGGCGACGAAGGCGCGACGACGGCGACCTCGGTCTGCGGCTGGCAGAGCGGTTTCCCAACGCGCGTCAGCTACGCCAGCGGAGCGCCTGACTACGATCCGCTCGCGCACGCCATTCCCCGCAAGCTTGCCGGCAACGAATCCGACCTGCTGGTCTGGGTGGCATCCTACTCGCCGGACCTGACGCCGCCCGACACGAGCGTGCCGGCAATACTGCTCGCTCCCCCCGGCATGAGACCGCCGCGAACGCCGGCCGTGTTCATCCCCGTCGGCACGCCCGGCATCGACCACGCCGGCCAGCTCATCCGCTGCGACAGCGTAGTGTCCCTGCACCTGCACGATCTGGGACGTTCGCAAACTCCAAGCGCCGCTGCCGTGCTCTCGGCCATCGAAGCCGCACTCTAAACTCCGGGATAAAATAGCAATGTTGATCAAACTGACCGGCGGCAAAGTCTACGATCCGGCCAACGGTATCGATGGCGAAATTCGCGACATCTACGTTCGCGACGGCGTCATCGTCGCTCCGCCCGCCGATGCGCGCATCGATGAGGAGTATTCGCTCCACGGCCGCGTCGTCATGGCCGGCGCCATCGATCCTCACACCCACATCGGCGGCGGCAAGATGACCATCGGCCGCCTCATGCTGCCCGAAGATCACCGCGGCGATCCCGTATGTCGCGGCCACCTGACGCGCGCCGGCTGTGGCCACGCCGTCCCCTCGACGCTGACGGCCGGTTATCGCTACGCCGAAATGGGCTACACGGCCTGCTTCGAACCGGCAATGCTGCCCGCCAACGCGCGCCAGGCGCACATGGAGATGGCCGATACGCCGATGGTCGACAAGGGCGCTTTCGCCATGCTCGGCAGCGACGATTTCTTCCTGCGCCAGCTCGCCGCCGAGGACGACATCGAAGCCATCAAGGACTACGTCGCCTGGACGCTCCACGCCACCCAGGCCATCGCCATCAAGGTCGTCAATCCCGGCGGCATCAGCGCGTTCAAGTTCAACCAGCGCCAGCTCGATCTTGACGAGCAGCACGTCCATTACGGCATCACGCCGCGCGACGTCCTTCTCACCTTGTCGCGTGCGGTCAAGGAGCTGGGTGTCACCCACCCCTTGCACGTTCACGGCTGCAATCTTGGCGTGCCCGGCAATGTCGAGACGACAGAGAACACCATCATCGGCATGAACGGCCTGCCGGTCCACCTGACCCACATCCAGTTCCACAGCTACGGCACGGAAGGCGACCGCAAGTTCTCATCCGGCGCCGCCCGCGTCGCCGAACTCGTCAACAGCCACAAGAACGTGTCGATCGACGTCGGACAGGTGCTGTTCGGCCAGACCTGTACGGCGTCCGGAGATAGCATGCGCCAGTACGGCAACACCAAATCGGCCAACCCGAAGAAGTGGGTCGTCATGGACATCGAGTGCGACGCCGGTTGCGGCGTCGTTCCGATGCGCTATCGCGACAAGAGCTTCGTCAACGCGCTGCAGTGGGCGATCGGACTGGAACTTTTCCTGCTGATCGACGACCCCTGGCGCATCTTCCTGACGACCGACCACCCCAACGGCGCGCCCTTCACGTTCTATCCCCATCTCATCCGGCTGCTGATGGACAAGGGCTTCCGCAACGACATGATGCAGAAGATCAACCCCGACGCCGCCGCTTCGAGCGTGCTGGCAAGCCTCGACCGCGAATATACCCTCTATGAGGTCGCCATCATGACGCGCGCCGGCCCGGCCCGCAGCCTCGGACTGAAAAATCGCGGACACCTCGGCGTCGGCGCCTGCGGCGACATTACCGTCTACCAGGATCTCGCCGACCGCGAAGCCATGTTTGCGACCCCCGTTTTCGTTTTCAAGAACGGCGAACTCGTGGTGAAAGGCGGCAGAATCGTCAAGGTCGTCCAGGGCGCGACCCACGTGGCCCGGCCCGATTTCGACCGCGGCATCGAAAAGTCGCTGCGCCGCTATTTCGAGCGCTACCACACTGTCGGCCTCGATAACTTCAAGCTGAGCGACGACGAGATCATCACCGACGGCCGCGGCCGTCTCGTCATCCAGCCGACGGCGGCGCGGGCATAGCGCCGGCCCATGGCGAACTGCGATGACCACCGGACTTGAAACGCAAGGCCGATCGGGATTTCCGGCAACTCAAGTTCCCGCTGCGTTGCCTCGCACAGCCGCAGAAGTGCGCCGGGCGCGCCCAACCGACCTCGACCGAAGTCATGACCGGCAGGTTTTCGCGATGTCCGAAAAAGACTTTGCATCGACCGCATGATTTCGGAGATCATGGCGGCCGACGGCCTGCTCCCCGGCGAGCGGGCAACATCGAACAACCGGAGGAATACGATGCAGATGGAGGCAAAGCTTGAACTGGCTCATGCGCTTCTCGACACGTTCAACGGGCGCGAGGCGAGCTTCATCCACGCCGACCGCCGCTACGCGAAATCCTACTGGGAGGTGGCCGAGGAAGTGATCTCCGACCCGGACCTGCGCGATATCATTCCGACGATGCTGGCCTGGAGCCGCGAGCACGCCGACTGGGCGGCGAGGTTCCTGGAGCATCACAAGTCCGATTGACGCTTCCTGCAGGACTGTTCCACCACCACCCATCATTCGCCGCAGGTGAACCGAGAGCAAGGCGACCCGGTGCGAGCACCGCCCCATCGGAGCGCGCCCAGCGCGTGAGGTCCAAAAAGCCCGTTGATCGCCGCAGGGCGATCCGGGAGCAAGGCGACCCGGCGCAGCCAACACCGGCTTGCCGAGTGTTGGCGGAAAGAGCGCCGCCCCATCGGAGCGCGACCAGCGCGTGAGATCAAAAAGCAGCGCGTCCAGCCCGTCCAGCGCGTGAGATCGACCTTCAATCGCCGCAGGCGATCCGGGAGCAAGGCGACCCGGTGCGAGCACCGCCCCATCGGAGCGCGCCCAGCGCGTGAGGTCCAAAAAGCCCCTTGATCGCCGCAGGGCGATCCGGGAGCAAGGCGACCCGGCGCGAGCGCCGCCCCATCGGAGCGCGCCCAGCGCGTGAGATCAAAAAGCCCGTTGATCGCCGCAGGGCGATCCGGGAGCAAGGCGACCCGGCGCGAGCGCCGCCCCATCGGAGCGCGCCCAGCGC
>JAHJQI010000195.1 GCA_018819265.1 Alphaproteobacteria bacterium
GCAGGCCCAGCCGCTGGCCCAGGCCCATTGAAAATTGTAGCCGCCAAGCCAGCCGGTGTCATCGACAGCTTCGCCGATGAAGTACAAGCCGGGGACTTCGTTGGCCTGCATGGATTGCGAGGACAGATCTCTTGTCGAGACACCGCCGGCCGTGACTTCCGCCTTGGCGAAACCTTCGGTGCCGGTCGGCATGAAACGCCAAGCGGACAGGCGTCGTTCGATGTCCGTGAGGCTCTTGTCCGAAAAGTTTCCGAGAACGCCAGCCGGATCACCGTGGTCGGCAATCTTTTGCGCCAGCAATTGCGCCAGGCGAGCCGGCAGCACTTGTGCCAGTGCCGAGGCAAGCGACGCTTTCGGCCTGGCGCGCTTGAGGGTTGCAAGCCAACCAGCTCTCCGGTCGGGAAAGAGGTCGAGATCGACCGGCTTGCCGCTCGACCAGTAGGATGAAACCTGAAGGATTGCCGGGCCGGACAATCCTTTGTGCGTGAAGAGCGCTGCTTCTTTGAATACAGCCTTGCCGCAGCGGGCGACGACTTCGGTGGCGAGGCCGGTCAGCTGGCCGAAGTCCTTCTCGCCTTCTGCGAGCGTCAACGGAACGAGGGCGGGGCGCGGCGGGACCACCTCAAGTCGAAAGCGGCGCGCGACGTCGTAGGCGAACCCGGTTGCGCCCATTTTCGGAATGGCGGGACCGCCGGTGGCGATAACGAGGGCCGGGGCGGATGCCGTGCGGCCTTCGAACGCCACGCGGAACCGGCCGTCAGCTTGGGCGATGTCGCGCACCGGGCAGCGCAAGCCGATTTCAACCCCGCCCTTGGCGCATTCGCTTAAGAGAAGATCGACGATCTGGCGGGCGGAGCGATCGCAAAACAGCTGACCGAGGGTCTTTTCGTGCCAGGCGATTGTGTAGCTGTCGACGAGTGCGATGAAATCGGAGGGCCGGTATCTCTGCAGTGCCGACTTGGCAAAATGCGGGTTCTGCGACAAGAAGCATTCCGGCCGGGTATCGATATTGGTGAAATTACACCTGCCCCCACCTGAGATCAGGATCTTCTTGCCTGCGCGGCCTGCATGATCGACCAGGAGCACTTTGCGACCACGCTGCCCGGCGATGGCAGCGCACATCATCCCGGCGGCGCCGGCACCGAGAATAATCGCATCATATGCAGTCGGGCTTTCGCTCATCGGCTCTTTGGAAAGTGCTTTGCCGGCATGGGGCAACCTCTTCAACATTTGGTCGTTGTCTTGACGTGGTCTTGCCGACGGTTTCAGCTCGCCAATCTGGATGGAGAAATCCGGCTTGGCGTGAAACGAAGACTTCGTTGATGAATTCAAGAAAGGCAAGCGCCTCGAAGCCGTGGTTGCGAGTGGAGCGCGCACGGTGGGTTCGCTGAAAGCGCCGATCGAGGTGCACATCACCTGCTCGACGGGGTGGCGGTGACGAAAACGGGGACGTGCAGTTCCGTCCCGATATCTACCGGCGCGATGCCAGGCTCTACGCGGCGCTGTTCGGCGAGCCGTAGCCTTACTGAGTTTCAGCGCCTTTAGTTTCGGCGCCGGGCATGTAATACTTCAGCATCCATTCGAGCCCTTTGGTCCACGACGTGTCGGTGTTGCCGCGGATGTCGACGCTCTTGATGTAGGTCATCTGACCGGTCTCGACGCTGCCCATATAAACGTTCAGGTTGAGAATGAGGTTTGACACCTTCTGCACGGTGCCCCAGGCGATGAGATCGGCCCCGAGTTTGCGTCCGTAGTCGACTTCACAGCCGTTGCATTCGCCGATAAAGGGACCTGATGCGATCTCGTCGCGTATCGCTTCGGGGATGTCGACGAAATTGAAGTGCCCGCTGGCTTCGAGCTTCTGCTTGAACAGGTCGTCCAGCAGCCTTGCGCGATTTTTTTCTGCTTCGCTGAGCGGTTCCATCGAGTCGTTGATGATGCGGAAACCGACGAAAGCGACGTCCTGGGGCTCGCTCGCGGCTTGAACGCGGCCGGCAAGGTGCGCCATTGCGCCGAGCGCGAATAACGTGGCGATCATCCGGGCCATGATTGGGCGGGCATGGATCATTGTTTCTCCCATGTGGTCAGCGGACACATCTTCGGCAAAGTGGCCTTGTGCACAATATTACTATGTTCCCAGCGAAACTGCTGCCAGCTCGTGGCGATGTCAACATCGTCCGCGCACTTCGGGCAGACGCGGCGGGTAAGCGGCGAGAATCGAGTTCGCTCTAGATCGTTTCCGCTTTAGGCGGAAACAATCTTGCAGTTTCGCTCACGGGCCAATCGGCCTATTGGCCTGGCCCTCCGCGGCGGCGGCGCTCGCGCCGGGCCACAGTCGTGGCCTTGGAGCGCTTCCACCTAACACTGAACGAATCTAGGCGTTCATGGAGATGGTTAATAGCAATCAACGGCATAGCCCGGCGGACTGAAATGTCGCAAAGGCGATACAGGGTGCGGCCAATTGGATATTGGACATGACTTGCGAATTGCTGATGTTCCGGGCAGAAAGCGCAGGCTCGAGAATAATTCCTCAGCGTGATCGTCAAGAAAAATAACAAGGTCATCATGGCTCGCTCGCTGAATATACTTGGATTGATATCTCGCACGCACGACACCGGCCTGGCACTTCTGCGCGATGGTGTCCCGGACGTCATATTCGAGGAAGAGCGGTTCAACCGGCAGAAGCACACACAAGCGTTTCCCGACCGCTCGTTCGCGGCGTTCTTCGAAGAGACCGGGCTGTCGCTCGCCGATATCGATTATCTGACGATGCCGTGGGACACGAAGGTGCTGGCGGCGTCCTTCTACAACATCGTGACGCGGGAGCTGCCGGCCAGCCTCAACCTTTTGCGGCCCGCCGCGCATGCAACCCAGGATGCCCGCGTCGTCAATTTGTGGATGCGGCTGCAAATCGCGCTCAGGCGCAAGTACGGTACATTGAAGCTGCCGCCGTTCGTGCAGGTCGGCCATCACGATGCGCATGCCGCGATCTACTTCGTTTCTCCGTTCGAGGAAGCCAGCGTGATCGTGATGGACGGATACGGCGACCGTTCGGCGACGAGCGCCTATGCCGGCCACGGCAATCGACTGGAGCAGAAGTGGCAGCTCGGCTTTTTCGACAGCCTTGGCATGCTCTACACCTGCGCGACGCAGCACCTTGGTTTCAAGCCGTTCGAGGAAGGCACCGTCATGGCGCTGGCTGCGTGCGGCGAGCCGACCTACGTCGATCGCTTCCGCAAGGTCATCACATTGGAGGACGGCGGCCGTTTCCACCTCAACCGCGATTACGTCAGTGTCGATACCTACGGGCTGGTCCGGCCTTTCACCCAGAAATTCTTCGATACCTTCGGCCCGGCGCGGGAACCGGGCAGCGAACTGAAGGATCGCCATCGCGACCTCGCCTTCGCGGTTCAGGCGGTAACCGAGGAGGTTGTGCTCCACATCGTGCGCCATGTCGAAAAGACGCAAGCTTCAAGGAACCTCGTCATCTCCGGCGGGGTCGGGCTCAATTGCGTCGCGAACGCGCGCATACTCCGGGATACAAGTTTCGAACGGGTCTGGGTGCCGCCGTGCGCCTCCGATACGGGCGCGCCGCTCGGAAGTGCGCTGTGGCATCACCATCAGACCCTGGGCCATGAGCGCGGCTTCGAGATGACGCATCCGTTCTACGGCAAGGCCTATGGTGAGGCGGAGGTGATCGCCGCTCTCGATGCCGCCGGGTTGGCCTACGAACGGATCGATGACGACGAGGCGCTGTTCAAGCGGGTCGCGCAGGATCTGGCCGACCAGAAAATCGTCGGGTGGTTCCAGGGCCGCTACGAGATCGGACCACGGGCCCTTGGCAACCGTTCGATCCTTGCCGATCCGCGCAGCCTCAAGATCAAGGAACTGATCAACGCCCGCATCAAGTACCGCGAACCGTTCCGGCCGTTCGCGCCGGCTGTGCTGCTGGAGCGCGCGGGGGAGTTCTTCGAGGTGGATCAGCCCGACCCCTACATGACTATGGCGCCGCGGGTGCGCCTCGACAAGGTCGATGTCATTCCGGCGGCGGTGCACGTCGATGGCACGGGGCGAATCCAGACCGTGCGGCGGGAAGACAACCCGCGTTACTACGCCGTCATCGAGGCGTTCGGAAACCTGACGGGCGTGCCTGTCCTCATCAATACCAGCTTCAACCGCCACGAGCCCATCGTCACTACGCCGGCGGAGGCGATCTCCTGCTATCTGCGCACGGAAATGGACCGGCTGGCGATGGGTAACATCTATGTGAAAGACCGCAACCGCCAAGCCGAAGAACTGGCCCGCATCGCGTTCGAGCGGGTTCGCGACTGACCGGTAGACTGGCGAAGTGAGGCGGGGAAGCCGACTTATGGCTGGGTCGGCCCGCGAAGTTCTTGTAACGAACCGGCTGCCCCGCCATAAAAGCTGTCCCGAGTTGGCCGCCGCCGCGCTGCCTGCAGGAAATCCTCATAGGCGATCATCACAGGTCCAGCGCATGTCGACCCGACAGAATACCGAGCCTAGCACTCCCATCGCTTCGCGCGACGAACTTGTTGCCTGGTTCGAAGCGGGCGGAACGCCCAAGGCCGATTGGCGGATCGGTACCGAGCACGAGAAGTTCGTGTTCCGCCAGGATACGTTCGAACCCGTCGCCTATGGCGGCGACAACGGCATAGCCGCGTTGATGCGCGGCTTCATGGAATGCTGCGGCTGGGAGCCGATTTTCGAAGGCGAGAACATCATCGCGTTGAAGCGCGCGCTGGGCGAACCTGGTGCGAACGTGTCGCTGGAACCTGGTGGGCAGTTCGAATTGTCGGGCGCGCCTTTGATCTCGGTGCATGAGACCGCGGCGGAAACCGAGCAGCATCTGCGGCAGTGCCACAGGGCGGGTGGACCGCTGGGCTTGTCGTTCATGGCGACGGGCTTTGCGCCGTTGTGGTCACGCTCCGACATGGCGACAATGCCGAAGCCGCGCTACGCCGTCATGACGCGCTATATGCCGACGGTCGGGACCATGGGTCTCGACATGATGTACCGGACCACGACCATCCAGACCAACCTCGATTTCGCCGATGAGGCGGACATGACGGAGAAGCTGCGCATCGCACTGGCGCTGCAGCCGGTCGCGACGGCGCTGTTTGCATCCTCGCCGTTCACGGACGGCAGGCCCAACGGGTTCAAGTCGATGCGCAGCGAAGTCTGGCGCAACACCGATGCCCAACGCACCGGCATGCTGCCTTTCGCGTTCGAGGATGGCATGGGCTACGACCGGCTTGTCGATTATGCGCTCGATGTACCGATGTACTTCGTCTACCGGGACGGCAACTATATCGATACGGCCGGGGCCTCGTTTCGCGATTTCATGGCCGGAAAACTCAAGGGCTTCGAAGGCCAGCGGCCGAATTTCGACGACTGGTCGGATCACATGACGACGCAGTTCCCGGAAGTGCGCGTCAAACGCTACATGGAAATGCGTGGCGCCGACGGCGGTCGCGCGGAGATGATCAACGCGCTGCCGGCGTTGTGGGCGGGGCTGCTCTACGATCAGTCAGCGCGCGCGGCAGCATGGGACCTCGTCAAGGGCTGGAGCGCCGAAGAACGCCAGGCGTTGCGCGATGAAGTTCCGCGTCTGGCCCTGCAGACCCCGTTTAGAGGGGAGAGCGTGCAGGATCTCGCAAAACGGGTGCTCGAGATTTCCGCCCAGGGATTGAAGGCACGCGGCATGACCGATGCGGCAGGCGAGGATGAGCGGGTCTACCTGTCACCTCTCGAAGAAATCGCCGAGAGCGGCATGACAAATGCCGACCGGTACCTGGAAAAGTACCACGGAGCGTGGCGGGGACGGGTCGAGCCGCTGTTCGCGGAAGCTGCCCTCTAGACCGCCAAGACTCGGCAGACCGGTGTTGGGGGGCTTTTTTGCCAACACTGCGCAGGCTTGTGTTGTTTTGTTTCGCCAACACTCGGCAGGCCGGTGTTGGGGGGCTTTTTAGCCAACACTCGGCAAGCCGGTGTTGGGCTGCCTCAGAGGGTGAGCGGGATTGAAAACGCCACCTTGAGGCCCCGCTTGCCGGCGTGCGGTTGACCGACCTATATTATATAATCGTAAATGATTTCAACGGCTTGCTTTGGCTCGAGCCGAGGCCTGCGACAGTAAGGCTACGTCCGTCGACGCGAGCGGCGGGAACCATTGTTTGGGCTTGGCGTTCAGCCCGCCATCAGTGCATCAGCCGATTAATCCATGGCGTGCCAGATGCGCTGCGATGCATGGCCGTCGACGGTTACGTTCCGCCTTTGAAACAAAGGCAAAACCAACAATGGAGGTTTACTATGTGGACCAAATTACTAACAGGAACGGCCCTGGCGATTTCGCTTGGCATGGCGCCAGCTATCGCACAGCAGTCTCCAGCAGAACAGTCGCCAGCAGAGCAGGGCCCAAGCGGGCAGCAGGCGCAGCCGCCTTCAGCTGCCGAATCGCCGTCCGCTGCGGAAAAGGCTCCGACTACCGAGCCAAGCAATGCCGCCATGATCGGCTGGCCCGTCTATACGTTTGACGGCAAGAACGTCGGATCCGTGACTGCTGTCAATATGGGCAGCGATGGAAAGCTCACGTCGGTCCACGCCGACATCGGCGGGTTCCTCGGAATCGGCGCTCGCAGCGTCAAGATCAACGCCGATAAGTTTTCGACGGGACAGGATCGGATCAACCTGTCCTTGAGCGAGAAAGAATTAGAAGCGCTGCCAGAAGCCGAAGCCAACTAATCCGCTCTGGCACGCTGGATCAGGCCGTGCATCCTCGATGCCCCCCGTCCGCGCGGCCTGATCCGCCCTCCTTCCCTCCAAGCTGCCGGCGCTCGCCCGGTTCGTCATCGGCTCGATCTCGGCCCGAGATCGGCCCGAGCGGGACGAATCGAGGATGCGAGCGTCGCTATTACAAGGCTGTGAACCCGGAAAACCGGGCGCCCTGAAAGTTCAGCGGCCGTTCATCGAGCCGGCACTATCTTTCCAACTGGAAAAATCTGGTTCTATATCGATCTGCCGAAATCGCGACTTTTGGCGCTGTTGCGGGCGACCTACCGGCGGGCGGGATCCGTGGAGGTATAAATTTGAAACGCCGAACATTCATATTCGCCGGCTTGATGCTAGCTCTTTCGGCCGGCGCAGTTGCGGCCGACAGTGTTGTGAAGAAGCCCACTCTATTGGCTGATTCCTGTGCCGCCCAATGCCGTGCAGCCCACAGCCAGTGCCGCGTCAGGAGCCAGGGCAGCCCGAGTTGCGATCGGCAGCTGCAGGCCTGCATGCAGCGTTGCCTGCGGCGCTGAGGTCGGGTTTGCACGATTCTGCAATTCAACGGCGTGGCTAAAGATCGCCGGTAACGATCGCCAGAAGGCGGCGGGGGCCGTGCGCGCCGATGACGATGCGGCCGCCGATGTCGGCCGTGCGCGAGGGGCCTGAGATCAGGTTCAGCGTGCGCGGCATCGGTGTGGGCCCGCGTTCTTGCCGAAGAAGCGCGAAGGCGTCCTCGTAGGTCGCGACAATGCGGCTTCGGGGCACCACGATGATGTGCGTGTCCGGCAGGAAGCCCAGTGTGACGGGGTTGTCGGCGCCCGAGGTGAGCGCCATCGTGCCGGTTTCGGCAATTCCCGCGAAGGCCGCCGACAGGCCCGTCGAATCGTCCGGCGCGGCGCGGCCTTTAAGGGTTTCGAAGTCGGGGATACCGGCAAAATCCAATGACGAGATATAGGGGTCGTTGCCATGGCGCAGGCGCAAGGGCTGATTGTTGGCGCGCAGATACCCAGCGATGACCGCCGGGATATCTCCGGCGCCCGCAGTCGCGACAACCGTTGCGAGCTGGCGCTGCAACTCCTCCGTGAAGCGGGCGACCAGATCGGTTCCCGATGCTGCAACGCGCTGCGGGGCCGCCGCGCGCGGCTTTGCCATGAGACGCTTTTCGGCGGCGGCGAGCCGGGCAGGGTCGTTTGGCGTTGCACCAAGCGACGCGCGGATTTTCGAAAGGATCGAGTCACGGGACGCCCTTGCACCACCAGGAAGGCTCATCGGGCCGACCTCTTGCTTGCTGCCTGCTTCTGGCGCGCGGCCCAGAGTTCCTGGAAGGTCCTGCCCTGCGGGGCGGGGAAGTCGCGCCCGCCGGTCCAGCCCGTCGCGAAGGGCAGCCAGCGGAAGGCGCCGCTGCGTCCGCTGGCAACCCGCATGGCGCGGCTCGTCAGGCGTGCAAGCAGATGATAAGCCCATGGCCGGCGCGCGAGTGCCGCCCAGGACTTCAAGGCCATCCGCGTCGTGAACGGCGTGTCGCCCCCGGCAAATTCGCGTTCGCGCCAATGGCGCATCAACTTCGGCAGCGGGATGCGCATCGGGCAGACGGCTTCGCAACGGCCGCAGAACGTCGAGGCGTTGGGCAGATTACCGGCCTCCTTGATGCCGATGAAGCCGGGGTTGAGCACGGCGCCGATGGGGCCGGGATAGACCCAGCCGTAGGCATGGCCGCCAACGGCGTTGTAGACGGGGCAGTGGTTCATGCAGGCACCGCAACGGATGCAGCGCAGGACTTCGCGGAATTCCGATCCGAGCAGTTCCGTGCGGCCGTTGTCCAGCAGGACGACGTGGTAGGCCTCGGGGCCGTCAGGGTCGCCGTCGCGGCGGGGGCCGGTCGAGAATGTGGTGTAGGACGTGATCTCCTGGCCGGTCGCCGAGCGCGCGAGGAGCCGCAGCAAGGCCGATGCGTCGTCGAGCGTCGGCACGACCTTGTCGATCGACGTTATGACGATATGCACCCTGGCCAATGATTGCGTGAGGTCACCGTTGCCCTCGTTGGTGACGATGATCGAGGATCCGGTCTCGGCAATCAGGAAATTCGCGCCGGTGATGCCGACATCGGCTTCGATGAACTTTTCGCGCAGGATCTGGCGGGCCTCGTCGACGAGTTCGGCGGGATCGACGAGGCGGCGGCCCGCCGGCAGATGGGCATGCTCGCGGCGGAAATCAGCCTCGACCTGCCCCTGCGTCAGGTGAATTGCCGGCGCGATGATGTGGCTTGGGGTTTCGTGGCGGATCTGCAGGATATATTCGCCAAGATCGGTTTCGACCACCTCGAGGCCGGCGCCTTCAAGGCGGGCGTTGAGGCCGATCTCCTCGGAGACCATCGACTTGCCCTTGGTGACGAGCCTGGCGCCGGCATCCTGGCAGATGCGCAGGATGGCCGCACAGGCTTCGTCGCCGTTTGCCGCCCAATGGACGTGGCCGCCGGCCCCCTTGACGGCGGTCTCGTAGCGCTCGAGGTAGACGTCGAGGTGCTCGAGGGTGTGATTGCGAAGATCGCGGCCGTAATCGCGCAAGCCGTCGAACTCAGGCAGGCGGGCGCGGGCGGCGGCGCGCTGGGCGACAAGTCCGCCGGGAAGCCCGGAGAGGGCATCCTGGAGCTGCTTGTCGCCCAGTGCTGCACGGGCGTTCGATTTAAAGTCATGGGCGGTTGGCTGCATGGCACCAAGCTGGCCTACGGCCCGCTTGGCCGCAAGGCCAATCTGTCATCGGGGATTCGTCAATTGGTCAGGGTCAGCCGCCATCGAGCATGGCGAAAACATCGTCTTTCAGCGCCAGGCGCTGCTTCTTGAGGTCTTCGTAGGTCGGGTCGTCGACGTTGATGCCGGCGGCCTCGATGCGGTGAATTTCGCGGTTGAGGGTGTGGTATTCGTCGGCCAGCCTGGCGAAGTGCGCGTTGGTCATCTTGAGGTCGTGGATACGGTCCTTCATGTCGGGGAATTCTTCGGCGAGTTCGTGGGGAACGTGAGACATGCGCGCGCGGGCTCCTTCGGGTTTTGTCGTCTGCCTGTTCGCTCGCCTGTCAGCTTCAACGCTTGTCGAGGGCAGCGGCGATCGGCGGATCGTCGAGTTCGCCCGCGAGGATTTCGGCGACGTGCCGGCAGGCAGTCGAGCTTTCCTGTCGTTTCAGTTTTCCGGCCATGTTCATCAGGCAACCGAGATCGCCGGCCAGGATAACGTCAACGTCTGCTGCGGCGATGTTGGCGGACTTCTTCTCGACCATGGCGTTGGAGATGTCGGGGAACTTGACCGAGAAGGCGCCGCCGAAGCCGCAACAGATTTCGCTATCTGCCATCTCCTTCAGTTCCAGGCCTTTGATCGATGTCAACAATCGGCGCGGCTGGGTCTTGATCCCGAGTTCGCGCAGGCCCGAGCAGCTGTCGTGGTAGGTGACTTTGCCGGTGAAATTGCCGGGAACGCTTGTGAGGCCGCGGACGTCGACCAGAAAGGCGACGAGTTCGTGGACGCGTTCGGAGAAGTCGGCAGCGCGGGCGTGATCGTTCGAGCCTTCGTCCATCAGGCGGGGGTAGTGCGCCTTCAGCATCCCGGCGCACGAACCGGATGGCGCGACGACGTAATCGCAGCCTTCGAAGGCCGCGATGGTTTGCAGGGCCAGCGCCTTGGCGTCAGGGCGGTCGCCGGAATTATAGGCGGGCTGGCCGCAGCAGGTCTGGGCGCGAGGCACGACGACGTCGCAGCCGGCATGTTCGATGAGTTTGACTGCTGCCATGCCGACGGATGGGCGGAACATGTCGACGAGGCAGGTGACGAAAAGTCCTACGCGCGGGCGATTGCTGGCGGGGTCGGTCATCGGGTTCCTGAGGCTGGCGGTTGGCGCCTCTCGTCGGCGATCATTCTCTCGGCTCTGTTGGAACCTACGTTGTTCAACGCAGGCCCTCAAGGCATGCGAAAGGTGCGGGCCGGGTGTTGGCTCGGGTTTCAGGCTTTGGAGGCGGGGGCGGCGCGCCGGACTGGCGAGGCGACGCGATGGGGGGGGGGCGAAGGTTGGCGATACTTGTGGCCCGAGGCTTCCGGTTGGTCGGCTATTTGGTAGGATTGCGTAAAATCAGCGTAGGCTGGGGACAGTCGAGTTTGAAGCCTGAACTGCCATTAGGATTGGCGCGTGAAGATATCTGCACTTTCATCTGCGCAGACAAATTTATGGTTCAAGTTCGTCCCTGGCGTTAGACCGTGAATGCCTTGATCAGACGGTCGGTAGGTCCTTGAACTCGACGATCATGCTTCCCGTATTGAAGGAGAGGCGCGCGGTGGATATGATGATCGGATTGGAAATAGAACCAGCCAAGAACGTCGGCACGGTCGTGCCGCCAGAATGTCGGGCAGAGGGGGCGAGGAAGCCGCCAAGACCCGTGTCGTGCGCCTCTTTCCCCAAGGCTGTGCAGAATAGATAATCGTCGCTCACCAGATCTCGCCAATCAGTTAGCTTTGGCTGCAGATCAATCACTGCTCCGTCGAAGGTGCATCGCACAACGGAATAGTACACTGACCGATTGGCCGACGGATTTCCTGCTGCTTTTCGTCCGTAGTGGTAACTGCACTCCTTTTCGGCCGTATCCCGATTGACCGCGGCATAGAATACCGGCCACTCGCCGTCCGAGAACCGCGACGGAAGCCCGAACTTGCTGCCGAGTTGGGCCTTCCTTTCAAAAGGGCCGTCCATGAGTTCCTTAGCAACGTCCCCTCGCTCGAAAGCGATGACATCCGTTATCTCATCCATGGTCAGGCCCTTGTTTTTCGCTAACGTGGAGATGTGAGATAAGTTCGCGAACCGGAGCACATCCTGGTTCACAGTCACTTTTTCCAATGTTTCCAGCACTGGCTACCGCCCCGACAAATACGACACGTAATATTTGACCCGGAGCAAGTTCTCCATCGACCCTTCCTGAAACAAAGTGCGGGGCGATGCGCCGTCCAAATCTTTCTGGGCTTCGTTCAACCAACTTTGTATCGAAATTATATCTTGGAACAGCGTATCCAAGTCCGCTGCTATGCGCAGGATCGCGCGAAGACGATCAATACCATCGCGATGGCCAACAGTCTTCCGGCCGTCATAGATATCTTGAACATCGGATGAAGCCGCATAACCCAGCAAGGTTGCTGCCTCCTGCCCTCCGAGGCCCCAATCGTCCATAATCCTTCTAAACAGTACGACCTGTCCCGCCACTTTGGGCTTTGCGCCCTTATTGAGTGTCTTCGCCTGATAGTCGGCCATACCTGCGGACGGCCACGCAGTGGCGCCAGGCAGTGCAAGTAATCTACGTTGGTTCTCATGGGGCGCAGGCGCTTGATCCAAGCTTTCGTACCCGTGAGGAGCGCGCTCTGTGACCGGCCCACCTGATCCTAAGGTCGATAAACTCGTCGCAACAGGATTGGTATTGGCAAGTCCACCACTTGCATTCACGAAAGCAGTAGGACGGTCTTCACCGGTAAGGCTCAATTGATATGGGTTATCCAGCATCGATTTTCTCTGGTTCTAAACCCACATGATGCAAAAGCGCCATCAGCTCCTTTTCGGCTTCCTGGAACTGCTCCTTCGGAGACGACGTGACCGAAGGACTTCCATAGCGCGTATGATCAAACTCAGCGAAGAGGTCTGCGCCCTCCAGTGACGACACTTCCAAAGCAAGGCCGATTTTGGTCGCTTTGTCGACATCCAACCCGTGGAATCGAACGGTGAACTCCTTCTTTAAGTTTCCGTAGATCCCATGATCGAGCTGGAGGGCTGCATTGCCTTTCTCCGCCAAAAACGCCTCTGTAGCAGGACGTCCACCCTCGCACGCCAGCCATACGCCGGCGCGCAAAATGCGTTCAGTTACGTTTAGCGAAGTGAGCGCCTTGTGAGCCGTCTCTTCGCACAGCAGCAAATGTTCTTTCACGACGTCTGTTGCGGGTCTTGCTTCACGGATCATGTCCTTCAGCTCCACGATCAAGGCTCCGGGCGTGATATCGATTCGTCCTGCCCCTCCAAAAGTGTTGATCGTGAGCTTGAGTTCAGCATACGAACTTCCACCCGATGTTATCAGGTCTCTCAGGGGAATGCGGTCCGGCCCCTGTAGCGCGCGATAGAACTGCTCCATCACATCGCTCGCCCTCACACCGAGTTGCAAGTAGGGCTCTCGGTAGACGCTGACCATTCCGATATCGATGCGAATAAACGTAAACTTCATGACACTCCGCTAACCTGCCGCAGGTTGCAGTTTAAACTGAAAGCCCTAATTTCTATCACTGTGAATATCTTTTGCTGGCCCGCTGCTTCCGTGTCTCACGCCGACGCGAGAATCATAAGCGGAGCTAACTAGGGAACGCAAGATCTGCTGCAGCCACTTCGGCAGTGGGTCTCAAAACCGCCTGCCCCGGCATCCCGCTTTTCGTCAAGAGCCGCGGCATTCGGGTGCTGCGCTGTCGAAACACTGCCGTGCCAGACGATAATCGGGCTCAGCGGGTGATCGGGCTGCGCGCCGGCAGGGGGATTTCCGCGCGGCTCTGGTTGCGGAACAGCCATGGGGCGGTTTTGGGGGCCTTCAAGTTGGCGAGGTAGGCGATCAGGTCGGTGCGATCGGTGTCGTTGTCGAGGCCGACGAAGGCCATCGTACCCTCGGGCATGAACTTCGAGGGTGATTCAAGATATTCGTTGAGGAATTCGCGGGTCCAGATCAGTCCGTCGCTGCCGGCCTGGGCGAGGGCGCCGGAATAATCGTAATCCCTGTAGGCGGCGGCGGGGCGGCCGAGGATGCCGGTCAAGGCCGGGCCGACGCGGTGGCCCGCGGTTTCACCGGTTTCGTGGCAGGCTTGGCACCGGGCAAAAAGCGTGGCACCGCGTACAGGGTCTCCAGGCAACGGCGCAGAACTCAAGGCGGCCGATTTGGCAACCGGAAGCGGCACCCAGCGCGGCACGGCAACGGCCGGAAGTAGGCCGGCGACAACGAAAAGCCCGGCGGCGATGGCGGCAGTCAAGTGCTTGTGCGGCACCGTATTCCCCTTGGCAGTGGGTTGGGAGTTATCAGACGTATGACGAGTTTTTCGCATTGTTCGACCGTTTCGCCAAGTTGCTGGCCAGCTCTTCCTTGAGTCTCGATTAATTCCGGCCTGGATTAGGCCGACTGGGAGCGCGCCCCGCAACGCGCTCCCTGGTCGTCCTGATCCCGGATCGCGGTGTCGCGATGCCCGGGCCGGGATAGAGGGGTGTGTCCGCAGTAAGCAGATGCCATATCCAGATGACGTCTTCAGATGCCGCCGATGAGACCTGCCGGGCTCGCGTCAGCTGTGGTCTTGCGTGCGCCAGGACGGCGGGACGTCCTCTTGTTCTGGTCGCCGGTCGCGCCGGTGCTGCCTGTGGGGATCTTCATCGATTTGTTCCAGTAGGGGTCCGGGCCGTAGAGCTCGGTCAGGAAATCGATGAAGGCGTGCACCTTGGCGGGCAGGAATTCGCGGCACGGGTAGACGGCGTGGACGGCAAAGTTCGACGATCCGGTGAAGTCGGGCATGACGACCTGAAGTTCGCCGCGCTCAAGCTCCGGGGCGATGTCCCAGGTCGAGCGCAGGCCGAGGCCGAGGCCGAGGAGGAGGGCTTCGCGGATGAAGTCGGACGAGTTCGAGCGGATCGAGCCTTCGACGCGCACCTGGTGTTCGCGGCCGTCCTTGTCCTTCAGGCGCCATCCATCCTGGGAGCCGGCCAACAGGCAGTTGTGACGTTCGAGATCGGCGAGCTTCTGGGGGGCGGGATTTTCGGCAAGGTACTTCGGCGAAGCGCACAGCAGGCGGTCGTCGGGGGCGATCTTGCGGGCAACAAGAGAGCTGTCGGCCAGTTCGCCAATGCGGATTGCGACGTCGAAGCCGTCGCGAATGATGTCGACGAAGTTGTCGGTCAGCTGGAAATCCAGTTCGATGTCGGGGTAGCGCTCCATGAACGCGGGCAGGTGGGGGGCGATATGCAGGCGCGCAAACGAGGTTGGGGCGGTGACCTTGAGCAGGCCGCGCGGGCTGGTATTGCGGCGTGATACGAAATCTTCGGCTTCCTCGAAAAGGGCGATGATGTCGACGACGCGCTTGAAATAGCCGTCGCCGGTTTCGGTCAAGGTCAGCTGGCGCGTCGTGCGCTGGAAGAGGCGTGCGTTGAGGCGCTCTTCGAGTAGGGAGATGCGTTTCGAGACGACGGCCGGGGACAGCCCCATTTCCCGGCCTGCGGCCGACATATTGCCGGTTCTGGCGACACGCGCGAAAATTTCGAGATCGGTCATTGCGGTCATGCTGGGAACCCTTGCGTTGGAAGATCCAGATTCGCTCGTTCGTGTTGCCTCGCCTTCCTGAATTGCGCCGCGGATCGGCGAAAGTGTGCCGCTGCGTTTCTTTTCTAGCATATGTTTTGTTCGGATTCGTTGAAATGTGCCGGCAAC
Source organism: Alphaproteobacteria bacterium (assembly GCA_018819265.1). GTDB lineage: Bacteria > Pseudomonadota > Alphaproteobacteria > Rhizobiales > Hyphomicrobiaceae > Filomicrobium. The sequence continues at coordinate 15,249 of JAHJQI010000195.1, forward strand.
TCGAAGCGGCGGGGCGGTTAGGTCTTGCCAAAGGGGGAGGTCGGTTGCAGGGATTGGAGCAGGAGATTTTTTGCACGAAGGAGGTTCGCCATGAGCCTGAGGATGCCACAGCCGGACCGGGCGATGATCGCGCGCAGGGCGGAGATCGCAGCGGCGCTCGAGAAAATCGCCGGACCGGAAGCCGTGATCGCCGATGAGGACGGACGGCGCACCTTCGAAACCGACGGGTTGAACGCCTACAGGGCGATGCCGCTCGTCGTCGTGCTGCCGAAGACGACCGACGAAGTGGCCGCGATTCTGCGCTACTGTCATGGCGAAAAGATCAAGGTCGTGGCGCGCGGCGCGGGGACCTCGCTGTGCGGCGGGGCGTTGCCGCTCGAAGACGCCGTCGTCGTCGGCGTGTCGCGGATGAAAAAGGTTCTGGAGATCGACTACGACAACCGTTTCGCGCGTGTGGAGACCGGGATCACCAATCTTGCCATTTCGGGCGCCGTCGGCGCGGAAGGTTTCTTTTATGCGCCTGATCCTTCAAGCCAGCTGGCGTGCACACTGGCGGGCAATCTGGCGATGAATTCCGGCGGGGCGCATTGCCTCAAGTACGGTGTCACGACCAACAACGTGCTCGGCATGAAAGTGGTCTTGATGGATGGTGAGATCCTGGACATCGGCGGGCCGCATCTCGACGCCGAAGGCTACGACCTGCTCGGGCTGATGGTCGGGTCGGAAGGCCAGTTCGGGATAATCACCGAAGCAACCGTGCGCATCATCAAGGCGGCGGAAGGTGCCCGCCCGATGATGATCGGGTTCCCATCGAGCGAGGCGGCGGGGCAATGCGTTTCGGCGATCATCGCGTCCGGCATCATCCCGGTCGCCATCGAGTTCATGGACAAGCCGGCGATCGAGGTCTGCGAGAGTTTTGCCAAGGCGGGCTATCCGATGGATGCCGATGCGCTTTTGATCGTCGAAGTGGAAGGATCGGAAGACGAGATCAACGACCTGCTCGGTCGGATCGCGAGGATCGCCGAGCCGTTCGCGCCGACGACGGTGCAGATCAGCTCTGGGCCGGCGCAGAGCGCCAAGATCTGGAAAGGGCGCAAGTCGGCCTTCGGGGCGATCGGACGGATCTCGGACTACTATTGCATGGACGGCACCATTCCTCTTTCACAGCTGCCGCTGGTGCTGCGGCGGATCAGCGAGATCTGCGCGTCCCACAAACTCAAGGTGGCCAATATCTTCCATGCCGGCGACGGCAATCTGCATCCCCTGATCCTCTATGAAGCCAACGATCCCGAACAGGCCGAACGCGCGGAACTCGCCGGCGCCGAAATCCTGACGCTGTGCGTCGAGGTCGGCGGGTGCCTGACCGGCGAACATGGCGTCGGCATCGAGAAGCGCGATCTGATGACGACGCAGTTCTCGCGGACCGATCTGATGTTGCAAATGCGGATCAAGACCGTGTTCGACCCGGACTGGCTGCTCAACCCGGGCAAGGTGTTTCCGCTCGACATGCTGACGATGAGCGGGCTTCCCAACGCCGCCTGAAGGAGAGGAAATTGAGCGATATCATGCGCGCCGCGACGTCCTGGGAACTCCAGTCCATGTTGGCGCCCTTTGTTGATCGGCAACAGCCGGTCGAGATCCGGGGTTCGGGGTCGAAGTCGCGGGTCGGCCGGCCGATGCAGACGGCCGCGTCGATTTCGACGGCTTCGATGCACGGCATCTGGATGTATGAACCAACCGAACTCGTAATGTCGGCTCATGCCGGGACGCCGCTGGCGCAGATCGAGGCGGAGCTTGCGGGCAATAACCAGATGCTGGCGTTCGAACCCAGCGATATCGGGCCGGCGTCCGGGGGAAGGCGCGGCACGCAAACGATCGGTTCGGTGTTTGCAACCAACAGTTCCGGCAGCCGCCGCATCACGGTCGGGGCGGCGCGCGATCACCTGCTCGGGATCGAAGCGGTGTCCGGGCGGGCGGAACTGTTCCGTTCGGGCGGCCGGGTCATGAAGAACGTGACCGGGGTCGATCTGTGCCGAGGGCTGTCGGGAAGCTGGGGCACGCTTGCCGTGCTGACGGAAGTGACGTTCAAGGTTCTGCCGGCGCCGGAAAAGACCGCGACGCTCGTCTATCTGGGGCTGCCGGACGATATCGGCGTCGAGTTGATGTGTGCCGCGATGCGGCTGCCGTTCGAAGTTTCCGGCACAGCGCATCTGCCGCAATCGGTTGCCGGCCGGCTCGAGACGGCGGTGCTCGCCGAACAAGGGCAATCGATCACGGCGCTGAGGCTTGAGAACTTCGAGAAGTCCGTCGACTACCGCTCGAATGCAATGCGGGCGGCGCTCAAGGTTTATGGCAATCCGATCATCATCGGTTCGACAACGTCGCTTGAGTTCTGGAACGAACTGCGGCGCTTGTCGATATTGCCATATACCGCGGACACGTGCCTTTGGCGGATTTCGACGACGCCGATGAAGGGGCCGAAGGTGGTGGCGGCGATCCGCCGGCACATGCCCACCGAAGTCTACTACGACTGGTCAGGCGGACTCATATGGGTCGAGGTCGCGGCGAGCGCGGACGCGGGCGCATCCGATATCCGCCGGGCGGTTGCGGTGCACGGCGGTCATGCGACGCTGATCCGAGCCGATTCTGCCGTGCGCTCGTCGGTTGAAGTGTTCCAGCCGCAATCGCCGCTGGCGGAGCGGATCGTCCGCGGGCTCAAATCGACATTCGATCCGCTGCGGCTGCTCAATCCCGGCCGCATGTACGCCAATCTCTAAAGGTCACCGGTTACGTTACTTACGTGGTGTTGCGACCAAAGGCCCTTCCATGCAGACGAACTTTTCGCCCGAGCAGTTGACCGATCCGAAGCTGGAGGAGGCCGAACGAATCCTCAGGAGGTGCGTGCATTGCGGGCTGTGCACGGCGGTGTGCTCGACCTACGTGGTGCTTGGCGACGAGAGGGATTCGCCGCGCGGGCGCATCTACCTCATCAAGGACATGCTGGAAAACGACCGGCCGGCTTCCGCGGAAGTGCAGCATCACGTCGACCGCTGCCTGTCTTGCCTGTCATGCATGACGACGTGTCCGGGCGGTGTCGACTACATGCATCTCGTCGATATCGCGCGGGTGCACATCAAGGAGACCGGCAGCCGCTCATTTGCCGACAGGTTCGTGCGCTCGGTGCTGGCGAAGGTCGTGCCCTATCCCGAGCGGTTCCGGTTCGCCTTGAAGCTGGCGCCGATGGGGCGGCCGTTCCTCAAGATCATGCGGCGGATGAAACTCGACGCGTTCGCCGCCATGGTGGAACTCGCTCCAGACAGAATTCCGACCGCGCCGAAGTACGAGGGGCCGGGCACCGCGCAATCAGACATGCGGCGGCGGGCCCGCGTCATCCTGCTTGCCGGGTGCGCCCAGCAGGTGCTGCGGCCCGACATCAACGATGCGACGATCCGGCTGCTGGCGCGGCGCGGCGTCGAGGTCGTCGTGGCGGCCGGGGCGGGATGCTGCGGGGCGCTGGTGCATCACATGGGGCGGGAAGAAGAAGCGCTCAGCCAGGCGCGGCGCAACGTCGATGCTTGGATCAAAGAGATCGAGCGCGAACCGGTCGATGCGATCATCATCAATGCATCCGGCTGCGGTACCACGGTCAAGGACTACGCCCACATGCTGCGCCATGACGAGGCCTATGCGCAGAAGGCGCGGCAGATCACCGATCTCACGAAGGACGTCACCGAGTTCATCGTCGATTACGACCTGGGTCCGCCGAAGCGCTATTCGTCGCTGCGGGTCGCCTATCATTCGGCCTGCTCGATGCAGCACGGCCAGCGCATCACCGAAGAGCCGAAGGAACTGCTGAGCAAGGCCGGGTACACGGTGTCGGAAGTGCCGGAGGGGCATATCTGCTGCGGGTCGGCCGGGGTCTACAACATCCTGCAATCGGAAATCGCAACGACGCTGCGGGACCGCAAGGTCGGAAATATCCGCAAGGCGAAACCGGATCTCGTCGCGACCGGCAACATCGGCTGCATCACGCATCTGGAAAAGGGCATGGACCTGCCCATCGCGCACACCGTCGAACTGTTGGACTGGGCCTATGGCGGGCCGGTGCCGCGCGGGCTCGAAAAGCTGCGGAGCTTCGTTTCCGACGTGCCGGAGCCGGAACGCTACGTGTCCGACGATTTCCTCTACGATGCAGACATGACGGGGCGGCCGGATTAGCCTTGGCATTGCGGGCACACCGTCAGAGGTGATCGAACCATTCGGTTGTCACCGTCTGGTGAGCCAACTCAATTTGGGACGAGCATGAAGATAGCCATTCCGGAGTTTTGCCTTGTCGCCCTCGTCGGCGCCTCGGGGTCCGGCAAATCGATGTTTGCGCGCCGGCACTTTCTGCCAACCGAGATCATCTCCGCGGATGCCTGCGGGGGTATCGCCTCGGACGACGAGTCCGACCTTGATGCGAGCGACGACGCGTTCAAACGTGTGCACACCATCGCCGCGACGCGACTGAGGCGGCGCAAGCTCGTCGTGATCGATGCAGCGAACGTGCGCAAGGAAGACCGGGCGCGGCTCGTGCAGATCGCGAAGGCGCATCATGCGCCTGCCGTGGCGATCGTCGTCAACCCCGGCGAGGACGTCTGCCATGAGCGCAACGCCAAGCGTCCCGACCGGCAGTTCGGCGCCCAAGTCGTGCGCAACCAGACGCGGGCGTTGAAGCGGGACATCGGGCAGATCGACAAGGAAGGCTTCCGCGACGTTCATGAATTGGGTTCGCTCGAGGAGGTCGACGCCGTCAGAATCGAGCGGGTGCGGCTGTGGACGGACCGGCGCGACGAACAAGGCCCGTTCGATATCATCGGGGACGTGCATGGCTGCCGCGACGAGCTGCTGGCGTTGTTCGACAAGCTTGGCTATGCGGTGCGGCTCGAAGGCGAGGGCGAGGAGCGTAGCGTCGTCGCCTCGGTGCCCGAGGGACGGCGGGCGATATTCGTCGGCGATCTCGTCGACCGCGGTCCGGCTTCGCCCGACGTGTTGCGGATCGTCATGCACATGGTGGAACAAGGCCAGGCGATCGCCGTGCCGGGCAACCACGACGTCAAGCTTCTGCGCTACCTCAACGGGCGCAACGTCAAGCTTAATCACGGGCTCGATGCGACGGTTGCGCAACTCGACCGCGAACCGCCGGAGTTCAGGAACACGGTGAAGAAATTCATCGACAGTCTGGTCAGTCACGCCTGGCTCGAAGGCGGTCGGCTTGCCGTTGCCCACGCCGGCATCAAGGAGCCTATGTTGGGGCGGGCATCAGGGGCGATCCGCGAATTCTGCCTCTACGGGGAGACCAGCGGGGAAACCGACGATTTCGGCCTGCCGGTGCGCTACAACTGGGCGGCCGAATACCGCGGCAAGACGACGGTCGTCTACGGGCATACGCCGGTGCCGGACGCCGAATGGCTGAACAATACGCTGTGCATCGATACCGGCTGCGTCTTCGGCGGCAAACTGACGGCGTTGAAATGGCCCGAGAAAGAGATCGTTTCGGTTGCCGCAGCGCAAGTCTACACGCCGCCGATCCGGCCGATGGGGCATCCGCCGACGCGGGCCCGGAGTTGAGCTTTCAAACTAGTACCCGCTTTCAGAAGTTCGTGAGTCATTCGCGGTAACCACACCGACGAACTTCTGAAAGCAGAGGGTACTAGTAAAACATTGAATCTAGTACCGCTTTTCGATCAGAAGTCCCTGAAAGCGGTTGACTGATACGACACAGGGACTTCTGATCGGCGGTACTAGGAGGCACAAAGGCCGTGACGCACAGCGCTTTGCGCGGCTAGGGGAAGCATGGTAAGGGGGCGCGCGCCGAGCGGCATCCTCTCCGGCGGCTTTTGATTCGAACCCGTTGAAGGCGTTTCAGACCCAGCTCCATGGCCAAAACGAACAACCCCGCGCGGCCGTCCGCGCGACTGCCCAAAGGTTTCCGCGATATCGAGGCGGACGAACTGCGCGAGACGCAGGCGATGCTTGGCGCCATTCGCGAAGTCTATGAGCGCTACGGGTTCGAAGCGCTGGAGACCCCGGCATTCGAGTTCACCGAGGCGCTGGGCAAGTTTCTGCCCGACAGCGACCGGCCCAACGAGGGCGTGTTCTCACTGCAGGACGAGGACGAGCAGTGGCTCAGCCTGCGCTACGATCTGACGGCGCCGCTGGCGCGCTACGTGGCGGAGAATTTCGACAGGCTGCCGAAGCCGTTCCGGCGCTACGCCACGGGAACCGTATGGCGCAACGAGAAGCCGGGGCCGGGGCGCTTCCGGCAGTTCACCCAATTCGATGCGGATACGGTCGGGACCGAAAGCGTCGCGGCTGATGCCGAGATCTGCATGCTGGCTGCCGACACCATGGAGGCGCTCGGGATCGCGCGCGGGGAATACGTGATCCGGGTCAACAGCCGGAAAGTGCTCGACGGCGTGCTCGAAGGGATCGGCGTCGATCCGGCCGATTCCGATGGCGGGAAACGGCTCGTCATCCTGCGCGCGGTCGACAAACTCGACCGTCTTGGCGCAGAGGGCGTGTCGCTTCTGCTCGGGGCGGGTCGCAAGGACGAGTCGGGCGATTTCACGAAGGGCGCGGGGCTCGATGAGGCGGCGATCGCCAAGGTGATGGCGTTTGTCAATTCGGCCCAGGAAAAGGGCAGCGATACCCTCAAGGCGATTGTCTCGCTGGTGGCGGAGAGTGAAACCGGCAAGCAAGGGCTCGCCGAACTCGCGGAAATGCAAAGCCTGCTGGAAGCCGCCGGATATTCCGACGGCCGCGTGCGCATGGATCCGTCCGTCGTGCGCGGGCTCGACTACTACACCGGCCCGGTTTTCGAGGCCGAACTGACGTTCGAAGTCACCGACGACGACGGCCGGCCCGTGCGCTTTGGATCCGTTGGCGGCGGCGGGCGTTATGACGATCTGGTCGCGCGCTTTACGGGGAAACCGGTCCCGGCAACGGGTTTCTCCATCGGCGTATCGCGTCTGCAAGCCGCGCTGACGGTGCTCGGCCGCAATAAAAAGGCGGCAGCATCGGGCCCCGTCGTGGTGCTGGTGATGGACCGCGCCGAGCTGCCGCGCTATCAGCGCATGGCGCAGGAGCTCAGGGAAGCGGGCATCCGTGCGGAAATGTATCTCGGCACGTCCGGCATGAAGGCGCAGATGAAGTACGCCGACAAGCGCGGTGCGCCTTGCGTCGTGATCCAGGGTTCGAACGAGCGCGAAGCGGGCGAAGTGCAGATCAAGGACCTGATCGAGGGCGCCAAGGCGGCTCAGTCGATCGACGACAACAGGGAATGGAAGGAAAGCCGTCCGGCGCAGGTTTCGGTTGCCGAAGCCGACCTCGTCGCCGAGGTGAAAAGAATCATCGCGCGGCATACGGGTTGAACATGGTCGCTGAAACCGCACGCGAATTCGAAGCGCTCGAAGAGCAGGCCCGCAAGCTGCTTTCGGCATTCGTCGCCGCCGGGCATGAAGCGGTGGCGCCGGCCGTTTTGCAGCCAGCCGACGTCTATCTCGACGTCATCGGCGAAGCGCTGCGCGCGCGCAGCTACGTCTTCACAGATCCCGATGGCGATGAATTCTGCCTGCGGCCCGACCTGACGGTGCCGATCTGCCGGCTGCACCTGGAGCGGCATCCCGACGGGTCGGACAAGGCGAACTACTGCTACAACGGTTCGGCGTTCCGATTCCAGCCGCGCGGTGCGGACGCCGCCCACCCGCGCGAATTCCGCCAATGCGGGATCGAGTCGATCGGGGCGGGGGACCGCGAGAACGCCGACGCGCACACGCTTGCTTTGATCCTGAAGGGGCTGGAGGAATCCGGTCTCAAGGAGTGGAAGTTGAGGATCGGCGATCTGGGGTTGTTCCGGGCGCTGTTGTCGGCGATCGACATGCCGGAACGCTGGCGGGAGCGGCTGCGCCATCAGTTCTGGCGGCCGCTGGCCTTCCGCGAGGAACTGGAGCGGTTGACGAAGCCTGCCGAAGGGCACGCGATCGGAATTCCGGCGGAGCTGCTTGAAGGGCTTGATCCGCTTCGCGCCGCCGAATCCGCGCGCAAGGTCGCCAAGTATCTCGACGATCACGGCATCGAGCTGCAGGGCGTGCGGTCACTCGAGGAGATTTCCCTGCAGCTGGCTCGAATTGCTGCCGACCGGCGGGCAGCGCGGCTGCCGGTCGAAACGGCCAACCTGATCGAGGGTTACATCGGCGTGCGGGCGCCGGCGCGTGCAGCCGGTGCGCGTGTCAAGGATCTCATTCGCGACGTCGGCGTCGATATCACTCCGGCGCTCGATGCCTACCACAGGCGGCTGCAGCTACTCTCCGAACTCGGTGTCGATGTGGCGAAGGCGGAATTCTCAGCCGAGTTCGGGCGTTCGCTTGAATACTACACGGGCTTCGTGTTCGAGGTGCAGGTGACCGACCTTGGCGAAGGAAGCCCGGTGGCGGGTGGCGGGCGCTACGACGGGCTGATGAAGATGTGCGGCGCGCCGGCAAACGTGGCTGCAGTGGGCGGCGCCATTCATACGGAACGGTTGCTGAAGGCGGTGCGCGGCTGAAGGTCGGGCGAGTGGCGTGACGGATGACGGAAGGATCGATGGCAGCGGATTTCATGGTGACGGATTTCATGGCAGCGAGTTTGATGCCAGCAGCGGGTCTCAAGCGCACAGGGCTACTCAAGCGATGACCGATCGGCTTCAATTGGCACTGCCCTCGAAAGGGCGCTTGATGGAACAAGCGACCACGGTTCTCGCCGAGTCCGGACTGGTGGTCCGCAAGACAGGTAACGAGCGCGGCTATCACGGCGAGATCGAGGGTATCGGCAAGGCGGACGTACTGTTCGTCTCGGCATCCGAAATCGCGTGGTATCTGAAGACCGGTAAAGCGCACCTGGGCATCACGGGTGCCGATCTCGTGCAGGAGCGGATGACGGACTTTCAGGCGCGCGTGCAACTTCTCAAACCGCTCGGCTTCGGATTTGCCGACGTCGTCGTGGCGGTGCCGGACTGCTGGCTCGACGTGCGCACGGTTGCCCACCTCGACGAACTGGCCAGCAGTTTCCGGAACGCTCATGGGCGCTGGTTCCGGGTGGCGACGAAATATGTCAACCTGGCGCGGCAGTTCTTCGTCAGTCATGGATTCAACGACTACCGCATCGTCGAAAGCCTGGGAGCAACCGAGGGAACACCAGCTGCGGGCACGGCCGATTTCATCGTGGACATCACGACGACCGGTTCGACGCTGAAGGCCAACGGCCTGCGTATTCTTGACGACGGCGTCATCCTCAAATCGGAGGCTAGCCTTTATGCTTCAAACGTTGCCGAATGGTCGCCCAACATTCGCGAAGCCCAGAACGTGATCATGTCGAAGCTCGGGCTATAGCCGGGCGCCGCCTGAGTCGCGGGTCACCACGGCCGCATCGACAGGAACCTGCCCCCGACCGCCCAGATGCCGCCAAAGACGATGACCGCCGCGATCATGAGCAAAAGGCCGGCGCGCAACAATGGCCGCCGGGCCATCACGGCTTCATCGCCATCCTTATAACGGCAGGCCGGTTTGCGCCCGGTGATCATCGCCTTGATCAATGGTTCTCTGCGAACGAGAGCATAGAAGGCATTGGCCATGATGTGGAATGCGATGAGCCAGAGCGTGACGCTTTCGAACAGGAAGCGGTGCCATTGCGTGGCCGTCTTGCGGCCTGCTTCACTCAACAAGAGATAAAGCGGGCCGGCAGTCAGATCGTTGTGCTCGACAGTGAACAGCCCCAAAGTTGCCTGCGTCAGGAGAAGTCCGAGCAGGGTAACGACCATGAGGCTGCCGAGCGGGTTATGGCCGAGGTATTTGATTTCCCCGCCGCGCGCCAGGGACGTGGCGTAATTGATCAGCGTCACGGGGCCTGCAACGAAATTCGCGAAACGCGACGTCGATGCGCCGAAGAAGCCCCACAGGAGCCGCCAGATGAGCAGCGTCAGGATCATGAGGCCGATCCAGCGATGCCATTTGAGCACGGCGTCGCCGAGCGCTTCGGAGAATTCGAACGATGCCCATGCGGCAGCGACGAGCGCCACCAGCAGCCAGTGGAACGCCCGCGTCGGCAGATCCCAGGCGGCGACCGTGCGGTCGCCCTGCCGTGGACCGGCCCCGGCCACGACGCTCGTCTTGCGAGGGCTTTGCGAAGTCTCCTGCATGGGTTGTGTGCATGGGTTGCGGGACCGCCGTTGCAGGGCGGGCTACTTCTTCTCGACGCGATATTTTTTGTGACAGCCGCCGCAGTTGCCGGCGACCTTCGGCCAGGTTTCCATGAATTCGAATTCGTCGCTGACGGCGACCTTGGCGGCCTTCGCATCGGCGACGAGTTTTTCATATCGGCTCGTGACGTCGGCCTTGTTCTCCCAGATGGCGGGCAGGGCTTCGGTTTCGCCTCCGGTTTTGGAATCTTCGGGAAACAGCCCAGGCAGCTTCGCGGCGTTGGCGATGACGGTATCGAGGGCAGCCTGGACGGTAGGTTCGTCGAACGGAATTTCCTGCTTCATCATCTGGCCCGGCCCCTTGGCGGCCTTGCCCATCTGTTCCAGCAGGTCCTGGCGCTGCTTGATGACGTCGACGTTCTGGGTCCATGCGCCCGTGGCAGTCGCGAGAACGAGAACGATCGAGGCCATGAGAGTACGAAGCATTGCGGCGGCTCCTTTGCAGGATCATCGGGTGAATCTGGGCAATCGTGATTGACTGCATGCGGCGGATTTGGGCGAGGCTCGCACTGAGATCCGCAGCGCGTCAACTGCCGGGGGGGCACGATTTTTTGAGGCGGGAGGCCGTCAGATTGTCATAATCAGGCCGGCTGGCGACTAGAGCATCATCCGACTATTCGCGATCGCTTTTCGCGGTTCCGTCAGATCGGATGTTGCTCTAGCGAATGTTGATAGCCGACTGGCGACTGCGAACTGGCGGCTGGGCGTCCAGCCGGCAGCGCATTTGCCTCATTTAGCAGGAGATTCAGGTGGGGCACGTCCTTGGCTAAGCTCGATCTCGTTCAAGTTCTACCCGATGGCCGGCGGCTGCAATACTGCGAATACGGCGATCCGGGCGGGCGCACGGTGGTGGCGCTGCATGGCACACCGGGTTCGCGCTACAAGTTCGCGATTGCCGACCGGGAGGCGCAGCGGCTGGGGTTGAGGCTTATTAGTCCAGATCGCTGGGGCTACGGGCTTTCGGATGCCCCGCGCGGAAGGCCCAGGCTTGCGGACTACGCTTACGACATTGAGAGCCTGCTGGGGGCGCTGGGTATCGAGCGCTTCGGCGTCGTCGGAGTTTCAGGTGGCGGTCCCTATGCTGCGGCTTTGGCGTCGGTTCTGCGGGCAAGAGTATCGAAGCTGGCGCTGGTCGCCCCGGTCGCCCCGCTTGACCTGGCGTCGCGGCGGCACGGTGTCGGCTGGTTCCACCGGTTCGCGTTCCGGGCGTTGCCGCGGGTGCCCGGTGGCGTTTCCGTCGTGTTCTCCTACTTTCGCGGCGTGCTTGCCGTTGCGCCGGCGCTGGCGGTGCGGACAATGGCGGCGCGGGCTGGCGCGCCGGATCGCAAGCTCCTCGCGGAACCGGAAATTTCCGGTGATCTCGTCATGACTTTCAAGGCCGGGCTGGCGCGTGGGGTTCTTGGACCGGCGATCGACATGGCGTGCTTCAGCCGCGAATGGGGGCTCGATTTGAGCAGCGTGAGTTGCCGCAGCCGGATGTGGCTTGGTGCAATGGACCGCAACGTGCCGCTGGCGGCGGCGCGAAAGCTGCCGGGCGATATTCCAGGTCTCGACGTGATCGAGGTCGAAGACGCGGGCCACTTCTGGATTACGCGGCATTACGCGGACGTGCTGGCGTGGCTTGCTGGCGACCCTGGGGCGGCGGACCGACCGAGCGCAGCGGCAATGCCTGGAGACGATGCGGGCGTCAACCTGCCGCCGACGATCTGACGACGCGACGCAGGCCAGAACCTCCACGAATGCTTGTGCGGTGGCTCAAGCGGTGGCGCGGCCGGTCAGCCAGCCGAAATCGAGCATCCGCCACCAGCTTGCGGATGGCGCCTGCGGTGTTTCGGCAGCAATGTACTTGGCCTCGTAGGCCGCCGCGACATTGCGCTGGCGGCGTTTGGCGCGGGACTTCGCGCGCGGAAGAGCGCCGATGCCGGGGACGTCTTCGGACGGCGCGAACACTACTCCGGCCGCATAGACCGCTGACTTAATCGATCGGGTCTTCATCGTCTTACTCCTTGGCGCTTTCGCACCTCCCGGCTACCGCCCCATTGGCTGCCGCTCGTTGATGGCGACGGTGGACGTGTATACAGCCATCATGTGCTTATTAAGCATCTCGTCAAGATAATTTTGAGCAGGAGGTTTCGCATTCCTTTCCTTCGCAAGTGCAGCGGATTCCCCGATTTTTATGTGCAGTGCAGCCATCGCCCTGCGACAAGACTGCTTTGGGCGGCGACGATCAAAAGCTTGCAATTTTCAATTGGTCTTGCGTAGCGGGGGTTGCCCCTTGCGATTTGGAACGCGCGGCGCGAACATGATTAGTGAATGGCGCCCGATTTTTTTGCGCGCCAACACCAATTCAAGCATGGACACGAACCACAAACGGATTGGAGATCAGCATGGCGCAGGAAAAGGGTCGCGCTGCCGCGACGGATCGTGAGGGCGGTACACGGGCAATCGCGATTGTCGGCCCGTATCTGGCTGGCAAGACGACGTTGCTCGAAGCCATTCTGGCCCGCACCGGAACGATTGCCCAACAAGGGCGGGTGCAAGACGGGACGACAAAGGGGGATGCTTCCCAGGAAGCCCGCGCGCACGGGATGAGCGTTGCGCTCAACGTGTTCGACGCCAACTATCTTGGCGGCGAATACACCTTCATCGATTGTCCGGGTTCGGTCGAGTTTCTGGCCGACGGGGCGTCGGCGCTGACGATCTGCGATGCGGCGGTCGTCGTGTGCGAACCCGATGCCAAGCGGGTCCCGGCCCTGCAGCTGATCCTGAAGCAACTGGAAGAGCGCGGCATTCCCCACTTCCTTTTCCTCAACAAGATCGACAACTGCCGGATGCAGGTGCGCGACATCATTCCGATGCTGCAGCCGGCCAGCGAAAGGCCGCTCGTCCTGCGGCAGGTGCCGATCTGGGAAAACGGGATCGCCACTGGCTTCGTCGATCTGGCCTCCGAGCGGGCCTACGTCTATCGCGAGCATGCCCCGTCCGAGATCGTCGAACTGCCGGCGGGCATCAAGGACCGCGAGGAGGAGGCCCGCTTCCATATGCTGGAGCAGCTTGCCGACTACGACGATGATCTGATGGAGCAGCTGCTCGCCGACATGATCCCGCCGCAGGACAAGATTTTCGAAGACCTGACCGCCGAGTTGCGCGAGGGCGCGATCTGCCCGGTGCTGATAGGCAGCGCCGAACACGGCAATGGCATCGGGCGTCTGTTGAAGGCGTTGCGCCACGAAGTGCCGGACGCGGCGGCGACGGCGCAACGGATCGGCCTCGAGCCCGGCGCGGCTTCGGCGTTCGTGTTCAAGACGGTGCATTCACCGCACGGCGGAAAGATATCGTTTGCGCGCGCGTTCGGCGACACGCTTGGCGACGGTGCGATCATTCGCAGCAGCGGCGGCGCCGAAGAGCGCATCTCGGGGATCCTTGCCATTCACGGCGAAGAGTGCGTCAAGCGGGGTGCCGCGCGCCCCGGCGACGTCGTCGGGCTCGGCCGTCTCGATGCCGTCGTGACCGGCGAGACGGTGACAGCAGGCAAGCTGGCCGCACGGGCCGTCGCCTGCCCGCCGCCGCCGCAGCCGGTCTACGTCACCGGGCTCGCAATCAAGGATCGCAAGGACGAAGTCAAGCTGACATCGGCCCTGGCGAAGCTTTGCGAGGAGGACCCTTCGCTCGCAGCGGAGAATTCAACCGATACACATCAACTTCTGCTCAAGGGGCAGGGCGAAATGCACCTGCGGGTTGCGCTCGAACGCCTGCAGCGCAAGTTCGCAATTTCCGTCGAGCGGCAACCGCGCCTCATTCCCTACAAGGAGACGATCCGCAACAGTGTCGAAGTGCGCGGCCGGCACAAGAAGCAATCGGGCGGGCATGGCCAATTCGGCGACGTCGTCATCGGGATCAGGCCGCAGCCGCGCGGGGCGGGTTTTGCGTTCGACGAGGTTATCACGGGCGGCGTCGTGCCCAAGCAGTTCTTCCCGTCCGTCGAGCATGGCGCGCGCGATTATCTCAACAAGGGACCGCTCGGGTTCCCGGTCGTCGATGTGGCGGTGACGCTGAAGGACGGCTCCGTTCACTCCGTCGATTCATCCGACATGGCGTTTCGTGCAGCGGCGCGGCTGGCCATGAGCGAAGGCATGCCGCAATGCGCGCCGGTACTGCTGGAGCCGATCATGGCGGTGTCGATCATGGTCCCCTCTGACGCGACGGCGCGCATCAACGGCATCATCCCGCAGCGCCGCGGGCAGATCCTGGGATTCGATGCGCGGCAAGGGTGGCCGGGCTGGGATGTCGTCGAGGCGCACATCCCCGACTCCGAGATCGAGGACCTGATCATCGAGTTGCGTTCGGCGACGGCAGGCGTCGGCACCTACGCCGCCAGGTTCGACCATCTTGCCGAACTCACCGGAAAACTTGCCGATCAGGTCGTGTCAGGGCACGCGGAGGCCGCCGAGTAGGTCTTCAGTGCGTGGCTTCGTCGCCCCAGAGTTCCTTGAGGCGTCGGTCGCGGCCGCATCCGTAGCGATAGGTGGTGTATCGGTAGGGATGCGTCTGGTAGTAGTTCTGGTGATACTCCTCGGCCGGCGTGAATGTGCTGGCGTCGGCTATCTCCACGGCGACTTGCCGGTCGAAGCGCTTGCTTGCATCGATGGCGGCCTTGCCCGCTTCGGCGAGGCGGCGCTGGTCGGGGGTATGGGTGAAGATCACCGGGCGGTACTGGCTGCCGCGATCGCAGAACTGGCCGCCGCCGTCGAGGATGTCGGCGTGGCGCCAGTAGTAGTCCAGCAAAGTCTCGTAGCTGACCTGCTTGGGATCGTACGTGATCTGCAGGACTTCGGCGTGGCCCGTGCTGCCGCTTGAAACGGTCTCGTAGGTCGGGTTATCGGTGTTGCCACCCATGTAGCCGGAAATCGTCGTGGCGACGCCCGGCACCTTGTCGAAATCGGATTCGGTGCACCAGAAGCAGCCCGACCCGAACGTCGCGACTTCATGCCCCTCGGCGGGCGCGGTCGCTACCCTTTCGGCGGCGACAACCGGTTGCGGCACCGGTCCGCCGCCAAAGCGCGAGGCGGCAAACAGTGCGCCAACCGCAACGATGGCAAGCCCCAGCGTGACTGTCTGCTTGAATGACATGAGGGTAGACCCTTGGTTAGAGCATGTGCCGCGAGTTGGAGAGAAGCGAACGCGTTGCAAGCGAGTGAATACTTGCTCTGACCCACTTCCCTACTTCGCTCAGCTCCCGGATTTTTCGGTCGCGGCGGCTCCCTGCTCGGGCTCGAAATTCATGGCGAGCCCGTTGATGCAGTAACGCAGCCCGGTCGGTTTCGGGCCGTCGTTGAAGACGTGTCCGAGGTGTCCGCCGCAGCGGCTGCAATGGACTTCGGTGCGAACCATGAAGAACGAGCGGTCGCTCGACGTGCCGACCTTGCCGTCAATCGGCGCGTAGAAGCTCGGCCAGCCGGTGCGGCTGTCGAACTTGGTTTGCGAGGTGAACAATTCCTGGCCGCAGCCGGCGCACTTGTAGACGCCCGGGTCGTAGATCTTGTCGAGAGGGCTTGTCCGCGCGCGCTCGGTGCCATGCTGGCGCAGCACGTAGAACTGCTCCGGCGTCAGCAATTCGCGCCATTCGTCTTCGGTTTTCGTGACTTCGAAGTCCATGGGCTTGTTCTCACCAGCTGAGAGTTCGGCGGCAGTCAGGCCGAGGCTGACCGCCAGGGTTCCAAATCCGAACGTCCGTCTGTCAATGTTCATCGCGGCGTCGTCCTCTGCAATCGATTTATGCCGGATGTCGTGGCATCGCCAATGCCACGGCCGACGCTTCACGGCTGTCGGCTCCGACCGGGGTTATCCTCAATTTGGGGGCAAATCCCTGCTGTGTCAGCACAACTGTGATCACAAGCGTGTGCAGGGAGGACCGGTGCAACAGGCGTCGGCCTGCGGTTGCCGGTTCAAGGTCGTGCAGGTTGCGTCTCAAGGCATGAGGATCGGGACGGATGCAGCCAGCCGGATCCGTTCGGGTGTGATCTCGCAGCAGTATGCGAGCGTTTCGACGCCGCGGGACATGGCGCGCACAAGGGCTGCGGCATAGGCCGGGTCGATGTCGGCACACGGGCTCATGTGGGTGGCATCGGCGCGCTGGATGAGAAACAGCATCACGGCCCTGTGACCCTGTTCGGCCATGTCGCCGAGTTCGTCGAGATGCTTGAGGCCGCGTTCGGTAACCGAATCGGGGAATTCGGCAAGACCGGCTTGGCGCATCAGGTGGACGTTCTTGATTTCGACATAGGCGCGGCCCCGGTTATTGTCTTCGAGCAGAATATCGATGCGGCTCGCCCTGCCGTATTTTTGTTCGCGCCTAAGGGAGGCGTAGCCCTCGAGGGCGGGGATGCGGTTTTCGCAGATGGCTTCGGCGACGATTCTGTTGGGGTGGCCGGTGTTGATGCCGACCAGAGTCGGCCCGTTGCCCATGTCGCTTTCGACGAGTTCGAGTGTATGTGGATATTTTCGCTTTGGGCTGTCGCTTGATGACACCCAAACGTTAATTCCAGGATCGCTGAGCCCCATCATCGAGCCGGTGTTCGGACAACTCGCGGTGATCGGCCCGCCGTTGTCGAGTTCAATATCGGCGAGAAAGCGCTTGTAGCGCTTCACGAGGCGCCCGCGCTGCAGGGGACTTGGGAACATCATCGTCTGCTCGGCTCCGCGTTCGGGAAGTTTTTGATCCGCGCAAATCTCAACGCGAAATTAATGCTGTGTGGTTAGCCTGCGGGCGGTTTTTGTTCCAGCGTCCCGGACCTGTCATGCCCGTAAACTTTGCATTCCGCTCGATCTTCGCGTCGGTTCTGTCGGCGTTGTTCCTCTCGCTGATGCTCTTTGCGCAGGCGCATGCGGATGGCCGGCATGCTGAAGTCGAGATCGAGAAGCTGACCTGGGTGGCGGTGCGCGACCGGCTGAGTGCAGGCGCGACGACGATCCTGATTCCGACCGGGGGGACCGAGCAGAACGGTGCGCACATGGCCCTCGGCAAGCACAACTTCATCGTTCGCGAGACGACGCGGCGCATTGCACTCGAACTCGGCGATGCGCTGGTCGCACCCGTTCTTGGTTACGTGCCGGAGGGGCCTCCAGGTCTGAAGGTCGGGCATATGGCCTACCCCGGCACGCTCTCGCTGCCCGACGACGTCTATGAGAGGATCCTCGAAAACGCGGCCTTGAGCTTCAAGACGCACGGCTTCAAGCGCATTGTGTTTGTCGGCGATTCAGGCGGCAACCAGTCCGCGCAGGCGCGCCTTTCGGAGCGGCTTTCGCAAGAGTGGGCAGCGGAGGGCGTCACCGTTCTGGCGGCTGCGGGCTATTACGCCGGCAACGGCGGAGACGACTTCCTCAAGGCGCAGGGGCTGACGGCGGCCCAGATCGGCACGCATGCCGGCGTGCGCGATACTTCCGAACTGTTGTTCGTTCAGCCCGATGCGGTCGATTTCGCGAAAGCCGCGGCGGACAGCGAGGGAGCGACCGGCGATGCGCGGCTTGCGAGGGCCGAATGGGGCCTTGCGCTGATCGAAATGAAAGTGGCGGCGGCGGTCGCGGAAATCCGCGCTGGCAGGGCAGGCGTGGCGGCGGCCAAGAGCAGCGGCCTTTTCAGCTGGCTGCTTTCATTCGTGACCGGCTGAGCGGGTCCATATCCACCGCTCCGGGTTCAATCGATGCGGCGAACGTGCGCCGCCGGGTCCAAATCGTCAGCGGCATGCTAAGACAATCCTGCAATCCAGTCAGGATGACCGATGACCGAGCCGCCAAGCACGAATATCCAGCAATCGCCGAACGAAGACGTCACCGCAGCCGTTCTCGTGATCGGCGACGAGATCCTGTCGGGGCGGACGAAGGAAGCCAATGCCGGTTACATCGCAGACGTGTTGACGGCCGCTGGTATCCGGCTTCGCGAAGTTCGCGTTGTTGCCGACGATGAAGCCGACATCGTCGCGGCGCTCAACTCCTTGCGTGCGCGCTATACCTACGTGTTCACGACGGGCGGCATCGGACCGACCCATGACGACATCACCGCCGACTGCATCGCCAAGGCGTTCGGGGTCGCAATCGACGTCGACGAACGGGCGCTGGCGCGCATGATGCCGTATTATGAATCGCGAGGGCTCGAGTTGACGCCGTCGCGCTTGCGCATGGCGCGGCTGCCGAAAGGCGCGGAACTGATCACCAACAGGATCACCGCCGCGCCCGGCTTCAAAATCGGCAATGTCTTCGTCATGGCCGGCGTTCCTTCCATCATGCAGGCGATGCTCGACGAAATCCTGCCAGGCCTGCGCACGGGGCGGAAAATGCTCAGCCAAAGCATCAAGGTGCTGGCGCCCGAGAGCGAAGTCGCCGACCTCTTTGCCGAGCATCAGAAGGCGTTTCCCTCCGTCATCATGGGCAGTTACCCTTCGTTTGCCGGAGGGCAGATGCGGTGCGAACTGGTTCTGCGGTCGATTGACGCGGAAGCCCTCGCGGAGGCCGATGTTGCGCTGCGACAAAAATTGACAAATATCGGAATTCCAATCGGTAAATCAGATAGTTAATGATCTGTAGGCGGCAGGATGCCGCTGCGGCCCATGGCCTGTTGCATTAACCTTGTTTGTTAACTCTATCTCGCTCCTGCCTAGGTTCGTTGGGTATTCCGCCCACGGGCAATCGATTGCTGCGGGCGCGAAGGACACGAGCTGTCGGTCTCATCCGTTGACCGTGCTCCACCACGCCTCGGCAATCACGTCCAAATTGGCAGCTCTCGGATCACGGCATCTGCGACCTCGCGGGTGCGTAGTTCGGGAGCGTCGAACCGGTTCGAGGGCCCATCATGGCCGCGGAATCACGGGGGTGAAACGCATGTTTGATTTCGTCAGTCGCCGCGCAATCGTCACGGCGGGATGTCTCGTCGTGGCGACGACGCTCGGTATGTTCAGCGCGGTTGCGCCGGCGCAGGCCAAGACGCCGGGCTCGACCTACTGCTTCGTTGGCAAGTGCCACAAGGTGAAGTCATTATCGGAGACCGCCGCTCTCGTCGGCGAGACGATCCCGCTCGTTGCTTCCCACTACAGCGACTGCAGCAAGGATCGCTACAACCCGTGCGGGCTGACTTCTTCAGGCGAGGAATTTCATCCCGACCGTTCGGATAATGCCGCCAGCCCGATCTATCCGGATGGCACCGTGCTCCTGGTGCGCAATCCGGCGACGAAGGCGGCAGCGGTGTTGCGCATCAACAATGCCGGTCCCTACTGGGGCAACCGCAAGCTCGACGTGTCCTATGCCGCTGCCGACAAGCTCGGCTTCAAGAACCGTGGCGTAGCAAACCTCGAAACGAAGATCCTGTCGGCGCCCAACAAGCGGGAGGCCGGCTATATCCGCAAGCGCAACTACCGCCCGTTGCCGGGGTTCATCGGCACGTTCGAAAACATGGCTGGGGCCGAGCGAACCGCTGTGGCGCTGATGATCCTCGATGCAACGGCGGCGAGCGCGCTGGCGCCATCGAGCAGTGCGGCGGCACTGGTTGCCGCGCGGACCGAAAGCGGCGAGGAAAAAGCGCGCAAGACCGGCGATTACAAGAAGCTCGAGCCGATCCTGAAAACGATGAACCTGATTGCGGATATGAAGCCGGTCGAAGCCAAGGCGATGAAAACCGCCGGGCTTGAGATCAAGGCGGCACCGACATGGGGCGGCGCCAGGACGTCGAAGCCGCTGGCGATCGCGGTGGCGGGGGCTGCTGTCGTTGGAGCCAAGGGCGAAGTTGTTTCGCCCCGGCGCCAGCTGGCTGCTGTGGCGATGGTCGAAACAGGAGCGGAAACCGGCGTGAGCGAGACGCAGGCAACCCGCACGGCGGTCAAGCTGATCCGTACGGCGGAAGTCGGGGCCGCCGATGAGGACGACTGGGAAAGATTGCTGCGGTCGCGGCTCGGCGGGCTGTCGCTCGTCGGGGGCCGCGGTGGGCTGGGCGACCCGAATGGCTTTCCGTTCCGGCCGGTTCCTGACCGCGCGCCGCGGCCGGCTCTTCCCCATGCGCCCAACACCGCCCGTCATGGGATGACAGGTTAGATCGTTTCCGCTTTAGGCTGAAACAATCTTGCTTTTTCGCTCACGGGCCGATCGGCCTATCGGCCTTGCCCTCCGCGGGGTGGCGGCGCTGCTTTTGGTCAACATTCAGCAAGCTGATGTTGAGCAGCTTGGCCACAGTCGTGGCCTTGAAAGTGCTTCCAGCTAAAACTGAACAGATCTAGCGGAAATTGAACCGTACTCGAAGACAGCTGCAAGGGTGGCCTAAGCGGCCGTCAATTCAGGCGGCACTATAGCCGCGTCGTCGAGTTCTCCGGGGCCGCTGGCCGATACCGTCGAGACCGGTGAACGCTCGTCTTCGGGATAGAGATCGAAGGCCATGTCGAGGGCGTCGAGGAATTCGGCGACGAGATCGAGGCAGACGCCGAGCGGCACCTTCGCGGCAACGAGGAATTCGTCGCCGATTTCGGGCGTCTCCACGTCGCCGACGCCTGCGGCCTCCGGGTCGATCATTCCGCGCGTGCGCAGATAGGCGGTCATTGCGCCGCCGGTTTCGAAGTCGGCTTCGACCTGCTCGTTCAGTTCATGGAAAGCGGCGGCGAGGTCGGCGGTAGCAGCGCAGAAAAGTTGCGCCAGGGGGCGGAACCTCGGTGCGTCGCGCCCCAGCACGGCGACATGCTCGCGGGCCTGGACGATGCGCGCGACAAGGTTCAGTTCGTGACATCTGTAACGCGACAGCGCCCATCGCTGCGCACCCGCAACGCCGGGGTCGGAGGGATCACCGGTCGCCCAGTTCTCCGTCGATGCGATGAGATCCTCGCCAGCGGCAAGGGCCGCGTCGAGGTTGTCTGCGACGAGGTAGACGCAGGGTGGGATGGTCGTTCCCGATTTCTTCATCGTAAGCCTCCTCAGGCTTTATCCGCTGCGAACCTACAAGGCGTGACGTTTTGCTGGTTTCACGCGAGGCATCACATGCGCGGCGGTGGGATCAGGGCGATCAGATCCTGCAAGGCGTGGCCGAGATCGCGACCGCGGACCGACAGGTAGCGGGCGAGGCTGCAATCGAACGCCGAGCGCCAGCGTTCGCGGTCCGACGTCTTGGAGGCCACGCGCTTCAGGCTTGAGAGGATGGCGTCGTCGGCAAAGTCCGCGGGCACGTTGAGGCGCTCGCGCACGACCGGCACCAGTTCGGCAAGATGCATGATGTCGGCGGGGTAGCGGTCTTCGCCGACCGTCTCGGTGAAAACGACCGGCCCTGCGCGCCGCGCGGCGACATCGGGTGGCAGATGCTGAGGTCTGACCCGCCGCGTCTTGTCCCCCTGATCGATACCGCTCATGTCCTTCGTCCCCCGCTGGTGATGGCCATCGTCACAAAATTACAATGATTCGTCAGGCGGCATGTGGTGCGCGCAAGCCGCTTCCACTGTTTGTCATGCCGGCACCCGGCGCTGTGCGATTGCAGCGAAAATCGCCGCTCGCGCTACAGTACTCTAGTCGTGAGAACGATTGACGCACCCTGGGTCCCGGGGAGCGTCAGGCTCGCTCGCCTCCGGCAAGACGCCGGGATCCATGGCGCTGCACTCACAACACAAGCATTTGAACGTCTGACGGCTGCTAACTACGAAGCGCGATCAGTTGCTCGTTGCGTCCTACTTTTTGCAGCCTTCACGAAGGACGCAC
>JAHJQI010000196.1 GCA_018819265.1 Alphaproteobacteria bacterium
GAGGTTGCGGCTATGATGCGATTTTGGCGCGACGGGCCACTAGCGGCCGTTTCGATCTCTGATGGGCGTCCAGGGCAGTCGGCGCGTCGGCCTGCTGCTGCTCGTGCACGCCATTCATCGAGCCTTTCTCCGGTCATGTACTATTTGGCAATTAGAGCGTTTGGGGACCTGCGCTACGTTAGCGCAGGCATGCTTTTGATTAAGCAGAGCCGGCGATGGAAGGGATGAAGCCAATCGTTGATTGCGTTGGTCAGCATCGCCTTACGATCGCCGAAGGTCCTCCCGGGCCAAGCAAGTATCACACCGTAGAAATCCGCCTGGAAACACCGTTTCCGGGCGCGATGACTGACGTGAAATTCGGTAACCAAACACAACCAAGGGGAACGCCGAACATGAAGAAGTGGCTTCTGACCGCTAGCGCACTCGCGTTGACGGTAGCGGTTTCGCAGCCGTCGCTGGCCGATGTCACCATCGACGACATCGTCAACGACGCCACGACGACAGCAGATGTCGTCAGCAACGGTCTTGGTCCGCAGGGGCAGCGCTACAGCCCGCTGAACAAGATCAACAAGGACAACGTCGCGCAGCTCGTTCCTGCGTGGACCATGTCGCTTGGCGGCGAGAAGATGCGTGGCCAGGAAACCCAGCCGCTCGTCAAGGACGGCGTGATGTACATCACCGGCTCCTACAGCCGCGCATGGGCCATCGACACCAAAACCGGCGAAGAGCTGTGGCAGTACGATGCCCGCCTGCCCGAGGGCATCCTGCCATGCTGCGATGTGATCAACCGCGGCGGCGCACTCATCAACAACATGTTCATCTTCGGCACGCTCGATGCCCAGCTGGTCGCGCTCGACACGAAAACCGGCAAAGTCGTCTGGAAGCAGAAGATCGACGACTACAAGAAGGGCTATTCCTACACGGCCGCTCCGCTGATCGTGCCGTCGGAAGCTCACGGCCCGCTGCTCGTTACCGGCGTATCGGGTGGTGAATTCGGCGTCATCGGCCGGGTCGAAGCTCGCAAGGCCAGCACCGGCGATCTCGTCTGGTCGCGCCCGACGATCGAAGGCCATATGGGTACGCTCAATGGCAAACAGTCGACGATGACCGGAAAGAAGAACGAAAGCTGGCCCGGCGATCTGTGGAAGACGGGCGGCGCAGCAACATGGCTGGGCGGCACCTACGATCCCGAGACCAAGCAGATCTTCATTGGTACCGGCAACCCGGGTCCGTGGAACAGCCACATGCGCCCTGGCGACAACAAGTGGTCGTGCTCCCGCATCGCGATCAACCCGGAAAACGGCGAAATCAACTGGGGATTCCAGACGACGCCGAACGACGGGTGGGACTATGACGGCGTCAACGAACTCGTGTCATTCGACCTCAACGGCACCAAAGCTGCCGCTACGGCGGACCGCAACGGCTTCTTCTACGTTCTGAACCGCGAGAACGGCAAGTTCATCAGCGGAACTCCGTTCGTCGAACAGATCACCTGGGCCAAGAGCATCGGTGCCGACGGCCGTCCGGTTTACGATCCGGCCAACCGTCCCGGCGATCCGACCAAGTCGAAAGACGGCAAGAAGGGCTCGTCCGTGTTTGCTGTCCCGAGCTTCCTCGGCGGCAAGAACTGGATGCCGATCGCTTACTCGCCGGACACCAAGCTGTTCTACGTCCCCGCAAACGAATGGGGCATGGACCTGTGGAACGAACCGGTGACCTACAAGGCCGGTGCCGCCTACCTCGGCGCGGGCTTCACCATCAAGCCGATCTTCGAAGATCACATCGGCGCGCTGAAGGCGATCGATCCGGCCACGGGCAAAATCGTCTGGTCGATGAAGAACAAGGCTCCGCTCTGGGGCGGCGTTCTGACGACAGGTGGCGGCCTCGTCATCACCGGTACGCCGGAAGGCTTCCTCAAGGTGCTCGACGCCAAGACGGGCGACGAACTGTGGAAGTTCAACACCGGTTCGGGCATCGTCGGTTCGCCGGTGACCTGGGAAGAAAACGGCGAGCAGATGCTGACCGTGGTCTCCGGGTGGGGCGGAGCTGTTCCTCTGTGGGGCGGTGAAGTGGCCAAGACGGTCGCCCACCTGAACCAGGGCGGCATGGTGTGGACATTCAAGCTGCCGAAGTCGGTAGCCTCGAAGTAAATAACGCCGCGCTAACCTTATACTTGTCGGAAACGACACGATGACGGGGGTAAGCGGTTTCCAACCGCTTACCCCATTCTGTTTCCAGTATCTGCTACACCGCCGACTTGAAGTATCCCTGGTGAAGGCTAGACTTGATGATCGACGCAGCCGCAGCAGCGCAATCACTGGAAACCTACACGATGCCGGAGAGCTTCCTCGTCGTTGACGATCATCCGCTGTTTCTCGATGCCATGAAACTGGCGATTCACACGGCTTTCCCGCAGGCCGATATCGCGGAAGCGGACTCGCTTGCATCGGCATTCGCGACGATCGACAAGGGCGGCAGCTTCGATCTCGTGCTGCTCGATCTCAACATGCCGGGGACGCGCGGCTTCGAAGGCCTTCTCGAATTGCGGGCGCGGTATCCCAAATTGCCGGTCGTGATCGTGTCGGCGATCGACGAGGCGGAGACGATCCATCGCGCCATGACCTGCGGGGCGTCGGGTTACATCTCGAAGGCCGTTCGCAAGCCGGAGCTTGTCGGTGCCATACAGGGCGTCATGAATGGCGAAGTCTGTCTGCCTTCCGGCTACGAGCCACCCGATGTCGTCGCCGGGGAAACGGCCAGGACGATTGCCAAGCTGAAACAGCTGACGCCGCAGCAGCTGCGCGTGCTGAACATGCTGAAGCAAGGCCTGCTCAACAAGCAGATCGCTCACGAACTCAATGTCGGAGAGACGACAGTCAAGGCGCACGTCTCGGAGATCCTGCGCAAGCTTGGCGTCGCCTCACGGACGCAGGCCGTGATCGAAGTTTCCAGGGTGATGTTGCCTCAAGAAAAGCCTTCGGACAAAGAATGACGAGGCTGCCGGCGCGTCCGCGCCACGCGACGGAGCACTCCGCGGCGACGGAGGGCCAGGCCGATTGGCCCATAAGCGAAAAAGCAGGATTGTTTCCGCCTAAAGCGGAAGCGATCTAACTCAGCAAATGACGCATCAGTGCACGTAGCTCGGCTGGCCGGATCGGCTTGCAAAGAAGTTCGCAGCCGGCGGCCTTCACGGCATTGGCGGAGACGGTTCCGTGATCCGCGGTGATGACGATCGCTGGAATATTCTGGCCGAATGCCTGCCGCAGACGCGCGATACCGGTCAACCCACAGGCATCGTCATCGAGGTGATAATCGGCAAGAACGATGGATGGCGCGCGCTCGCTATCGGCGATGTAGCTTTCGATCTGGCTGAGGTCGGTCGCGGGGAATGTCCGGCAGTTCCATTGCTCCAGCAGGGTCTTGGTCGCAGCTATGATGTCGAGGTCGTTCTCGATCACCAGGACATGGATGCCGGTGAAGCCGTACTGGTCTGATGGTGAACTGTGCGGGGCACTCCTGATCGCAACACTTTCGGAAGAGGAGGGGGCAAAGGGGACGACGATGCTGAAGGTCGAGCCCAATCCCGGAATGGTTTGAAGGTCGATCGCGTGACCCAGGGCGTGGGCCATCCGCTTGACGATGAAGAGACCGAGACCGAAGCCGCCGCTTCTTGCCGGCCGTTCGTTCGATCCGCTCTGGAACTCCTCGAAAATGCGCTCGCGGTCGGCTTCGGGAATTCCTGGGCCGGTGTCGGTTACCGAAATGCGCACCCCGTCGGCAATGCGCTCGGCTTCAAGCTCGATGCTTCCCCTCGCGGTAAAGCGGACGGCGTTCGATAGCAGGTTCTGCAAAATGCGGCGCAGCATCGCTGGGTCGGAAACGGCACTGAGCCCATGCGCTACGACCTCAAGGCGCAGGCCCTTCTCGGCCACCAAGGGGGCGAAATCCAGCTGCAGGGATTCGAAAAGGCTCTTGAGGTTCAGCGGCCGCGGCGCGGGCAGGGTGACGCCGGTCTCGATCTTGGTGATGTCGAGCATCGTGCGCAGCAACTCCTCGACCGAGGACAGCGCGTGGTCGATCTGGTGGGCAAGCTTGCGGTGCTCGGTGATCTCATTGCTCTCGCCCAGGGCCGAAAGCGTCAGGCGGGCGGCGTGCAGCGGCTGCAACAGGTCATGACCAACGGCGGTGAAAAAGCGGGTCTTGGCCTCGTTGGCGCGTTCGGCTTCGTCGCGGGCGGCAACGAGCGCGTCGTTGGAGCGCTCCAGGCGGTCGAGCGCTTCCTGGAGTTCGTCGGTGCGCTGGCGGACCTGGTTTTCGAGGCCGATTGCGGCCGTAAACAGCGAATAGGCACTGCCCTGCTGTTCGACCGAGCGCTCGACCCGCTCGATCAGTGCCGCGTTGATCTTGTGCAGCTTCTCAAGCTGGCGGCTGAGGTCGTGGGGCGAAGTCTGGTACATCAGGTTGAAGGAATCGCGGTTCGAGTTGTGTGCTGGGATTTCCGATCTCATGGCGCACCAAAGGCGATGCCCGTCAGCGTCTGGTTCAAGTGCATCGCGTTATACTGCTCGCCATAGGTATGAAAGCCGACGACGTTGTGGCGCCTGTAGATCTGTTCCATGCGGCTGCCCATCTGGCGATTTTCCGCATCGAGGCGGCGCAGGATGCAGTCGAAGCCGAGAATCATCTGCGTGCCTGAGAGGATCTTGTCAACCTCGCTCAAGGTCGCCTCGGTCGCTTCGGCAAGATCGGTCGGGCGGGCGACCGTCAACACCAGGCCGACGTCAATGGCGCAGAAAAAAGATAGGCTGCCGTCTGGGTTCATATTGCGGATCGAGCGGCAATAATAGTCGCTGCCGACCTTCACCACGAGGGGGTGGGAGGCAAAGCTGAATGGCCCGAGATCCTCGGGGATGAGGCCGATGGCATTCGCATATTCGAGCGCGGCCGGCTCGGCGTTGAATTCGTGGACGATGCGCCGTTCGGCATCGGCGGCGGTGATGACGAGCTTGACCGGTGTCGGATCGAAGTTCTGCGTCTTGAAGGCGTGAAATGGGATTTCCGTCTCGACCAGCATCAGGACCGCGGCATTGTTCGCGGTGCGCCCGTTGTGGACGAGGGCGGTCGCTTCAAATCTCAAATCGTCGCCGGCGGACCCTCCGATCATCTGAATGTCGCCAAGCGCCCAGTTTACGGCGGCGACCAGCGTTTCCTCGTGATTCGACAGGCCGTCGGTCAACAGCAGCGCGAACTTGTTCGAAGCGTTGCATTGATCGGCAAACTGCGATTTGAGGCGGCGGGCAATCTGGGAGGCGCCCTCGACACCCGTACTGGCTGCGTTGTCAATGACCGTCGATACGAACCGGAAGCGCGATTTCTCGAAGGCCATGATCTGGATCGATCCAGTGCAAATTCCTTGAGGCGAGATTTCTCCGGCGCTGGTGCAGCCGCTGAACTCAGCGTCGGGGAATGCGCCCGACATCGCGACCGCCACTTCCCCGGGTGCAAACCGGGGTGAGAAAAAGACGATAAGATGGGCGAAAACGGCGGCTGGAAGATTTGCGCGAAGCTCCGCTACGGCTTCCTTGGTCGTGTTGGCGCGGCTGGTCGCGACATGGATGCCGCATTTGCCGTGCGGCCAGGATTCCCACCGCAAGTTTCCCACTCCCTTGAACTCGTCTTTTTATCGTTACCTGCGGATTGTTTTCGCAGTTCTTGCTTGGCTTGCCGGCGAGCCCAGTCGATTTACAGCCGCATGTCGACCGGCACCCGTGACTAAGGCGGCTGATGCACGATACTAGACTAAAGGCGAGGCTGGCACAAACTTGCCGCGTGCGCAATCGACTTGCAAATCAGCTTTATCGGAGACTTTTCGGCACTCCCGAAAGCGCCACAGGAGCGGGCGCGATGTGCGGTTCCTGGCGCACGCTGCTGATCTCGACGACGAATTTCGAGCGCATGGCGCGGGCGAAGTCACGATAGCCGTTGGCCGGGACAATGAACGCGCCAAATCCACCGATGACATGGTCCTCGAACCATTTGTCGAGGGTTGTTCTTGGCCGTTGACCGGGCGGCGTCAGCAGGACCAGACCGGCGCCGGGTGCCCGGTAGGCGCCTTCGCCGACCAGCTGATCCTTGTCGACGATGACGGGAAGTCCGTTGATGACAGCGCCCAGTTCGACCGCTTGCTTCCTGGCCGCGTCGAGTTGTTCGATCGATTCGCAGTTGTCGATGCCGTCGCCGGATACATCGATTACGGTCTTGAGCGGTGCGAAGGGGATGCTCGGCAGAACGGTTTCGCTCAGTTTGCGCAACATCCGCGCCATGCACGTGTACTCGCCGCTGATCCTGGGCAGGCGGCGGATGCGGGCGGCGACGGCAATGGCCTCGGCGCGAGAGCGTATAAGTGTCCAGGGCAGGAGCCGGTCCGACCCGTCGGCCCATGCGACAAGCTGGATCAGAATCGCGCCGCGCGGCCCCCCGAGGATGGTATCGATGACGCCCTGGTCTTCCAAGGCCTGGGCGATGCCGTCCATCTGCAGGCGGAAGCGTTCGTCATTGACAGACTGACTGGTGTCGACCGCAAGAATCAGGGCGGTATCGACGCGCTGTTCTTCAGCGTTTTGTGCGCTGGCCGGGAGGCGTGCGGCCGTGATCGTCATGACAACGGCGGTGAGGATCGCGATGAATGTCGCGGTCGCGCATTTGGCAGAGCTGCTGGAACTGTCGGTCATCTGCCGGGTCCGTCGGATCGAATGGTATCGGGTGGAGGGAGGCTGCTAGCCAAAGTACGCGGCGGCGCGGCCAGCAGCTGTCGAGACAATTATATCGGTCGAAGCGGAGTTGTCACACTGACAATTCGCAGGAAAGCTCGAACCGAGCGTTCCGAAGCGTGGGCGGATCCCGGCCTACGCCGGGATGACGACACTTGGAGGGGTTGTCGGGGTGGACACCCGGACGTAATGGCCGGCCGGCAAGGCAGGCCTCCCGCGCGGGGCCGCCCGCATCCGTCATCCCCGCGAAGGCGGGGATCCGCCAAGGTTCAAGGAACAGCCGCCGGCTGCCATTCTTCGCCGCGATGGCCGGCTCAGGGCTTACTCCTTCATATGTCCCCTGACCAGGTGAGGGTGTCGGTCTTGCGAAGCGTGGACGGATCCCGGCCTACGCCGGGATGACGACACTTGGAGGGGTTGTCGGGGTGGACACCC
>JAHJQI010000197.1 GCA_018819265.1 Alphaproteobacteria bacterium
AAGAGTGCGTTCGACTTGCATGTGTTAGGCCTGCCGCCAGCGTTCGTTCTGAGCCAGGATCAAACTCTCATGTTGAAGAAGTTTGAACTGACTTTGGCTTGGAGGTTAATCCAAGGATCATCTGTGTAACGGGCACCTTCACATATGTAATCTCCCGGTCAGGTTGCCCGAACCGAAATCCTACATGGTGATGGCTGTAACGCAGAGATCGTCAGAGTTCTGTCGTGACCCGACTCAGCCTAAGCTTCGTCAGATCCGCCAGGACCCGCCGCCTGCGTTTCTCTTCCTTCATATTCAATTGTCAAAGAGCACAGACAACGATCAATCACCCAGGTCGCAAAACCCGGATTTAAAGACTACGAATTCCGTCCTGCCGAAGCAGCCCGGTGTTCGAAGCTGTTTGAGAGAGCGTTGGCCGCAAAGGCCGCGAAGCAGTAGCGCCCCGCAACGAGGGTTGAATTAATACTAGGTTGACCCCGAAGTCAACTCGCTACGCCAAAAAAAACGACCGATTGAGCGTTTTTCTTGCAAGCCGCTGACATTGCGCGAGAATTTCGCGGAGCGGCTGGGGATGGAAGACGTCAAGCTGTCCGGATGCCCCTCTATAACTGCACCATCCTGCAGGATATTGTGGGAGTTACGGCAGTCCCCGCCCGCGAAACTGGAACTGCTGCTGTCGCCGACTACAACCGTTCTTGCGTGTAGGAGGGAACCGTCGAAGGCTGGTCGACGGGTCTGAATGGCTGCGGAAAAGACCGGCAGACTCCCAAAAATGACAAACTTCGGGCTTTGATGTTCCGAATAACGACAAATTTGCCAGGACCGAGAATAAGCCGGGGGGTTGAGCTTGGTCGACCGACGCCGATTTCCACCCAGCGCCATCAAGGGCGCACTCGCATTCGAACAGCGATCGCGCGGGCTGACACAGGTCTCGCGGGGGCGCGGGCGGAATGCCGGGCTGAACATGTTCGACGACGACCATGCCGTCGACAGCAACGGTGGTCGATTTCGCTGGCTGATGAGCACCTTCGTGGCCGGCGCGATCGGTGCCATTGCGATCTTCGTCGTCATCGCCGGATCGACGGACCATAAGCGCGGCGACGGCTTCATGCCGGCCCTGCAACGCCTGCGCGACGGGGCAATGACGCCTGAACTCATTCCACAGACGCAGAAAGCGATAGGGCTGAACTGGGCCGTTCCAAAAACCGAAAAACTCGAAATTTCCGCCGGTCTGACATCGACCCGGTATGTCATTCACGAAACGCTGCGGCAGCGCCGGGAAGAACGATACTATATCCACGCACAGCCCTATATGCGGATCGTCGCGCGGTTATCGCCGGTACCGCAGGATTATCAGGACGTCATTCCACCCTTCAATCCCCTCCAGCTTTATGCGGACAACGACCCGGTCGGCTCGGGAAAGGGGGCGGCGGGCGCTTCACGGCAGGACGTAAAGATTGCCATCGTCGAATTGATCGGCGGGGCATTGCCCAATGAAGACGGGCAAACGCTCGACGACAGGGAAGTGACCGATCTCATCGCCAGATTCCGCCTTGAAGAGTCTTTGGCGGCCGCCGAAGCGGGCAGGGACAATTCACAAAATGGTGCGGATCCTATCGCCAAACCAGATGACGAATCGGCTTTCACTTCGGTGCTTTCGAAAAACGACTTTGAAGACCAGCTAAAAGCGCGCGATCTCATCAACACGCAGCGGGCAGAAGTTACAGTTGCCGCCGGCGATAGCTTAAGCAGCCTGATCGAAAAGCAGGGGGCTCCAGCCTGGCAGGCGGGCGAACTGATCGGGGCGATGCGCAAGTACTTCACGCCAGATGCCCTGAAGGCCGGGCAGCAGCTGAAATTCACGCTGACACCATCGCCGACCGATGTCGATATACTGGAGCCGTCCACCGTCAGTGTCTATTCGGCCGAAGGCGAACATATCGTTTCTGCCGTGCGAAGCGATTCCGGCGACTTCAAAGCGATGAGTACACCGCCGCGCGACTATGCCGCCCTGCGCGGTTTGATCGAAGAAAAGGTCAGCGGCCCGAAATCATCAAGCCTATATGCCAGCGTCTATCATGCCGGTTTATTGCAAAACGTTCCGGCAGAAACGATTCTGCAGGTGTTGAAGGTCAATGCTTATCAAACCGATTTCGGCCGGCGCATCCGGGCTGGAGATACGGTCGAATTGTTCTTTGGATTCGACAACAAGGACTTTGCGGAAGGACCTCCTGGACAGCTGCTTTATACGAAGATCACCTCGGGTGGGGAAACCGCACGATTCTTTCGCTTTCGCACAGCCGACGGCGAAGTCGATTTCTTCGACGAGCATGGCAACAATTCCAAACGATTCCTGACGCGAAAGCCCGTCCGAGGTTCGAACGTGCGCCTCTCGTCGGGCTATGGGATGCGTTACCATCCCTTGCTGAACCGGCGGCGGATGCACGCGGGCGTCGACTGGGCGGGACCGGTCGGCACCCCGATCCTGGCGGCCGGGCGAGGCGTTATCGAGATGGCAGGGCGCAACGGTCAGTACGGCAACTATGTGCGCATTCGTCATGCCAACGGTTATCAGACCGCCTATGCGCACATGATTAGGTTCGCTCGCGGCGTTTCCGAAGGCGCCAAGGTGCGGCAGGGCCAGATCATCGGCTACATCGGCTCAACAGGCCTTTCTTCCGGCGCCCACCTGCACTTCGAAGTTCTGGTCAACAACCGGCACGTCGATCCGATGACGATCAAGGTCCCCCAGGAGCGCCAGCTGAAGGGCCGGGAACTGGTGGAATTCCATCGCGAGCGGGCGCGCATCGACGAGATCATGCGCCGTGCCCCGGTGATGACGATCAACAAATGAGCCGCGCGCTGGTATTCGAAGTCAATCACACCCCAACGGCTCACCCAAAAGGGCTGCTCGATTGCGTGTTTCAAAAATGACGGCCCGCATGCCCAAAGCGCCTGGAGAGGCTGGAACCGAGCGACAACTGACGCATTTTTCGGTTAAGTGCGGAAGAAACGTCAAGGGTATTGCATCATCGAGGGGGGCGTCGTGGCCGAAACATCCAGCTCAACGAGCGACACGACCTTAAAGGACCGGATCGCTGCTGCCATAGACTACACGTTCGGGCGCAACGCGTTGATCGGCTGGGCATCGCTGATGCTGCTGGCTATTTCAGGTTACGCGACCTGGAGCGGCATGAACGACTTCATCGTCGGGGTTTCGCAGTCGCCGGCGGCACAGGGCCGCGAGATCCCGGGCGGGCTGTCCGTCACCAACGAAGCGCTCGTCATCGCCATCGTGGTGGCGCTGACGTTCCTGATGTGGCTGGCGTTGCGCGAGACGTTCGGCGAGGGACGCACGCTCGGCCAGCGGCTCATAACCTTTCCGCTCTACTTCTTCCTGGCCTTGTGGTCGATCGGGTTCGGCTACGGCTTCTGGTGGAGCCTTATTGCCGGCGAGGAGGCAACCCGCACCAGCCTTTCGAACCTCCAGGAGGATGCCCGGGATGCCGGGGCCGCGGTTTCAGCGCGGCTCGAAGCGGTCAAGGCGCAGCTTGACGGCGTTGTAAGCTGGTCGGAAACGCAAATGGCGCGCGAAGAGGCGAGCGGGGGAAGCTGCGGCGTGCCTTCCGGTGCGGGACAGGGTCCACTCTATAATGCGCGCAAATCGGTTCGCGACGCCGTCGCCACGCTGCGTGACGGAATCCAGGTCTCCTGGATTGCTCCGGTTGAAAAAGAGGTTGCGGACCTGAGGGCGGCCGCACAAGGCCTGGATGGAGCCACGTTCGAAGCCCGGCAGAAGGCCTTCGAGGAGAAGGCCTCCGCGGTTCGTTCGGGGGCTCGCAGGATCGCCCAGCGCTCCAACGAACTGGGCACGTCGACTGCCTCCGAGATGCGGGCACTTGCCCAGGTCGTAACGGTGCAGCCGGGCAAGGTCGGGTTCTCCTGCTACGATCCGACACTCGGGCAGAGGCTCACGCAGGCCGCCGATCAGGCCGATCAGCCCGTCGTGCTCGATCTTCGGGCGGCCGAGTTTACGGAGGGACCGGCTGGCGTTGCAAACGCCGTCAAACAGCTTTGGGAAAACATGGCGGCCTATGCCGGCGGTCTCGTGGCGTATGTCGCCAGCGGTTTCCAGGCGACCGGGGCGGCGGGCGAGAGCGAGGGCATCAGCGGTCGCGACCTGATCGCGCTGCTCGCAACGATCGGCATCGATCTCGGGTTGTTCGTCCTTGCGGCGCTTAATCCTCCACCCAAATCGGCCCAGCGAATTCATCTCAGCCCTGCGGTCAAGGCGCAGATCCGCGAGGCGATC
>JAHJQI010000237.1 GCA_018819265.1 Alphaproteobacteria bacterium
AAAGAAACAGTCGCGGAAATGGTTGGCGGACCCCTGCGGCGGCAAAAGTACCCCGCTGCAATCACCCGTGCATTGAAAGTCCACCTCGGAGACCACCATGCGCGACACATCCTCGAAGCCGCTGAAATCCAGCAGATACTTGAAGCGTCGGAAGGTATAGACCTGCGTGCCCGCCGCATCGAAAAGCGGCTGGCTGATGTCGAGCCGCTGGGCCGCTACGTTCTTGGCGGTGACATAGACCTCGCGGCCCACGCCATTGCCTTCGATCAGCGCGCCAACAGGAATATTGGCCACATTGGTCACATTGGTCAGGCGTTTGGAATTGGCGATGTCATAGCTGGCCTGCGAGGTCATGACCTCTGTCTCCCATGCCGGACCCGGAAAAACCGAGATCTGGCCATTCTGGATCACATGGCGCTGATTGTAGGTTGTCCGATTGACCACCGCCGCTGCCATGTCGACAGGTGCGCGCAGCGACACTTTGCGGCCGGCCAGATCGAGCGTGACATGATCCGGATTGTTCAAGAGCGCCTGATACGCTTTCTTGAAAGCCAGTTCGCTGTCGCCGAACGCATCTATATAGGCGGGCAGGTCAAAATTCTTGGTCAAGGCAAGGATCGCGGCATCGGGCATTTCGACGGTGCCTTCAAACCGGATACGGCTCTGGATCGTGGTGCTCTGACCTAGAACATACTGCCCCGCCGGAACAATGATCTCTCGCCCTTCGGCCGCGGTATCAGCCGCCTCAAAGGCTGCGTGATCATCCGCCACCCCGTTGCCAAGCGCGCCATAGTCACGCACGTCGACGGTGCTGATCACGTCGCGCAGAAAAAACCGGCTGACATCCTCGATGACGATATCGTCGATCCGAACCACGCCCCCACTCGGGCCAGTCAAATCGAGACCGAAATGTCCAAAGATCGCGGCGCGTCCCCAGGCCATGTCAACGCCGGTCCGGGTGCCTGTGCCCACGATGGCCGTTACCTCGACCACGTCGCCATAGGTGGTGAGCGCGACCTGCGGCCCGGTCACGGTGACGCCGGACAGCGCGACGCCGCCTGCGCCTCCGGCAAAGGCCGCGATCCGAACACTGGGCAGGTTGCCCGCAATCGCCTTGATCCGCACCCGGATCTGAAGATAACACCCGGGCAGAATCGGCGTCTCGCCCATGTACCGCAAGCGCTGCACGCTTTGCGTCTTTTGCAACTCCAGCGCCCCGCCGAAATCCTGATCCGCTGGCACAAACGCCGAATCGGCGGCATTGGCATAGGTGTCAGAGCCGGGTCGCCCGTCCTCGCGCGACCATTGGTCGAGACCGATTGCGAAGGGTTGCGGCATGAAAACGATGCCGTCGGTGATTGCCTTGTTCATGGATATCCCTTTCCTTTTGCCGCACCGCATGCGTGCTGCCCGTGGCCAGAGCGATGGGCCAGAGCAATGGGAAAGGGATGTATCAACGGACCATTAACCGTATGTCATGGCACCGTCACGGTGCCCGGCAGCACGCGCCACACGGATCAGGCTCACGGGATTGTGACGCCAACCTTGCCTGAAACGCAAAGAACCCTGCCGATTGGCAGGGTTCTTGACTCTCGCGCGGGACTATCGCGCGGGAGCGAAATCAGGACGCTTCGGTGATGAACTTGACCGCGTCGCCAAAGGTCTGGATCGTGTCCGCCGCATCATCGGGGATCTCGATGCCGAACTCTTCTTCGAATGCCATGACCAGCTCGACCGTGTCGAGACTGTCCGCGCCGAGATCGTCAATGAAAGAGGCTTTGTCGACAACCTTGTCCTCTTCAACGCCCAGGTGTTCCACAACGATCTTCTTAACGCGGTCTGCGATATCGCTCATGTCTTGTTCCTCGTTTTGTCTTGGGCAGTCTTGCCCGTTGTCTGCCCCCGCCCAAGCCGGGAAGTGGCGATGATTATGCCCCAATGGGCGGTTCTCGACTGCCTTCATACAAAGGCCACCGGGAGAATCCGCATATCCCTCCGGCTAATCTCGGTGGCCTATAGCATATGCGCGGGCAATGGCAAATGCTTTCACTCA
>JAHJQI010000198.1 GCA_018819265.1 Alphaproteobacteria bacterium
CTGCGCATCCGGGCCCGTACGATCCTCCGCTGGACTTTTTCGCGCCTCCGGATGCCCACGCCTTCGGCGCATCCGGCGCCGTACGATCCTCCGCTGGACTTTTTTGCGCCTCCGGATGCCCACTGCGCATCCGGCGCCGTACGATTCTCCGATGGACTTTTTTTGCGCCTTCGGATGCCCACGCCTTCGGCGCATCCGGGCCCGTACGATTATCCGGGGCCATTGCGTTACGAGAATTAAGAATCGAGCGCGCCGGGATCAACGTCCCGGCGCTTTCATCCTGGCTGAACGATCAGCGCTTCCAGGCGCTCCAGATGGCGACGTCGAGGCCGAGGCGGTAGCGGGCGACGGCGTACTGGAGCAGGGCCGTCGTGATCAGCGACAGGGCCGTCGCGGCGGCTGCGCCGTTGAGCCCGAATGCAGGCACCAGCATCAGGTTCAGCACGATGTTGAGGGCGGCCGTGAAGACCAGCACCATGGCGCATGCGTTCTGCTCGCCAAGCATGTTGAGGAGGAACTCGGATGGTCCCATCGCCGAGCGGAACAGGAAGCCGGCAACCAGGATCAGCATGACCGGATAGCCCTCGAGAAAGTCCGGGCCGAACAGGTAGAGCAACGGCTGGCCGAGCACCAGGATGACAACCGCGGCGGCGAGCGAGGGCCAGAACGTCCAGTTGACGGCATCGCGTACGAACGCCTGCAGGCCGTCGCGATCGCCGCGGGCGTTGAGCGCCGAGAAGCGGTTCGCAACAGCGCTGCCGACCGCATAGTGAACGAACATGATGAGGCTCATGGTCTTGGCGGCGGCGAAGTAGACGGCAACCGAGTGCGGCGACATCAGGCTGGAGACGATCAGCACGTCAGCATTCTGCAGAGCAAGTTCGCAGGCGCAGATGACCCACAGCGGCAGCGATGTCTTGAGCCACAGACGCCAATCGTAGGTGCGCGGGCCGGCCGGCACAGTTTTCGACATGCGCAGCGATAGAAGCGTGAACTGGAGAAGCGCGGCAAGCCAGGTCGCGAGGATGGCGGCGCCGGCGGCCGTCGTGGCGGTCATCGGCATGCCGATCTCGTGGGCGCCGATCATGGCGGCAAGCACGATCAGCGGGCGCAGGATGTAGGGTGGGACGAGCGCGATGCTCATCCAGGCCTGGCCGCGGCCAAGTCCGTCCTGCATGTCGCCCAGTGCGTAGATCGGAATGCAGACGAGTGCGAGAAAGAGCGGCAGGACGTAATAGTTGGCGACATAGGGCTCGAACAGCCACAGCCCGGCAGCGCCGAGAAGAGCAACCATCGTGCCGATCGCGAAGGCCGCGAGGTTGGTGCCGAAGGTGACACCGCGGACACTGTCCAATTCGCCGCGCTCGCGATACTCGGGCACGAGGCGGATGACGGCGAGGTTGAGCCCAAGCGGCGAGAGGCCGCCGAGGACCAGGACCCAGGTCCAGATGAAGACGTAGATGCCGTATTCGAACGCGCCCATCCAGCGGGCGAGAAGCACCTGCGTCAGATAGAGAAGGGCGGCACTGGTGACGCGGACGCCAAAGGCGATGACGGCGTTGCGCTGCGCAAGGGCGCGGTCGTCGGCGCCGATCAGGATCGAGCGGGCGACCGAGATGGCTTTGTGCGCATAGCCGGCAAGCATCCGCTGCGCCGCCATCTCCGGGCCGGATCTGACAACAGCTTCGCTCATGACTGATCCGTTCTGCGGGTGGCCCAAATCTCGTTCCTCTTTCTTCGAACCTTGAAGATCAACCAGCAGATGGTGGCACTCGGGGTTCGAAACCTGCCTCAAAATCCCGACACGTGCTGGCGCTCGCGCTGGCGCTTGCGCACCAGTTCGGCAACGCCGGCCCAGGCCCAGGATCGTCCGGCATCGCCCTTATGACCGTGCAAGGTTGAGAAAAAGTCGGCGATCTGGGCGGCAAGCAGGCCGTGACGGCCTTCAAGCGTCGCCGCCATGAATTCGACTTCATGCGGGTTCGGAGTCACGTCTTCGTCAGGATGCCATGCGGCAGTCATGGTAATTCAGCCCTCGTATCGCGGTGCGGCCGCTCGTCTTTCGCTATCCGACGATGACTTAGCAAGTTCAGCGCCAGCGCAGCCGTGCCAGAACGGGACGATGGGAAACCATGCGGGAAGGGATGACGCCGCGCGAACTCTTGCGGGACGGACGTGAGCATGTGAGGCTGGGTTTGCAGAAACGAACGGGAGCGGAGCGCAGGAGACATGGAAATGTTCCGATCCGAAGACCAGCGACGTTGTCCACCAAACGCCTGCCGACGCCTTTCCATACCCAGTCTGGCCATACCCAGTCTGGCCCGACCGATCGTCTTTGTCGCGGCGCTGATCTTTGGCCACGGTCTCGCGCTCGCGCAAGACGCTCCGGCGGGCTCACCATCGCCCGGGGCTCCGCATTCCGGGCCACCGGTTCCAGAAACCGGCCAGCGGCACGACGGTACTCCGGGTAGGCGGCCAGAGGCGCCTGAGGATGGTGGACAGGACGGAGCCGTCGAGCCCGAAGCTCCAAGCGGCTGCCCTTATCGCGACCGGCCGCTCAATCTTCTGGTTTGAATTGATGGCCGCGTGAGCGGACGTCAGTTGGCTGCCGTCGGTTTGGCTGCGGTCTTCTTGTTTGCGGCGGCCTTCCCGTCCTTCTTCTCAGCCTTCTTGGCTTCGCGGCGCTTGACACGCTGCTTGGCTGCCCTGAGGCGAGCCGCCGTCTTGCGGTCGCCGCAGCTCCACGACGTCACCGTATGGCGCACGCTGAGAACATCGCGGGCGCTCGAA
The DNA here is from genome assembly GCA_018819265.1 of Alphaproteobacteria bacterium. GTDB lineage: Bacteria > Pseudomonadota > Alphaproteobacteria > Rhizobiales > Hyphomicrobiaceae > Filomicrobium. The sequence continues at coordinate 2,791 of JAHJQI010000198.1, forward strand.
TCCAGCGGGACGTTGTCGATCGTGTCGGAGTTGAAGAGCTGCTTCCAGCTCCATTGGCGGAAACCGTGCTCAAGGAGGCTCGCAGCGCGCACCGTGCGGTCGGCACCGGATGGCTCTCCGAGCACGACGGCCATCAGCTTGCGTCCGTCGCGAGTTGCGCTGGCGACGACGTTGAAGCCAGAATCGCAGATGAACCCGGTCTTCAAGCCGTCGGCGCCCTCGAACGTCTGGAGCAGGCCGTTATGGCTCGCAAGGCGGAGCTTGCCGAGTTGAAAAGCCGGCATCGACCAGTAGTGAGCGTACTCCGGGAATTGCGTCGTAATGGCGCGGGCCAACTTGGCGAGGTCGCGCGCCGTGGTCACCTGCGCCTTGTCGGGAAGGCCGTTGGGGTTGGTGAAATGCGTGCGCGTCATGCCAAGCTTGGCTGCCGTCGCGTTCATGCGGGTGACGAAGCGGTCGTGGGTCGGGCCCAGCGCCTCGGCGATCATCATGGCAACGTCATTGGCCGATTTCACGATAAGAGCCTTGAGGGCGGTGTCCAGTTTCAGCTTGGCGCCGACCGGCAGGCCGACCTTGCTCGGAGGCTCCTTGAAGGCAAGCTCGGTGCAGGGGATCTCGGTTTCGAGCGTCACGTTGCCAGCCTTGATCTCCTGGAAGGCGATGTAGGCCGTCATCATCTTGGTCAGCGAAGCGGGATGCCACTGGTCATCGATGTTCTCGGAGTAAAGAACCTTGCCTGAATCGGACTCGAACAGCAGCGTCGGGCCGGCGCCGGCAGCGCTCAACAGCGCGCTCGCCAGCAGGCAAATGGTCGACAGGAGAAGGCGCATCATACCGTCCCTTGGGTTCGTTTTCTGGCAGTTCGGGTGCTTCGGCTTAACACAGGGGCACAAGGCGGTACAATCTTTGGCCTGGATTTCAGCGACGATACCGTCAGAGGGGTGTGGTCGAGCTCCCACATTCTCGGCGAATCGAGTTATTTCGATGCCTCGGCGGGTTTTTTTGGTCAACACTCAGCAGGCTGGTGTTGAGCAGGTTTTTTTGGTCAACACTCAGCAGGCTGGTGTTGAGCAGCCTGTTCACAAGACAGACGAGAACGCCGTTACTTCGGCTGCTCTTCAATTGCGACCAGCCCCTTGCGGGCATTGACGGCAAATGCCGTGAAGCGCTGGCGGTCCATGTCGTCCTTGGCTTCGACCGCCCGCTTGATGTTCAGTTCGTAGTCCCGCTCCAGCCTTTCCTTCTGGCTCTCGCGCAGCCGTCTCTTGATGTCGTCGGCAACGTACTCTTCAATCGACCGGTTCATATTCAGGGCTTTCGTTAACAAAAAGTAAATCGGCAACTTCGTGCGTCCAGCCCCGCCGTAATCGGGCCGCGTGGCGGAAGGTCAACAAACTCTCTAAAGGAGAAGTGCTAAGTAATTGGCCGGCCCAAGCGAAAGCGTTCGAAAACCGAGTACCATACTGGAGTTGCCTCTACCCGCATCTGTCGACGAGCGCCATACGGCCTTCGACAGCGCCAGACCCTGAAGTTCCGATCGAGCCGCAGCCCGCGGCTACTTCGCGAGTTTGAGCTGGAGATCGACCGGAACCGAACGAAGCAAATCGTCAAGCACCGGGCAATGCGCATCGACTGTCTTTTGCAGCCGTGCCAACTGTTCGGCGGTCGCGGGACTGTCGATCGTCACGTCGCCTTCGATCTTGACGAACCCGGCCGGCACGGTGTCATCGACACCCATGAACCCGCGCAAGTCCTGCGTGCCGCGAAGTTCAATCGAAATGCCGTTGATGGGAATACCCATTGAATCGGCGTAAAGCCGCCAAGTAACTTCCTGGCACGCAGCGAGCGCGGCCAAGAGTAACTCGCTCGGCTTGGGTCCCTGGTTGGTGCCTTCGAATCCGTAGGGCTGGTCGGACGTAATGGTATGACTGCGCATGTTGATCTTGCTGCAGAAGCCACCCTGGTTTTCGCTGGTGACGGTGACCGTCAACGGGTTGGTCGCGCTGCCCTCCCTGAGCGCGACTTGCGTGCGCTTGTGAAGGTCTGCGAAGGATTTCTGCTCCATTCGGTGGCTGGCCTCCAGGCTTCGTTAAATGCCGAGAAAATCTGCTGATTGAGACGCGGTTTCCGGAACGGAGGGAACAGTTCAATCTTGGGATAGCGAGTCATCACCATCATACCGTTTGATTGCGAGATCAATGATCCGGTTGAGTTTCTGGTGGGAAAGACCGTGCCGGAGGGTAACGCGCTACTCGTCGTCGCCGTCGATCTCGGGCGACAGAGAATTCATTGCGCGTTCGACGTCAAAGAGTAGTTCCGCGTGGCGTGAATACCCGCCCCGGCGCAGCAGATCCGAATGCCAAAGCTGGAGAATCTCGCGCTTCTGAGACATTGAGAACTCTTTCGCCGCCAGAACCTCGAAGGGCGACGACAAATCGCCAGCGAGATACAGTTCGACGTGCGGCGGTCTGGCGATGGGCTTTTTTTCGTCGGTCATCGCGGTGAAACGTTCGCCGCTCGAACTTGTTCCAATCTTTGGAACCCGGGTCTCCCCTGTGCGTTCCTCGGTGTTATGCTCGTGCGATGATACAGAAGTTCGCCACCACCTGCGGCTAGGTTCAGAGCGAACTTCTGAATCTGAGGACAGGCCTCGTCACTCGTGGGCATCAAACGTCAGGTACGCTACATTTGTCATCGAGAAAATCACTGGCAAAGTTGGAAACGCCATGATGAAGTTAAGCGGCTGACGCATCGCCGAGGAGCTGATCGTGATTGGAGTTTCGGCAGTCCGCAATCTATGCGCGCAAGCCGACGTTGCCATCAACGGACGGCGGTCCTGGGATATCATTGTCCTGGACCCGCGTTTCTACGATTGCGTGATTGCCGATGGCTCGCTCGGGCTTGGTGAAGCCTACATGCGCGGCTATTGGGATGCCGATGACCTGTTTGAGTGCATATCGCATATGCTTTCCTGTGATCACCTTGCAGATCACAAGAACTACGGCTGGCGAACCACCTTCGCATTCCTCACCGCCCGACTTTTGAACGTCCAATCGATATCGCAAACCCGCAATCTAGCTGCCGTCCACTATAACCTGAATACCGAGTTGTTCGAGAACATGCTCGGGCCTTCCATGGCCTATTCGTGCGCCTATTGGGATCATGCTGCAAACCTCGATCAAGCGCAGATCGCGAAGTTCGATCTTATCTGCCGCAAACTGGACCTCAAGGAGGGTGAACGCCTTCTGGATATCGGGTGCGGCTGGGGAGGCTTTGCTCGATTTGCGGCTGAGAATTACGGCGTCGAAGTCGTGGGGATTACCGTTGCAGACGAGCAGGCAGGCTATGCGCGCGAACTGTGCACCGGTCTGCCGGTCAAAATCTTTTGCGGCGACTACCGCGAATTCCCTACCTCCAAATTTCAAACCTGCTTCGACAAGGCCGTATCAATCGGTATGATCGAGCATGTCGGCACGCGCAATTACCGCACGTTGTTCTCGGCC
>JAHJQI010000199.1 GCA_018819265.1 Alphaproteobacteria bacterium
GAGGTTGCGGTTATGATGCGATTTTGGCGCGACGGGCCACTAGTGAGGCGTCGCGCCTTAGTTGACCGATGGTGCGGCGAGGTTTGAGTCAACTAAGGCGCGATAAACGCCTCACTCAGCCATTGATGTTGCTAGTGGCCCTGATGTCGCGCCAAAATCGGACGAGGTTGCGGCCATGATGCGATTTTGGCGCGACGGGCCACTAGGCCTTTCACCATTAAGCTGGCGCACGATGCAACCAACCGGTCATGAGGGGCGTTCCTCAACACGCATTTGTCTTGATTGAGCCTCATACCAACTCTTGGATGCCCGCAGGTGTCTCAAGAAGCGGGTCTATGTTGCTGGCGACGCGAAAGAAAGCGGCGAAATTCGGCCGTTCTTCATCGCACGTTCAGGCGGCGCGTCGGATTAGAATGATAACTAACTAAGTCAGGCCCATCATAGGGCCGCAAACGAAGGTCTCGATATGAACGCTATTCTCCGACTTCTCACCGGCAGCTTGATGGTGCTGCCGATTGCCTATGCCCATCCTGCAGCCGCCCAGCAATCCGGCCAGGCAGCGCAATCCGCGCCGATCGTCCTTGCCCAGAAGGCCCTGACGCCCGAGCAGATCGCCAAGCGAAAAGCCGCGAAAGCCAAGCGGAATGCAAATCCGAATGCCCAGGGCAACAATCCGAAAGCCCGTGCAAACAAGAAGGGCAACAACCCCAAAGCCCGCGCGAACAAGAAGGGCAACAATCCGACGGCGCGCGCGAATAAGAAGGGCAATAATCCGAACGCGAACCCGAATGCGCGCAAGACGGGTCCCAAGAAGCCTGGCCCCAATTCTCCGGCAGCACGCAATGCCGCCCAGCAGAAGAAGATCCAGCAGCTCAAAGCCAACCAGAACAAGAAGCAGCGCAGCCAGCGTGCCATCAACGAACAAAAAGCGCGCCAGCTCAAGCAGAACCGTAACCTCGACGCCGAGCAAAAGGTCTTCAACCAGCAGGCGCCTTCGGCTGCCCGACAAAAGCAGCTGCAGAATCTCGACGCTTTGAAAAAGCGCCGCCAGCAGCAACAAAACCAGCTCAAGGCGCAGGATCGCAAGCTCGACCGGCGCGACGAAGCCCTCGACCAGCGTGCCAAGCAGCTTAACCGGCGCGACCAGAATCTTGATGCTCGCAAGCGCCAGGTGAATCAGCAGGCAAAGGCGCGCCGCACGGTCCAGACACGCCAGGTTCAACGCAACCAAGCGGCTCTTCAGCGTGCAAAGCAACGCCAGAACACGCTTGCCAAGCAGATCAACACCAACCGCAACCAGACGACTCGTCTGAAGCGGCGCAATAACCGCCTCGAGCGTCAGCGCAACTGGCTACAGGCCCAGCGCAGCAACGATCGACGGACGTTCCGCAGCAACTTCGCCTGGCGCGAACGTGCCCGCATTGTGGACAGCCGCCGTGACCGCACGATCTTTACGGCCCTCGCTGGAGCCGCCGTCGGAGCTGCGATCGTCGGCACCTACTACGTCTACCACAACGACAGCGACCGGATTTACGGCTGGCGGGCACGCGACGCCTATATCGACGATCTCGATAACGGCTGGACCCGCAACGTCGTGATTCGCGCCGACGGCATCCGCGTCGTCACGATCCGTGACGTCGACGGCTTCATCGTTCGCCGCTATCGGGTCTATTCGGGCAACCGCGTCGTCATGCTGTATGACAACCGTCCGCGCTGGTGGGACGAGGGCGACCTTGCCGTTGAAGTTGCCCCGGTTCGCTACAGCGGGCCTCGGTCGAGCTACATCATCGAACCAGCCGAAGCCAGTATCGACGACGTCTACGATGCCGTTGTCGCCGACCCGGTGGAGGAAATCGACCGCACCTACACGCTGAACCAGATCCTGGTGAACCGTAACCTGCGCGATTACATGCCTCGCATCGATCTCGACACGATTAACTTCGCAACAGGTTCGGCGGAAATCCCTGACAGCGAACTTGATCGCCTCGATGCCGTCGGTGCCGCCATGGAGGCTGCGATCAAGGAGAACCCTGACGAGGTCTACCTCATCGAGGGTTACACCGACGCGACCGGCGATGACGAGGAGAATCTCATCCTCTCCGACGAGCGCGCTACAGCGGTCGCCAACGCCCTCACGCAGTACTACGACATCCCACCGGAAAACCTCGTCACGCAAGGCTACGGGGAGCAGTTCCTCAAGGTCGAAACGAGCGGCCCGGACCAACGCAACCGCCGCGTTGCCATCCGCCGCATCACTCCGCTTCTCGCCAGCGAGAGCGGCGACATCGCCCTCGACAGCGAAGGCAACGAGATCTTCGAGAAGCAGTAGGTCTCTTCAGAGCCGACACTCGAACAGCCGGCGGCACCCACCGCCGGCTGTACTTTATCAGCTTCCACCGGCTCGAATTGCCCGCTGGTAAGTCCTATGTTGCAGGCATGATGAGACTGGCGACATTCAACCTTGAAAGCCTCGATCTCGCGCCGCGCGCACCGCGCCCAATCGAGGCGCGCATTGCGTTGCTGCGCCCGGAACTCGAACGCGCCGCCGCCGATATACTGTGTCTTCAGGAGGTCAACAGCCAGCATGCGCCCGGTTCGCAGGAGCGCACCCTGGCAGCCCTCGACCAGCTGCTGGAAGGTACGCCGTATGCGGCTTTTGCCCGTGCGGTGTCGACCTCCCCGAGCGGTCATGGTCCCGCCGATGTCCATAATCTTGTGACGCTGTCGCGCTGGCCGATTCGCACCTCCCGCTCGGTCCGCCACGAACTCATCCCTGCCATTCGCTACAACCCCGTGACGGCCGGACCGCAGGAAGGCGCGGACGGCGGCGAAGTAGCCTTCGACCGCCCGGTGCTGCTGACCACGATCGACACTGGCGCCGGATCGATCCTCAACATCATCAATTGCCATCTGCGCGCACCACTGGCGTCCACGATCCCCGGCCAGAAGCAGGCGCCGTTCGTCTGGAAATCGATTTCGGGCTGGGCCGAAGGATTCTGCATTTCCTCCATAAAGCGAAATGCGCAGGCCCTCGAAGTCCGTCTCCTGGCCGACCGGCTCCTTGAGGACGACCAGCAGGCCGCCGTCGTCGTGGCCGGTGATTTCAACGCCGAGGATTACGAGTCGCCCTTGCGCATTCTCGTCGGCGCCGAGCAGGATACCGGCAACGGGTCCCTGGCTGCGGCCTCGCTGATCGTCCTCGACCGTGCAATCCCAGCCGACCGGCGCTTTTCGGTTGTCCACCAGGGCCGCCCGCAGATGCTTGATCACATCCTTTGCAGCCGTTCGCTCTATGGAAAGTTCCGCGGCATAACAGTCCACAACGAAGCGCTCAGCGACGAAGCCGTCGGCTACGCCCGCGTCGACCGGCCGGTGGGTTCCTATCACGCCTGCGTTGTCGCCGAATTCGATTAGCGCGTGTTCGACTAAAGCCCGCACTACCAAGGCGGGGTGCCAGTTCCTGAACGAGCCTTGGCAGAAAACCGCTCACATCTAATTCAGTTCTGCCCGCTCGACGATCCTGACCCCGTCCAGAACCCTGTCGCTTGGATGCAGGATGATGCGCTCACCCTCGGCAAGGCCGCTGAGAACGACGGTCCGCAGCGCATTGCGGTGTCCAAGTTCGAGCTTGCGCAGAAACGCCACCCCGTCCTCGGCCACATAGGCTGCCCATTCGTCCTTCTGCCTGAACATCGCGCCCAGCGGCGCCAATAGCACGCCGCGCTGATCCTCAACGACGATCCGTACGAACACCCGAAAGTCGTGCCCGAGGCGCGCGGTCGCTTCCCCTATGGCTTCGGGATCGAAATCGACAATGACTCGCACGCGCTGTTCCTCGATTCCGAGCGCCGACACCTTGGTGAAGCCGGCCGGTTCGATACGTCCGACCTTGCCGGTCAATTCGCGCCCGCCCCAGGCCGTGATGAACACAGGCGCGCCGACCGGCACGCGCACCGCATCCGCCGACAGCAGTTCGACCGTGATCTCGAGATTTTCCGGGTCGCCTATTTCCAGAAGCGGCGTACCTTGCGGCACGATCTGTTCGCTTTTCTTCATGATGCTCAACACCCGCCCGCTGACGGGCGCACGCACCGACACGCAACAGCCGGTGGCATAATTGGCGCCGTCCGAGTTCTCAGGCCCGATCAGCCGCGCCATCGCCGACTCGAGTTCGCGTTCGCGCAGCAGCCTGTTGGCTTCCGCCCTCGCCACCGCCGCCCTTCGTGTCTCGACATCGATCCGCGCTTTTTCCAGCGTGCGATCTGAGACCACCTGTTTTTTCGAAAGCGACTCCGCGCGCTCGTAATCGCTCGTCGCGAATTCAAGTTCCGCCTTCGCCTGGTTGACTTCCGCTTTGGCCAGTTCGACGGACGCGCGCGCGGCTTCGATCTGCGCCTGCAGTTCCCGCCGGCTTCTCAGATCGAGGAAGGGAGGCGGGCTCGGCTCGACGGCGACAACCGTCGTCTTGCCCGCCTCGACCGCATCGCCCACCTCAAGCGCCGTGCGCAACACCCGCCCTGACGTCGGCGCCGAAACGACAAACACGTCCTTGATCCGCGTCTTGCCTTCTTCATCGACCGTGACCAGGAGATCGCCACGGCCGACCACCGCCGTATCGACCGCAACAGGGCTAGGTGACAGTGCGTAATAGAAGCCGCCGACGACCAGCAGCACAGCCAGTACGGCAAGACCGCGCTTCATGAAGCCTGCGTTCTGGACCGACAAATCCATCGGTCTACTCCCGTGTCTTGAGGACGGCGATAAGATCCAGCTGGTCGATCCGCCGCCGCACGACGAGAGCGGAAACGATCGCGCTCGAAAGCACGACGAGGCTGGCCCAGGCATACGTCGAAGCGTTGACGACCAGCGGGATTCGATAAAGGTCGCTTGCGAACCCCTTGATCATCAACCAGGCGAAACCGTAGCCGAGCACCCATGCCAATGGCTGCGCGGCGATCACGAGTAGACCCAGTTCCACGAACAGCACGCGGCTGACTTCGGCCTTGGTGAATCCAAGTACCCTCAGGCTGGCAAGTTCGCGCCCCTGCTCGGACAGCTGGATACGCGCACTGTTGTAGATGACCCCGAACGCCACCACGACTGCCAGGCCGACATAGATTGTGACCATTGTCGTAATGTTTTTCTCGATGGTCTCGCGGAACTTCGCGACCGAAACACCTCGCAGCCCGATCGACGCCACTGCCGGCGTCGCCTTGATCTTCTCGAAGAGCGCGTTTTCCTGAGCCTTGTCGTAGGACAGGTGAACGCCCGAGATCACGTTGCCTTCGTCCATCAGCCGGTTCAGCGCCGGCAGGTTCATGTAGGCGGACAGCCCGAAATAGGATTCGACGATATCGGCGACGGCAACGTTGACCAGGCCCCGCGGTCCGCGCGCGAGAGGCTTTGCCGCGTCGCCGATGTTCGCCCCGCGCACGCCTGGGATTTCGACCGCGCGCTCGGCTCCCCGCCATCCGCCAAGGATCTCAACTTCAACGACGTCGCCAAGCCGCAGATGCAGAAGTTCGGCAACGCGCTTGTCGACGACAAGTCCGCCCTCGGGCAGGGACACCGGCTGCAGCGCGGTGTCCATCAGGCGCAGTAGCGCCGGGTCAGCCGGCATTCCCTGGATCGGCAGCTTCTTTTCGTACTGACCGTTGCGCATCCTGACAAGGATGCTCCGGAACGGTTCGACGCGCATTACGCCGGGCAGGTTTCCAGCCGCCTGCACCGCCCGGACATGGCGCTCGTCGGCAAGACTCAACGTCGCGTCCTGGCGTTGCGACAGGAAAAAGCTGACGTCGATCATGTGCTCGACCGAGTCAAAGGAGAAGAGGGAAACGATGAGCAGCGCGCCCGCCAGCGAAACCCCAAGCGTCGTCAGGGCCGCACGCACCGGCCAGCGGATGATGTGGCGCAGTGAGATCATGGTGAGCTGCGAGAAATGCCGGAACAGTCCGAGACGTTCCGTCCACAGTTGCCGGTAGCGCGGCGGCACCGGCGGCTGCATCGCCACCGCCGGCGACAATGCGACGACTGCTGCAACTGCGCGCAGCGCTCCAAGCACCGCTGCGGAAAACGACAGCCCGGCCGCTATGAGATATATGCTGGGATCGCGCCGGAAGACCAGGAACGGGAAATGGAAGAACTCCTGGTAGAGCCACGTCAGCCCCTGCCCGAAATACGTGCCGAGCCCGAACCCTATGACGATACCGATCGCGGCGATCGCGAGGACCAGCTTGACGTAGTGCCCGGCAATTTCATAGCGCCCGTAGCCCAGCGCCTTGAACAGGCCGATCTGCTCGCGTTCGAGCGCGATGAGGCGCGTCAGCGTCATGTTGATGAGAAAAGCGGTAACGAAAAGGAAGATCGGCGGCAGCACGCGCGACATCGCTCTGAGCTGCTGCAATTCGGCGTCGAGAAACGCGTGACTGGTCTGGTCTTCTCTTGCGAACGCCCCCGCTCCCCCGTAGCGCTTCAGGATCTGGTCGATACGTTCGATGACGCCTTCCTGCGATGCCCCGAGCAAGAGCTGCACTGAAATGGAGTTGAACGCCCCGTCGAGGTCGAAGATCTCTTCCAGCGCTCCTTGCGACATCCAGATAACCGCAAACCGCTTGTCGTCGGGCACGAGGTCGCCAGGCCCGATGGCATAGATGAATTCCGGCGACAACAGGATGCCCGTCACCGTAAGTTGCCGTTTGCGGCCATTGAGGATGGCGCCGAACTGGCTTCCGATCTTCAGCCCGTGCGCCTTGGCGAAAGCCTCGTTGACCGCGGCTTCAAGTGATGATTGGGCTTCGGGCAGCCGACCCGAACGAATGTAGGGACGGTTCAAGCGCACCTGCCCGTCATCGGGTAGCGACAGAACGAGGCCGGTCACAGGTGGCGAAAAGTCCGCGATGTCGAGCACGGCCGCCTTCGCGACCCGCATCTCCACCGCGCCAACGCCTTCGATTCCCGCGATCTGCGTCTCAAGCCGCTTCGGCGCCCGCGTCAGGTTGGCGAAGACGTCCGCGAAGCGGTAGCGCTCGTAGTAGGCGCGCCGCGTTTCTTCAAGCGATTGATAGGCCCCGACCGAGAGCACCAGCGTCGTCACCCCGGACGCCAGCACCAGCGCGATCGCGAGCACCTGCGCCCACATGCGAACGAGATCGCGGACCAGCTTCTTGTCGAGCATCCGCATCGCGATCACCATTCGATATCGGCCGGATCGAGCTGTCGCTCGTTTTCCTCGACGCGAATGATTTTACCGTCGGCAAAAAAGGCCACCCTCTGCGCGATGTCCTTGATCGCCCGGTTATGCGTAATGACCGCAGTCGTCGTCGCGAGTTCCCTGTTGACGGCAACCAGAGCTTCCAGCACCAGGATTCCCGTTTTGCTGTCAAGCGCCCCGGTAGGCTCGTCGCACAACAGTACCTCGGGCCGCTTGGCGATGGCCCGCGCAATGGCAACGCGCTGCTGTTCCCCGCCCGACAATTGCGAGGGGAAGTGATTGAGGCGCGGCCCCAGGCCGACGAGTTCCAGGGCCTCTTCTGGACGCATCGGATTGCTGGCGATCTCGGTCACCAGCCCGACGTTCTCACGCGCCGTCAGCGACGGGATCAGGTTGTAGAATTGGAAGACGAAACCGACGTGCTCGCGCCGGTAGGCGGTCAGCTCGCTTTCGCTGAGCCGCGTCAGGTTATGCCCCTTGAAGATGACGCTGCCTGAAGTTGGCCGGTCGAGCCCTCCAAGGATGTTGAGCAGCGTCGACTTGCCCGAACCCGACGGCCCGAGCAGCACCAGCATCTCGCCTTCGAAGAGATCGAGGTCGACGCCATTGAGGGCGCGCACCTCGAGTTCGCCGGTCCGGTAGATCTTCGTCAGGTTGCGACCGCTGAAGATAACCCCCTCGCCGGCAGCACCCCCTGGCTTGGTGACATGCAAGGACGGCATCTCCCGCTCCAGTCACTGGCGAGCGGCCTGCGAATGGCGCGCGCTTCCAAATTGCCGCGGCGATTATCGCCCGTTCCTTCGGGCCGGCACGTTTGATTGAAGCAGAACATGGGCCTGCGCAAGTTGACGCTGATCAAAGTCAATCTTTCGGCAAGGCTGCAGGGGACCCGGACGGGAAACCGGCAGGGATAACGCTTGTTCAGGCCGGTTTGATGCCGCCAAGGAAACCCGTCAGGTCGTCGGTCATGTGGTGGACGTGTTCGGGCGGCTCGCGCCACTCCTTGATCTTCCTCTGGATCGGATGATCGTAGAATTCCGAATGCACCAGCACCGTCGTCATCCCGAGGCTGTGCGGGGCTTCGAGGTTATGCGGCATGTCTTCGAACATCGCCGCCCGTTTCGCGGTAAAGCCGTGATGGCGCACCATCCGGTCGAACGCTTCGGCCTCGGGCTTCGGCACGAACTCGCAGGTTTCGATCGAGCAGATATCTTCGAATTCTTCGAGCACGCCGAGCTTGCCCGCCACCCGCTCGGCATGGCGTCGCGAGCCGTTGGTGAAGATGAGCTTGCGCCCCGGCAGCCGCTTGATTGCCGCCTTCAGCTCCGGCAACTCCGGCACGCAGGCGAGGTCGATATCGTGCACGTAGTCGAGGAACGGCTCGGGCGCCATTTTGTGCACTTTCATCAGCCCCGAAAGTGTCGTGCCGAACTGCTTGTAATAGGCCTTCTGCAGATGCCGCGCCTGCGCGAATGGGACACCCAGTTCCTTGGCGATGAACGATCCCATGCGCTGGTCGACCTGCGCGAACAGATTGCATTCGGCCGGATAAAGCGTGTTGTCGAGATCGAACACCCACACATCGGTTACTTTGAACCCGCGCCGCACAGGCGCCGCGACTTGGGCCACCTGACGTTCTAGTCGAGTGTTATTGACGTTTGCGCTCACGCGAACCTGTCTTCCTGGCCGACCAACGTACCGACACCGTGCTCGGTGAAGAGTTCCAGAAGAACGCAGTGCGGCACCCGCCCGTCGATGATGACGACGGCCTCGACGCCGGCTTCCACGACCTCGATGCAGCCTTCGATTTTCGGAATCATGCCGCCCGTGATCGTACCGTTACGGATCAGTTCGCGCGCCTCCTTCACGGTCAATTTGGCGATCAGCTGGTTCTCCTTGTCGAGCACACCTGCCACGTCGGTCAGCAACAAGAGCCGCTTTGCCTTCATTCGTGCCGCGAGCGCCGACGCAAAGCTGTCGGCATTGACGTTGAGCGTCTCGCCCTCCGCCGAAATCGCCACCGGCGCGATCACCGGAATGAGGTCGGAATTCGAGATCACATCGACAATATGCGGGTTGACGTATTTGGGATCGCCGACGTAGCCGATATCCACCGCCTGCATGATGTTGGACGTCGGATCCGGCATTTCCGTGATGCGCGTGGCGATCATCAGGTTGGCATCCTTGCCGGAAATTCCCACCGCCTTGCCGCCCTGCCGGTTGATGACCGAGACGATCTCCTTGTTGATCGCGCCCGCCAGCACCATCTCGACCACTTCGACGGTCGGCTTGTCGGTCACCCTCAGCCCGTTGACGAATTCCGATTCGATGGAAAGTTTCGCCAGCATCTTGGCGATCTGCGGCCCGCCGCCGTGCACGATGATGGGGTTCACACCCGATTGCTTCAGATAAATGACGTCCTGGGCAAACGCCTGGGCCAGCGCTGAGTCGCCCATCGCATTGCCGCCGAACTTGATGACGACGGTTTTCTCGTCGTAGCGAATAAGGTAAGGCAAGGCTTCGGCAAGGATACGGGCCTGAACATGGGCGCTGATAGGTTCGCCCCCGGCTGGTCCGGTACTTGCCAGTTGGGGCGGATGCGCGAGTTTCTTCTTGTCGTCCATCGTGATTGCTTCCATCGCGGCGAGTTTGGGACGCCTGAGTCCCAGGTGCAGGTCGTCACGCTGCTGTGAATCGAGCGAACGGCTGGCCTCACAAGATCCCGCACTCCTGTTGACGCGCAACTTTGCCACAGCTTGTTGTTTCGACGTCATTTATATATCGCAGACCGGCCTCGCAACGGATTTCGCACACAATCCGTTGCTATCCGCGTTAGGAACACTTCTGACCCTGAAGCCGGCGTCGCGGGGCTGGTCAGGATTCGGTCATACGGTAAGGCTTCAAAGGCGGGCGAACCGTCCACTTGGAGGGAAACACGGCTATGGGGGCGGACATCGCCGATTCTGTCACACCGGTACCGATGTCGCCGACGCTCGGCCAGACGCTGACGCGTGCTGCCCAGTATGCGCAGCAGCAGTCGCACGCCGAGGTCGACCTCGATCACCTGCTCCTCGCCCTGACCGAGGACGACGACGCGCGCCAGGTGATGGCCTCGAGCGGTGTTGACATCGAAGCCCTGCAAACCGATGTCTCCCAGCAGATCGGGCGCATCGACGCGCGCGTCGACCCGGGCAACGAGGCCACCGTATCGATATCCGAAGAACTGCGCCGCATCCTCAATGCAGCCGCCGTCGCCGCCCGCGCCGGTCGACGCCCGATGATCGACGGCGCCATCGTTCTGGCAGCGATTATCGGCGATGCGAAAACCAGCGCCGCCGGTCTTCTGCGCGCGCACGGACTGACCTTCGAAGTTGCCATAAATGTCATCCGCCAGGCCAGCCGGCCTTCCCAATCGGGCGTTCTGCCGCCGGGGGCGCCGCCTGCCCCCCACCAGCCGCCACCCTCCCGCGAAACCAGCGACCTCCTTGCCGAGGCCCGCAACCGCATTGCCAGCCGCAAGGCCGCCGGCTACAGCGATCAGGTTGCCGCGCGAAAGTCGGCCGAAGCGGCTGCCGGGAGCATTGCAGACCCGACGCCCGCCGCGCAGCA
>JAHJQI010000200.1 GCA_018819265.1 Alphaproteobacteria bacterium
CCATCGGCGGTGTCGGGCCGCTCAACCGTATGACCCGATACGCTTTTCGCGTCCCTTCTTGCCGAATGACTCCGCCACGGACGATGACGGCGCGCATCCCTGTGAGAAAGGCGGGCTAGATGCTGCCGGGAATCCGAAGTCCCTTATTGCGGGCGGAGAATGGTCCGACGCCGGATGCTGCGACCGCAGGCGAGAGTCGGCATCCAACGGCGCAATCAAAGCGGTTTCACTGTCACCGCGACCCCGACCGTATGCTGGCCGCCGCCGAGCAGCACGCCGCTGATCGGGCTGACGTCGTCGAAATCGCGGCCGTAGGCAATGGTGATATGCTCAGGCGAATTGACAAGATTGTTGGTCGGATCGAAATCCACCCAGCCGGCATGCGGATCCCACACCGAGACCCAGGCGTGCGATGCATCCGTCCCCTCGAGCTTGACCTGCCCTTCGGGCGGATGTGTCAGGATGTAGCCGCTGACGTAGCGCGCTGGCAGCCCCAGCGACCGCATCGCGGCGATCATCAGATGCGCGAAATCCTGGCACACCCCGGATTTCTGTTCGAGCACCTGCTTCACCGGCGTCGACACGTCGGTCGTCGTATTGTCGAAGCGGAATTCCTTGTTGATCCGCTCCATCAGACGACGCGCTCCTTCGAGGAGCGGCGCCTCATCGGTAAACGAACCCCGGGCAAAATCGAACAGCTGCTGCGTCGCCGCCGCATACGGCGAAGCACACACATATTGGGCGATATCGGCCGGCAGCGTCTGGCGACCGCCGGCAACGCTCTCCCATGGCGCGGATGCTTTGAAATCCGGTTTCGGAACTTCCAGAACCTCGATTTCGCAAAACGAGTTCACCGACAGCTTCGAATGCTCTTCTTCCACCGAGATCAGCGTCATGGGATTACCGAAATAATCGACCCGGTTGCTTTGCCATGCCGGTGCCGGCTCGATCATGAAGTTGTGGCGGAGGACGTTCTGGGATTCGATCGCGCGGGGCGCCAGATGCAAAAGGTGGTTCGACTGGATGACCGGCGAGCTGTATTCATACGAAGTCCGATGGCTGATCTGGTAGCGGGGCATCTTGTTATCGCTGCGGGTTGAGATGGAGCCGTTGCGGCTGCTCATCTGCAAGACTGAAGTAATGGCGCGAGACAAGCTCCGATAGCTGCGGCAGTTCCCGGATGACTTCGGAAAAAAGCTTCTGCAGCGCAACGCGCTGGCCGTCTGGGCCAACCTGCGAAAGCTCCATGACGTCGGCGAGCCGCACCTTCGTCAGAAGCTCCAGTGCCAGACGTTGGTCGGGCGCCCGAACTGCGTCATCCGACGACTTCGGCAGTTCCCCGATGTGATCGGAGATCGTTGCAAGCTGATAGGCCAGGCTCCGCGGGTTCATCTCGTCGATGACCAGCAGATCGAGCACGAGATGCAGTTGCGGCGCAAATCGGTAGCGCGAGCGGAAAGTGATGAAGCTATCGGCCGTCTGCAGCGCGAAGACCATATCGTCGCTGTCGAGGTCGTCGCCTTCAGATGCCTCGAACAGCGTCAGCAAAAGCGTCGACATCTGCAACGCCCGCTCGATGCGCCGGCCAAGGTCCATGAACACCCAGCCGCGGTTGCGGGTCATATTCTCGTGCGACATGCCAGCGAACGCCGCAAGCCTGTCGAGCAGGCCCTCCGCCGCTTCGATGATATCGAGGGACTGGGCGGCGAGCGCTGCTGGCAAAGCTTCCTTGCCAAGCGACGTCGGCGGCAATTCCCGGGCGATCGGCTCGGCCGAAAGCCCTGTCAGTATCCGCCAGCTGTCTTCCGACAGGCGGTCCCGGCACCGCACCGCGATGTTGCGGATATTCTCGAAGGTTTTCGGCAGCGCCTGGAACTTGTCCGGGTCGGTGCAAAGTTCGTTGAGGATTTCCCAGAGCATTTCCGGTTCGCCGTCAACCACGGCCCCGGCCTTTGCCGCCCCTCCCTCTTTGTCCAGGATGGCGCGCAGCGTCTTGATGGGCCGCTGGCTTGACGAAATCGCCAGGAGATCGGCGGCGCTACGTTGCAGTGCCTGCCGCATGACCCTGAGCGTGCCGTCGGCTCGCTCGCCGTAGCGGCCGAGCCAGTAAAGATTGTCGGCCGCGCGGCTTTGCAGGGCCTGAGATTTGCGCTGCACCGTCATTTCGCGTGAGGCCAGCCGCTTCAGGCTGATATTCGGAGGCACGCGTTCTTCAGCGATGACCCACACGTCGCGCGAACGCGCCTGTGTCGAGGTCAAGGCGACCGTCGAACCGTCATCGACCGACAACGCCAGCCCGCCTGGCATGACGGCAAAGCTGTCGCCGATCAAGCTGACATAGATTCTCAGCGCATAATGTTCCGGCCTCAAGCCAGCCGGCGTCCATGCCGGCGCGGTTGCAAAACCGATTGGCCGCTCAGCGACAAGGCGCGGACCGTTGAAGCGGATGTCGGCTTCGAGGCCTGCCCGCTCCGTCTCGCTCATGGTCCGCACACTGCGTCCTGGAGCTGCTTCCCCGGGACTGCCGGTGCCTTCCTGCGCATTGTGGATGATGTACTGGTCGAGGTTGGCGAGAACCTCGCTGCGCGCCTGCGGATCGCCAAGCCAAAGCCTGGGGGTGTCGGGGATGATGAGGTCCTCGCCCAGGAACTTATTGGACAGCGATGCCAGATAGCCTGACAGCCCACGGTTTTCGACGACCGCCGTTCCCAGCGCATTGACCATCAGATCCGGGTTCTGACGGCAGGCTTCGACGAGCCCGACCGGTCCATCGAAGCCGACGCCGGCAAGCTCGAGCGGGTCCGCCTTGTGCCCCTCGATGGCGCGCACCAGGAGATCGATCTTCTGCAGTCCATCGACCGTCTTCAGATAGACGCGGTTGCCGACAACACGCAGGTCCGAACCCTCGATACGCTTCTGGCGCATATAGCGCGCCATGAAGGAATGCCCCACGAAGCTCGACTGATCCGGGCTTGGCGCCAGCACGGCCAGCATCGGATCG
Organism: Alphaproteobacteria bacterium; assembly: GCA_018819265.1. Taxonomy (GTDB): domain Bacteria; phylum Pseudomonadota; class Alphaproteobacteria; order Rhizobiales; family Hyphomicrobiaceae; genus Filomicrobium. Next base: position 3,002 of record JAHJQI010000200.1, read on the forward strand.
TCGACGCCGGGACGGCTCAGGAGGTCGTCGATGAGGCTTTGATAGAATGGAGCGATGCGCAGCGCGTTCGACCTGCGGAACAGGTTCCCCGATACTTCCGAAACGACCATCCGGTTGGCGAGCGCGAAGCCATGACCCGCAGGCGTCTCCGTATGGGTATCGATGATCCGCCAATTGCCAAGCGGATCGCGCGCGAAGTCGAGCGCCAGGAAGGTCAGATGCCCACGCGTCGGCAGAATGCCGTGCACCGGCCTCAGGAAGCTTTCGTCGCTTTGCACCAGCGCCGCGGGCAGAAGTCCCTCGGCAAACACGTTCTGGGGACCGTAGATGTCGGCAAGGATTTGGTTGTAAAGGCGCGCACGCTGCACGGCGGCCCGCTCGATGTGCGACCATGTCTTTTGATCGAGAATCAGCGGAACGAGATCGAGCCGCCAAGCTTGCCGTCCGCGCTGCGGATCAAAAAAATTCTCGAAAACGAGGCGTTCGACTTTCTGGGCATCGGCCAGTTGCGCTTCCGGGCTCGATTGCCCAAACCAGTCGGCGCAAACCCGCCATGCCGGTCCGATCGCCCCGCCCGGACCCGCCATCTCGTCGAACACGCCCGGAAGGGCCTTGTAGGCCAGATCGAGCGAGGCCGCATTGACGGCGATGGCAGCATTCATCGAGTTCATGTCGCGATCGGCTCCCGTTCCCAGCTGTTGTCGGGACGGCCACATCCAATGAGGAAACCAGGACGATACCACTGAGCCAGCCTACAGTGAATCTCTCGTTCGCCTAGTCGGTTAAGGCGAAGCGGTGGGTTGAAATCCAGCAGACTGATGTAACGCGGATACGTTACATTTGGTTGCTGGGACAAATTCTAGCCGAACAGTCTCAGGTCCAGCGTCGCCGGATAATCCTCGTTACGCCGCAGCGGCGGCACATCGAGGTGTCCTGGCGAATGCCCTTGCGGCTCGAAACGGGCATGCCTGCGGCTTTCCGCCTCGAACGCGTTGATCGGCACGGTATCGAAATATTTGCCGCCTGGATGCGCGACATGATAGCGGCATCCCCCAAGTGCATGCCCGCTCCAGGTATCGATGATGTCGAAGACCAGCGGTGCATGGATTGCGATCGTCGGATGCAGGCAATTCGGCGGCTGCCACGCCCGGAACCGGACCCCGGCGACGCCTTCGCCCTTGGTTCCGGTGTCCTGCAGGGGTACGCGCTGGCCGTGACAGACGATGACATGCCGATCCGCGACGAGCCCCCTCGCCTTCACCTGCAATCTTTCCAGCGACGAATCGACATAACGCGCCGTACCGCCGACAACACCCGTTTCGCCCAGCACGTGCCACGGCTCCAGTGCCTGGCGCAGTTCGAGACTGACACCCTCGTACGTCACCTGGCCGAAGAACGGGAAGCGGAACTCGAAGTGGGGAGCAAACCACTCGGGATCGAACTTGAAACCGTGCTCGCTCAGATCGTCCAGAACCGACACGAGATCCTGCCACAGATAGTGCGGCAGCATGAAGCGATCGTGCAGGTCGGTTCCCCAGCGCGACAGCCGGCCCTTGTAGGGCTTGTCCCAGAACCGCGCGATCAGCGCCCGCAGCAACAGTTGCTGGGCAAGGCTCATGCGGGCATGCGGCGGCATCTCGAACGAACGGAACTCGACGAGTCCGAGCCGCCCCGTCGATCCATCCGGCGAATAAAGCTTGTCGATGCAGATTTCGGCGCGGTGGGTATTGCCCGTCACGTCGATCAGCAGATTTCGGAACAAGCGGTCGACGAGCCACAGGGGAATCTGCGCTTCGTCCGGCCCCGGAACCTGGGCGAGCGCTATTTCCATTTCATACAAGCCTTCGAAGCGCGCCTCATCGAAACGCGGCGCCTGGCTCGTCGGCCCGATGAACAATCCCGAGAACAGATAGGACAGCGCCGGGTGGTGCTGCCAATAGGTGATGAGACTGGCGAGAAGATCGGGGCGTCGCAGGAAGGGGCTGTCCTGCGGCGTTGCCCCGCCCAAGACGATGTGGTTGCCGCCCCCCGTTCCCGAATGGCGACCGTCGACCAGGAACTTGTCCGTCCCGAGCCGGCACTTGAATGCGGCTTCGTAGAGCGATTCCGTCGTCGCGACGGCATCTCGCCAGCTCGTGGAAGGGTGAATATTGACCTCGATCACTCCTGGATCCGGCGTCACCTTGATGACGTTGATGCGCGGATCGAACGGCGGCTCATAGCCCTCGATGTGCACCGGCTGTTCAAGCACCGCTGCGGTCTCCTCGATTGCTGCGACCAGCGCGGCATAGTCGGCGGCATTCTCCACGGGCGGCATGAAGATGCAAAGGTGCCCGTTGCGCGGCTCAAGCGTCATGGCGGTCCGCACCGAACCCGAAATTTCATCCTTCTCCGTTGGCTGGATCGGCTGCGCTTCCAGCGTCTCGATGCGGCGTTGCTGCAAAAGCCGCGTGCGCTCCGGCAACGGCTGCAGGTCCGACAGCGGATCCTGCGGCAGCACGTGCGGATAGTTGACCTGCGGAATGTATGGCAGCCCGCCGAGCGGCAGTCGGAAGCCGACCGGAGAATCGCCGGGCATGAGAAAAAGCCGGCCTCTACGGAATTTCCATCGTTCCGTCGCCCAGCGCCGGCCCATGTCCTTCGTCTGCCACGCCTGGATCGGCAGCACGTATCCGGAGGCCTTGCCGAGGCCGCGCTCGAAGGCCTTGACGACTCGCTGCCGCTCGGCTTCATCTTCGATTTTGTTGTCTTCGACCGTCAGGTTGACCGGCAGTTTCTGCTCGACGAGTGCGAAGTGCGCCGCATCCTCGTAGGCGGGAAATCCGCTGTCGCTCGGCAGACCGAGCTGATCGCAAAGCGTCGCAACGAATTTCTCAGTCGCTTCGATATCGGCCGGCTTGACCGGCTTCTCCTTGTCGATGAGCTGCGGGCGCTCCCATAACGGCTGACCGTCGCGGCGCCAGTAGCAGGCAAACGCCCATCTGGGGAGCTGCTCGCCTGGATACCACTTGCCTTGCCCGAAATGCATCAGCCCGCCCGGCGCGAATTCCCCCGCGAGCCGCCGCACGAGTTCTTCGGCGAAGGTCCGCTTCGTCGGCCCGACGGCCTCGTTGTTCCACTCGCCCGCTTCCATATCGTCGACCGAGACGAAGGTCGGTTCGCCCCCCATCGTCAGCCGCACATCGCCCTCGTTCAGTCGCTGGTCGACCTTGTCGCCGAGTTCGAGAATCGATTCCCACTGCTGATCGGTATAGGGCTTGGTCACACGCGGCGTTTCGACGATCCGCGTTACGCTCATCTCGAAGTCGAATTCGACCTCGGCCTTCGTGTGCGCCCCCGAAATCGGAGCGGCCGAAGATGGACTGGGAGTTGCTGCGAGCGGAATATGGCCTTCGCTGGCAAGCAGCCCCGATGTCGGATCGAGACCGACCCAGCCCGCACCCGGCAGGTACACTTCCGCCCAGGCGTGCAGGTCGGTGAAATCGACTTCCGTTCCAGCCGGTCCCTCGAGCGGCTTGACGTCCGCCTTGAGCTGGATGAGGTAGCCCGACACGAAGCGGGCGGCGAGGCCGAGATGGCGCAGGATGTGGACGAGAAGCCACGATGTATCGCGGCAGGAGCCCGACCGTTTGCTGAGCGTTTCCTCGGGCTTCTGCACCCCAGGCTCCAGCCGAATGAGATAGCCGATGTCCTTTTGCAGTTGCGCATTGAGGAGGACCACGACATCGAGCGTCGTTGCCGTCTTCGGGAACGACAGCCCCTTCATGTAGGCTGCAAGACCGGGCCCGGCGGGCGCCACCGAAAGATACGGACGCAGATCCTCTTTCAGCCCGGTATCGTACTCGAACGGCCATTCGCGGGCATCTTCCTCGATGAAGAAGTCGAACGGATTGATGACCGTCATATCGGCAACCAGGTCCACCGTCACCGAGAACTTCCGCGTCGTCTCGTTGGCCACCATTCGCGCCAGGAAGTTGCCGAACGGGTCCTGCTGCCAGTTGAGGAAGTGATCCTTCGGCTCCAGCGTCAGCGAGTAGCTGACGATGCCGGTACGCGCATGCGGAGCGGGCCGCAATCGGATCACTTGCGGACCAAGCGTGACGGCCCGGTCGTAGGTGTAGGACGTGCGGTGCGTGAGCGCGACTTGGATCGACACGTAAGAATGCTCCTTCGAAACATGAGGCGGCAGCCGAAACGGCAATTCCGCTCACCAGGCTGGGGGGATGATCACGGTGGCGCCATGCCGGCCGTCTTCCATCGAACGCTCCAGCTACGATTGAGATTGAGACTGTTCACTGGCCGGCTTCGCCGCTGCCGTCCCATCGCCCTGCCCGTCGATTTTCACCACCCAGTCGGGCTCCTCGGCCGGCGGCGTCTCGTCGACGGCAACTCGCCTGGATGCAACGTCGACATCGAAGTAGCTGCTCCCCAGATCGATGGTCAGTTCCGCCAGCTGCCGCTGTATGGCATCGTTGAAATTGTGCAGATAGGGAACCAGCCCGGGGTCCCTTTGCGCGGTATGAATCATGTCGATGATGTCCGACACCCGCTTCAAAAGGTAGGTCGGAGTTGGAACGCCGCATACCGTGCGGAGCTCCGTGATGGACTGCTCGGTTTCGCCGATGCAGTGGGAAATCGACCGCGCAAAGCTGTTCTCGAATATCAGGAAACGGGCCACGTTCTCGGGCTGCAGCGGACCCGAGACCAGGCGACGATACGCGTGATGCCCGCCGCACGCCCTGAGCAGCATCGTCCAGTGCGAGAAGTCGCCGATCAGCGCGCCATCGGCTTCGCCGGTCTGCAACTGGGCGAAACGCACGTCCAGCAGTCGGCTCATCTGATCGCATCGTTCGAGTTCGATACCGAGCTGGAAGAAACGCCATCCCGCATCGCGATACAGCGTCGAACTCGATATTCCCAGAAGCGCATAACAATCAATCTGGATGGCGTCGCAGGTCGCCGAGAGCCGCATCTCGCTCAGCGCCGACTCCGGAAGCTCCTTCACCCGCCTGTAGGCACGGTTCGAATGCATCCACAGATCGGTGGAGATCATCGCTCTGAGCGCCCGCGCGTTCGATCTTGCCGCCTCCAAAGAGCGCAGCACCGAACCGGCGTGTTCGGGGTCGTTGAGGAAGTAGCGGATGACGTTTTCACTAGAGGCTTCATCGTAGCGCTTGTGGAAGTCCTCGCTCTCGTCATAGAGCGCCAACAGCCATTCCCAGCTCGATCCGTCCGCGCGGCCTCGGTCGAACGCTGTCTGCACCATCATGATGCGCGCCAGCGACGAAGCCCGCTCGATGTAGCGTCCAAGCCAGAACAGAGATTCAGCCTGCCGTGCAAGAAGGTTCATTCAGTCGGTTTCCCTGCTTCTTTCTCTTGGTTGCTGGCATTTGTCTGCGATTGAGTCTGGACCTGGGATCCGGCCTGCGGCTGCGACTGTGATTGGGATTGGGATTGGGATTGTGACTGCGATTGCGACCCGGAAGAGGCTGGAAACTGAGATTGGGTTTGGCTTTGCACCTGGGACTGGCCGGCCTTCGCGGCCTCTTCGTACAGAACCCAGGTATCCTTGGTCCCGCCCCCCTGCGACGAGTTGACGATGATCGAGCCCTTTCGCAATGCGACCCGCGTCAGCCCACCCGGCAGCACCCAGGTCTCCTCGCCCGTGATCGCAAACGGCCTGAGGTCGACGTGGCGCGGCGCCACACCGTCTTCGGTCAGCGTCGGGCACACCGACAGCTGCACCATCGGTTGCGCAATGAAATTCTCCGGCTTGGCATTGACTGCCAACCTGCACTCGTCCAACTCCTTCTTGGATGCCATCGGTCCGATCACGATCCCATATCCGCCCGATTCCCCAACCGGCTTCACCACCAGTTTGTCCATGTTCGCCAGCGTGTAGGCGAGATCGCCCGCCTCGCGGCAGATGTAGGTCTTCACGTTCGCCAGGATCGGTTCTTCGCCGAGATAGTATTCGATGATCTTCGGCATGTAGGCGTAGACGGCTTTGTCATCCGCGACGCCGGTTCCCGGTGCATTGGCGATCGTCACGGTTCCAGCCTTGAGACAGTCCATGATCCCCGGCACTCCCAACATGCTGTCGGGATTGAAGGCCCTCGGATCGAGAAAATCGTCATCGACGCGCCTGTAGACGACGTCGACCCGCTGCAGCCCCGTGATCGTCTTGGCAAAAAGCCGCTTGTCCACGACCACGAGATCGCGTCCTTCGACCAGCGCAACGCCCATTTCGCGGGCCAGATAGATGTGCTCGTAGTAGGCCGAATTGAAAACGCCGGGCGACAGCAGCACGAGTTGCGGGTTGTCGCAGTCCGCCGGTGCCGTCTCGATCAGTTTCTCCCGCAGCTTCTGCCCGTAATCGGAGACATCGCGCACCCTGAAGCCTTCGAGCAGATCGGGAAACGCCCTCTGCATCAGGTGCCGGTTCTCGACCACGTATGACACCCCAGAGGGCGTCCGCGCGTTGTCCTCGAGAACGTAGAATTCGCCGTCTCCCCCCCGTACCAGATCGATGCCGGCGACGTGGACATAGGTGCCGTGCGGGAGTGCGACGCCCATCATCTCGGGCCGGTAATTGGCATTTCCCTCGACGAGATCGCGAGGCACCACGCCTGCCTTGAGGATTTTCTGCCCGCCGTAGATGTCGCCGAGGAAAAGATTGAGCGCTGCGACCCGCTGTTTCACGCCCGACTCGATCTTTCCCCATTCCCCCGCGCTCAAAACCCGCGGGATCACGTCGAAAGGCAACGTGCGGTCGATTGCATCGCGGTCCGTATAGACGGTGAAAGTAACGCCGCGCTCGTAAAGGTCGTGCAGCGCATCGGCCGCACGCACTGTCAGGTCCTCGAACGGCAACTGTTCGAGCCGCTGCCAGAACTCCAAAAGCCGCGGCCTGTCCTCGACCCCGTCCCCCATCAGTTCGCAGTAAGACGGTCCGGGTTTGTAGTTGCTCAGCAAGGCAGGTTGCGAAGGATCGCGGAAGGCGCTGAGCTGTGCCATGGAAAGCCCTTTTCTACCAGATAACGGCCTCCATGCTGCCAGGAATCGAAAGCCCTGTCCAATCCCTGTGCAGCGGATTTTCTGAGCGAAATATAGGCATTCATGGCCAATAAATTTGCTCCCATGCCATGGCATGTTGAGGTGCAGCGATGCGATGGCGCATCTCCGGAAGCCTTCGAGGAGATCGGGTGAGGATCGGAACCGCGTCATTCATCGCCGCAGCTAGAACCCGGAAGAAGCCCATATCAGCGGCTGGACAGACACCTTCCATGATGCTACACGAACCGGACCTACGGGGGCCGCACTGGCCCCCTTTCAGTTTTGGACCGCCCGCCAGCTTCGCGTTAAACGGCGCCGGTTCCCCTCACATCTTCGGGTGATTAGCTCAGTTGGTAGAGCAGCTGACTCTTAATCAGCGGGTCGAAGGTTCGAATCCTTCATCACCCACCAATGTTTTCAATGGGTAAGACAACTTTCCGCAACCATTTTGAACGGCACAGAAAAGCGCGGCTAACGCCGGGCTAACATGTTGCCGCGCATTGGCACGCATTCTTGGCAGTTGTCAGCAGGTCTGGTGGCTAACGAAAAGTCCGCTGAATTTGCTGTGTCGTCGTTACGGGCAACAGACAGGTGCCGGCACTTCCGCTAAACGCATTGCGGTTTGTTCGCTCCGGCAATCAGAACGACCAGCCGTCAATGTTCGGCGACCCAACAACACCGAACTCGCACCGATCAATACGATCCGCGAGGGGGCCCACTGACGGTTTGATAATGTATCTTACGGAAATTAAGAGTGGGGCAAAGCTGGGGATCGGTCGTGATGTTGGCTTCGCATCGTGGCTATCCGGTCGCGGTCGTTCCAAAAAAATTATCCCATGCAAGGTTTTCCAGACGCTTGGTGTTTCGCGCAGAGGAAGTCGCCTTAGTGCGTCGGAACTCCAGGACGTGCTATCAGCGCGAAGATAGTTAGAGTTTGGAATGGAAAAGCCCAACCGACTGCTCTTGAGCCCGGAC
>JAHJQI010000201.1 GCA_018819265.1 Alphaproteobacteria bacterium
AATGTCTCGATGATCCGCATTTGGCCACCACAGCACGGACAAGGCCGGGGTGAAGCAGCGTCCACAGCGTTGGCTTCGCCATTGGCCTCTTCTATCGGCTCGGGTTCGGCCACCCCGAGCAGTTCGCGCATCGTTGCAAGGCTGTAGGCCTTCGTGCGCAGCGTGCTGGTTGCAACGTGCGCGTAGCGCGCCGTCGTATCGAGCTTGGCGTGGCCGAGTTGTAAGCATCCGGTGAGCGCCGCAGGGGCGGTGATGTCAGGCTGCTTGGCCGACTGCGTTGAGCGCCGGCCGCCAGTTCCACGGCAGCAGATCGTCGAGCTGTGATGCCGGGTGCTCTGCAATGCGGGCGAGCACGTCGGCCAGCCAGGCTTGCGGGTCGATGTCATTCAATTTCGCGGTGACGATCAGGCTGTACATGGCAGCGGCACGCTGGCCGCCGCGATCAGAGCCGGCAAAGAGCCACGACTTGCGACCCAGGGCTATGCCGCGCAGGGCGCGCTCGGCGGCATTGTTGCTCAGACAGACGCGGCCGTCGTCGAGGAAGCGCGTGAAGGCGGGCCAGCGCTTCAGCATGTAATCCATCGCCTTCGCCAGGTCGCTGCCGCGCGAGAACTTCGGCCGTTCGGAGCGCAGAAGCGCTTCCAAATCGTCGACGAGCGGCCGGCTCAGTTCGTTACGGGCGGCGCGGCGTTCATCGGTGGTGCTGCCGTTGATGCCGCGTTCGATCTCGAACAACTCGTCGATGCGCCGGACGACTTCCAGTGCCAGCGGCGAGATCGGTGTGCGCGCCTTACCCGAGGCTTCCCGGCGGGCGCTGGCCTCGATATCGGCGAGCGCAAAGAACGGCCGGCGCGCATGCGCCCAGCAGGCCGCCTCAAGGATCGGGCCCTGCGGGCGCGATGCTTCATATAGCCGATTGTATCCGCTGTAGGCGTCGGCCTGCAGGATGCCTCGCCATCGCGCCAGGTGCTCCTCGACATGGGCGCCGCCCCGGTCTCGTGAGTAATAGAACATCGCCGCCGGCGGCGCTCCGCCTTTGAATGGTCGATCATCGCGCACGTAGACCCAACACCTGCCGGTGTGCGTCTTACCCTTCGCGAGAACCGGCACCGTCGTGTCGTCGCCGTGCATCCGTTCGGCCGCGAACACATGCGCCTCGATGCGCCGGAGCAGTGGTTCGAGCACCGTGCAGCCAGCGCCAACCTGATCGGCGAGCGTCGACAGTGCAAGCGGCACGCCCTCGCGGGCATAACGTTCCGCTTGGCGGTTCAAGGGCTGGTGCTGTCCGAACTTCTCGAAGAGCAGCATGGCGAGCAGGTTCGGTCCGGCCCAGCCTCTCGGCGTGACGTGGAACGGCGCCGGCGGCTCGGAGATCGCCTCGCAGTCCCGGCAGGTCATCTTCTCGCGCACGTGCTGAATGACCTTCCACTGGCGCGGGATCACTTCCAGCGTCTCGGTGACGGTCTCGCCGAGCTTCCTCAGGCGCGAACCGCCGCAGCAGTCGCACGTGGTCGGGCCGGGAACGACCCTGCGTTCGCGCGGAAGGTGCTCGGGGAACGGCTGGCGCGACGGTCGGTTGCGCGTGAATGGCGCGACGTTCGTCGTCTTGGCGGCGGCGCGCTCGGCAGCGATCTCGTCCTCGGTGGCGGCGGCTTCGAGGTCATCGAGTTCCAGCTCCATCTGGTCGATCAGCCGCGCGGTGCGCTCCGAGCGGGCCCCGTAGATCTGCCGCTTGAGCTTGGCGATTTCCAGCTTCTGGCGCGCGATCGTCGCCGCATCATCGGCGTTCTGGGCGAGCGCCGCAGCTGCAACGGCCCTGAGCTCGTCGAGATCGTCGGGAAGATCGGGAGGGGGCGAATCCATGAAGCTATGGAATCACGGAGCCGCTCTGTCCGCCTGCAAAAAGTGCTGCCGATCCACGCTATCCTGCGAGTTCCGGGCGGAATGTGTGAACCGGGTTACGCCAGTCGATCCCATCGAGCATGTAGGCGAGCTGTGCGGCTGAAATGGCAACGCTGCCTGCCGTCGCCGAGGGCCAAACGAAGCGTCCGCGCTCTAGCCGCTTGGCATAGAGCGACAACCCGAGACCGTCATGCCAGAGGATCTTGATCATATCGCCGCGCCGCCCTCGAAACACGAACAGGTCGCCAGCGAATGGGTCGCGCCCCAGCGTCTCCTGGACCTGAAGACTGAGCCCGTTCATGCCGCGCCGCATGTCGGTGCGCCCGACCGCAAGCCACACGCGCACGCCCGACGGAACCGGGATCATCGGCGCCTCAGCAGGTCGAGGACGCGCTTGAGCGCACGGACATCGAAGCCCGAGCCGACGCGGACCCGGCAGTCGCCGCAGACTTCGATCTCGATGGTGTCCGGTGTGCTCGTCGCAGCCGGCGTGCCAGCCTCCGCCTCGGGAGCTGGCGTGATCGTCACCGGCACCAGCGCCGGCGCGGAGGGGCAAGGCGCTGCAGCGGGGTGTTCGATCGCCCCCCGATATCGCCGCCGCCACATGAAGACCTGGTTCGCGTTAACGTCATACTGGCGCGCCACGACCGAGACTGACGCTCCGGGCGCAAGCGTCGCCGCGACGATCTCGCGCTTCAGCGCCTCCGGCCAGCGTTTGTGCCGCCGACGCTTGCCCTCACTTGTGTCCACATCCGACATCGTGGGCACATCCTAGCCTGACCAACACATCAGGCTCGAGACTCGGCGATCGCCGACAACCAAGCAAGGCGGTGCTCACCGGAGGGAGACGCCGAGTAGGACCTGGATGACGCGCACGTCGGTATGGTTCTCCAAGAGATGCGTCGCGAATGAGTGCCGCAAAGTATGCGGCGTCACCCACGCGCCAAGGCCCGCCGCGTCGGCAGCCATGTGGCAGGCGCGGTTGAGTTGCCGCGTTGTTATCGGCAGGAGCGGATCGCGTCCCGGAAACAACCAGCCCGGCGAGCGACACTGTAACCACCATGCACGCAACAGCTCCAAGAGTTGCGGCGACAGCATCGCGTGGCGATCCTTGCGGCCCTTCGCTTCACACACCGACCCGCGCGCAGCGCCCTCCCGCGAAAGCGGGTTCGTTCTATGGCCCATCTCGTCGGGGCTCTGATCTGCGACAGGCGCTTGATCCCAATAGCGGAATTCTAGGAAGGCCTGAACGGCGACGCGAAGCGCACCGGCCGACGACGTCCGGTAACGGAGGGGCCGCGTCGGGCGAGCATCTGCGATGGACTTCCCCCGAAAAAGTGGAGGGCTTTTCTGATAGATTGATGAGATCAGGGGAGCGACATGACCAAGAAGAATGGCAAGCAGCCGGTTTTTGATGAAGCCTTCAGGCGTGAGGCCGTGCTGGGCGATCTTGAGGATTTTGTTCTGGAAGGGCTGAGGCCGTTGCCCAGTGGGACTTTATCCCTTGCAGAGCTGCAGGAGGCCTATCTCCAGTGGTGCGCACGCGGCCCTTACAGCGCCATGGATGCGGCTGCGTTTGCCTCCACGTTCTGTGATCTGGCCAGCGCGATAGACCTGCCAGAGCAGGGCGGCCGGTTCCGGGGGATTGCGCTTAACTCCAAAACGTCCGTCGCGGCATAAGTTCATCACCGCTCGCGATCATGGTTCTTGCCTTGATCGCGAGACGCTGGACGTTGGGATGACCCTCCCTCACGCAGGCGATCAAGCCGCTCCTGCGAGGAGCGGGGCGCTTCTGCGCGCCGTTTGGCGTCGGGAGAAAGCGGCGGCTTCGCCTGCGCCTGGAACTCCTTCATCACAGGCGGAGCCGAAAGGGTCTGCTTGATCTGCTGCTGGTCGGTGCGCAATTCGCGGAGCAAGGCGGCGTGCCGGTCGCGCACGGCCTTGATCTGCGCCTGGAGCTTCCGGCGCTCAGCCAGCTGGGCATCAATGATAGCTTGCCGCTGCGCGCGGTCTCGCTGGAGCGCTTGATAGGCCTCTCGCTCGTTCTGCTTTTGAATCTGGGCCTGCTGGCCGCTCAGACGGCTCCAAAGCCCGCGCATGCCGCCCGGAATGCGTGCGGCTCGTTCTTTCGATTCCTGGGTCCAGCGCTGCTCTTGGCGTTCATCAAGGCGAACGCGCTCGGCGCGGTGAGCGGCTGCCATTTCGCTACGCTGCTTCGCGAATGGAGCCAGTTCGCGCTTCTTTTGAAGTTCGGCTTCCTTTCGGTGGCGCTGGTAGGTCTGGGAAAGATCCTTGGCAAGCTGCGCGCGGGCGTCCGTGACGCTGGGGAGTTTCTCAGGCTCCCCGAGCCGCTTGGCGACATCCTTGCTTTTCTTCCCCACGGCACGCGGCACGGAGAACACTTCGCCTTCGGGTGAGATGGCAACATGTCCGCGCCGGTCGCCGCGTGCCAGCGTGAAGCCGCGAGCCTTGAGGGCCTGTGTGAAGGCGGCAGCAGAGTAGGAAGCCGCCCAGCATTCCTGCATCAGGGATTTGATATCGCGGGCATCCAGTCCGGCTCGTTTGGCCTGGTGCCATTCGGCGAGCGTAAAGTTGCGCGGATCGGCCTCGCGGCTGTTCATGAGGCCGCGCGGCATCTTCCAGCCGTTCTCGATATAAAGGTCCCTAGAGAGGTCCCGCAGCTTGTTCTTGAAGAACGGCAAGTTCTTCGCCGTCAGCGTATCGGCGTCAATCCGGCTCCAGACGGCATGGGCGTGCCTTCGGCCCTCTTTTTCATGAAAGACAATGGCGCGCGGCTGGCCGGTCAGGCCGTTCTTCTCTTCAATCCGGGCAATGGCGTCTTCGAAGGTGCTGATCGCGACCTTTTCCTGCGGCGGCGGATTGAGGGAGACCGAAAACAGGAACTGCTTGCACTTGGTGGCCTTGCTGATGGCATGGGCCTCGGTGAGGGCCCCTAAAAGATTGTCAGAAACGAAGCCCCGAATGTCGTGAACCTCGACGTGCTCGTTCTCCTCGGTTTTCAGGAGGTGAAGGGCAAGCTGCTTGCCGCCGCCGCGCTGAGAGGCTTTGAGGATCATGGCATCTCACCGGGGCGTCACACCCAGAGCGCGCAGAGCAGCCCGTGCGGCGGCATTCACATTGGCAGCCGCTTCGCGCAAGGCGGCATCGGTTTCAGGGGTGACGACGATAATTCCCAGCTGAACGCCGCGCGTGATCTCGCGAAGGCTGCTTGCGACTTCGCTCTTCCCGAACTGGGAAAGTACCGTCGCTGCCAGATGCTCACGGCTTTTTCGCGAGCGAATGCGGGAGGGTTTGGGGTTATCATTGGCCGCAAACAGCACTTCCCGCGCATAGCGGCTGATAGGCTTCGTTCCAGCGCGGCGCAGCAGATGCATCTTCTGCTCCGGCGTCAAAGGCACAGAGAGCAGAACACGGGGTTTGGCGGATTTCTTCTGCGGGCGTTTGTCGGGCATCATGCCAATGAGCGTGCCATGCGCCGATGGGAGATTTGGGTGGAAGACGCCAGATTAAGGGGCGGTTAGAAGCCGTCCTTCGCTTGCGTATGGCCTTGATCGTATCCGGCGGCATAGGCCTCGTGGAGGCTTGTCAGCTCTGGCGCCAAAACATCGAGCAGATAGCCAAGCCCCTTGGGTGATATGCGAAGCGTGGCGTTGTCATCCTTGCTGAGAAAGCCGAGACGCTGGCATTCGGATTCGCCGAGGTGGTCGAGGCGTTTCGTGATTGTCTTGTGGTCGTTGGGATCGTGCATGTTTGTCATGCTGACGGAATCTATTCGGCTAATCAAGGCGTAGGATTTTATGCGCGGCACATAAAGCGCCGCGCCGATGCTGCCCTATGAAGGCTGCTGCTTCTTGAGCCAGGCGACAGCCTCAGACGCCTTCGCGGCAGCGGTGAAGATGGCTTTGGGATCGTCCTTGAGCAGCCGCAGCCAGTTCGCGATGTACTGGGCGTGATCGGCACGCGTGTCCTGCGTGATGCCAAGTTCGGCGCACAGGAAGGCGGAGCCGATTTCGGCAACCAGCTCTTCGGCGGCATAGGCGTCCTTCTTGAAGCGCGCGGTGAAGTCGCGGTCACAGCGAGATTTGTGGCCGGTCGCGTGCGTGGCTTCATGCATGAGTACAGCAAAATATGCTTCATCGCGGGTCATGGTGTCCGTGCCGATGAAGAGGCCTTCATCGGGCATCGTGATCGTGTCGGTCGCCGGGCGGTAGAAGGCGCGCTCGCCGCCGTGGATGACCGGAATGCCGGTATGCGCCATGAAGCGGTCAGCCGCCTCAACGCGGGCGATGGGCCCAAGCGGCTCCGGGCGGCCCGGAATGTCGTAGCCTTCGACGTCATCGGCATTGAAGACGTAAGAGGCACGGGCAACGCGGCGCTTGCCGTTGTCGGAGTCGTCCTCCGTCTCGATCTCGAATTCCTTGCAGAAGATGACCAGTTCGGATTTCGCGCCCTTGCACACTTGCGCGCCCAATTCCTGCCACTGCTTGTAAGTGGCGAAGATCGGCGATGAGAAGCCCCGCAGCTCGGCGGAGACCCAGAGGTTGAGGACGTTGATGCCGTTATAGGCGTTCTTGGTGAGGGCATTCTCGGGCATCCAGAGCGGACGGCCTGACCTGCGCCAGGGCATCTGCGGATTGCCGGGATGGCTTTCGATAGCAGTGATAAGGCGCTGCGTGATTTCGGCATGCAGATCGCGGCGCGGCTTGGAATTTGAGGAAGCGTTGGTCATGGCTCTGGCCCTTTCGTAGGCTTCGAGCCCACCGGAATTGGCGGTCTCGGGTGCCGGGACGAAGGGCGGCGGGGAATGAGCGGGGGCGGAACCGCGCCCCACAAGGCGCGGCGGCCGGCGGAGCCGTTTGCCGAGGCCAAAGGCCTTGAAGCCCCTGCGCCACGACGCCAGGATCGGCATAATAGAGAGACCGCCCATGGACGGCTGAGCCGACGATTGGCCGCCAGATACAACCCGACGGCTCTCAAGCACTAAGGGCGGCAGCCGTCTGGCTAAGAAGGGAGTGCAGTCGAATGGCGCTGAAACACGCAAAGTCGGCGGAGGTCGTTGATCTCAAGCCGCTAGGCGACAAGCTCAAAGGCACGAAAACGAGTGCCATCATCAAGGCCGAGCATTTCGAAGCGATCCGGCTCGTGGTCCATGCAGGCATGACGATCGCAACGCACGAGGTGGCGGGCAATGTCATGCTTCACTGTCTGGAGGGGCACGTGCGGCTCGGCCTGAGCGACGGTCAGCTCGATCTCATGGCTGGCGAGTGGGTGTTCCTCGACCGGTCTGAGGACCATTCCATCGCTGGCATAGAAGACTCATGCGTGCTGATGACCATCCTCTTCCCGCACAAATCAGGGTCGGTTCCTGGGATGTGATGAGCAAATTGGCTAATTCCGCACCTGCATCCCGTCGAGATTGACAGCCTACGGAATAATCCTTATAAATCGGGCTCGTAACTAATAGAGTTGGCATTCAGCATCACGTTCCACTCCTCCAGAGTATCGAGAAGTTGGTTCGATGTAGTTATGTCTAAGTGCACCATCTTTGTTTGCGCGCAGCCGCCACGCCAGCCCTGCGCGCGGCGGTTCCGGTTCAGTAGATCAGGTAGGGCTTGGCGCGCGTCCTGAACTTCGCGACCTCGTCCTGCCAGGCGGCAATCACCGCTTCTCCCGATGCGCCATCCATCAGCATCCGGTAGAGCCGCCGTGTGCCCGCGATGGCATGGAACATCTTCAGCTTGGCGAACAGCGGTTTCACCTTCTTGGCGCGGGCTTCGCGCAGCAGAGCGACCAGGGCATGCACGCCGACCTCCAGCGTCCGATAGCTCGCTTCATCCGTGACGATCACCCTGACGCCGTTGATCGTGCGGCCAACGAACACCGGGCTCGCCGCAACCCCGGGGATGGATCGCGGCTGATAGCGTTCCTCTTGAAACGCCACGCCGGGCAGGCCGAGTGCGGTTAGCTCGCGCACCATGCGGCCGGCATCGAGCCACGGCGCACCGAACACCGTGAACGGCTCGGGGGTGCCGCGTCCCTCGTTGACGAGTTGTGTTTCGCCGATGATGCCGATGCCGGGGTAAACGAGTGCCGATCGGAACGTCGGTATGTTGGGGCTCGTCGCCACCCAGGGCTGTCCGGTCGCCGGCCAGCGCATTGCCCTGTGCCAGCCCGTCATATTGGAGATCCTCAAGTCGAGCTTGCCGAGCCCCTTCAACCAGCGCTCGGCCTGGATCATGCGGGCCAGTTCGCCGACCGTCAGCCCGTGCACGATAGGGATGGGATACTGCCCGACGAACGAAGCGTGGCGGGATTCGAGAACGAAGCCCGAGACATAATCGCCGCCAAGCGGATTCGGCCGGTCGAGCACCATGAACGGGATGCCGGCTTCGGCTGCCGCCTGCATGGCCAGCCCCATCGTCGAAATGTAGGTGTAGAAACGGGCACCGATGTCCTGGATGTCGAACACCAGTATGTCGACATCGCGCAGCATTCTGCGGGTCGGCTTGCGGGATGTTCCGTAGAGGCTGTGGACCACGACGCCGGTCGCCTGATCGATGCCGTCGCGAACCTTCTCCCCGGCCTCCACCCGGCCGCGGAACCCGTGCTCGGGTACGAGGATGGCTGCAAGCGTGACGTTGGGGGCGGCGTGCAGGAGGTCGGCCAGATGCCGGCCACCGACCAGCCCCGTCTGGTTCGTCAACAGCCCCACGCGCTTGCCATCGAGCGCGGCAAAGCCTGTTTCGACGAGTGCTTCCGCGCCGGTCGCTACGCGGCCCGGTACCTGTTTCATATCGGCGGACACATTACCGGCCATGGCGAACACGCTGCCGACGAACATCAAGAGAGCGCTGGCGGCAAACCCGCAACGCCTCGCCGCGAAACCGGTCAAGAGCAAGAGAACCCCCAGAATGCCGTTGCCACAGGCGCGCAGAAGGGACGGCACGGGTATGACGGGAAGATGGCAGAGCGTCATACAATACAGACGCAATACGGCCGCCGGGTGCGCAAAACAGCCAGCAGCGCTATGGTCTCCTTGACCAAACCTTTGTCAGAAGCTGGCGGGCAGCCGGCCCTGCCTCTCTCCGCTTCCGACCATTACTGCGCTTCGGGTTTGAGCGCTGCAGCCCCGTCATAGAACAGCACACCCTCTTCGATCGTGACGATTTCGTTGCCCTCGGGCAGGCGATACGAACCGTCGCTCACGCCATCCAGGATCAGGATGCAGCCCTTGAGGCAGACGCCGTCCAACTGGGCGCCGGCAGCAAGCTCGTGGGTCGTGCGGTTACCGTCTTCGTCGATCGTAAGCTTGTAGGCAATGCCATCCTTGTTGCCGACAGTTGCCGCATCGGCTGACGCGCCACCGAACGCGACCGCGAGCAGGAGTCCGATCGACAGGCCAGCGGCGAGGGCAGCTAGCCCTCCCGCTCGCTCACGGGCGAAAAGCATTCAGGATTTCGGCTTTGCTGCTTTGCGCGCAGGCTTTTTTGCAGGTGTCTTGGCGGACACCTTCTTGGCAGCGGTCCGCTTCGCTGCTGCCGCAGTCTTCGCCGCGGGCTTCTTCGCGGCAGGCTTCTTGGCGGAAGCCTTCTTCGCGGAAGCTTTCTTGGCTGCCGGCTTTTTGGCTGCTGGCTTCTTCGCGGCGGCCTTCTTGGCGGCTGGCTTCTTCGCCGAGACCTTCTTTGCAACCGGCTTTTTCACAGCAGCTATTTTCTTCGCTGCAGGCTTCTTGGCCGGTGCCTTCTTGGCTGCGGCCTTCTTCGCTGCTGGCTTTTTGGCTGTCTTGGTCTTCATGACGCTCGTACCTCTTCTGGATCTGCGATCGCCGAAACTTGCGTCAGGGCGCAAGAAACCGCGCGTGATAACTTCACTCTGGTTGCAAACGCACTGGTCCTCAAACGGAATTTTCCGGTTGAGGCTATCGAAAAAGTCGATAGATATCGCGAAGACTCTTCTTTTGACAAGGAGTGTGTAATGGATATCACGCTCGCGCGCACCTTTCTTACCGTGTCGGAGAACGGCAGCTTCATCGACGCCGCGCGCCAGATGAATGTCACCCAGTCGACCATCTCCGCGCGCATCCGCGTGCTTGAGGAACAGCTTGGCCGGCCCTTGTTCGAGCGCTCGCACACCGGCGCGGATCTTACCGCGGCGGGCGAACAGTTCCGCAAGCACGCGCTGGCACTCGTGCGCGTCTGGCAGCACGCGCAGCTCGAGGTCCGGCTGTCCGGAGAACACCGCGATCACCTCGCTGTCGGCGCGCAAATGACCTTCTGGCAAGACTTTCTGATCGACTGGGTGGGCTGGCTGAGAACGACCATGCCCGACATCGCAGTCTCCGCGACGGCCACCAGCGGCACGCATCTGATCCAGCGTCTGCTCGAGGGCACGCTCGATCTGGCTGTCCTCTATCAGCCGTCGCAGCCGCCGGGCCTCGTCATCGAGCACCTGTTCGACGAGACGTTCGTCCTCGTTACATCCTCGAAGGCCAGTCGGCGCAGACGCACCGACGAATATGTGGCAACCGACTGGGGCGGCGATTTCCTGCGCGATCACGCGTCGGCTTTTCCGCACTTGGAGACCAGCGGCCTGCATCTCGACATAGGTGCCGCCGGAGTGGATTACCTGTTGAAAAACGAGGCGTCCTGCTATTGCCCGCGCCGCCTCGTCAAGCAGCACCTTGCCAAGGGCCGCCTGCGTCAGCCACCCAGAGCGCGCAAATTCGTATATCCGGTCTTCGTGGTCTACCCTGAATCCCGCGATGTTGATGCCTACGAGCCGATCCTCGAGTCCTTGCGGAGCATTTCGTCGGGGGCCGGCTGAACACCCGGGTTCGAGCGACCCTGAGGATGTTGGCCTAGACGCCGAGCGTCGACTTGATCACCCTGCGGGCGCCGGCCGGCAATTTTGTCAGTGCCGCCTTGGCGAGCGTCCTGCCGTCCGTCAGGCGCAGTGCATCGCAGGCCCGCCCCTTTGAGGATACGGGTAGAACATAGTCGCGCACGACAACGAAGCGATCGCCAAGGCGCTGCTTGTAGGCGGCGTTCGGAGCGAGCATGTCATATTCGCGCACGCCCTCGGCGATGCAGGTGTCGAACAGGGCATCCATTTGTGCCGCGCCGGGGCTCAACTTCTCGTATGCGATGTCGAATGCCCC
Organism: Alphaproteobacteria bacterium; assembly: GCA_018819265.1. GTDB lineage: Bacteria > Pseudomonadota > Alphaproteobacteria > Rhizobiales > Hyphomicrobiaceae > Filomicrobium. The sequence continues at coordinate 11,081 of JAHJQI010000201.1, forward strand.
GATGTGGGCAAAGTGAACGCCCTTGTGGCGCAGCCCGATCTCTATCGCCGCCGGCCGTCCGTCGATATTGAGAATGGCGACAGCCAAGCCGGCCCGATGCTCGCTCGACCCGGCAGCGCTGCGCCAGAAGGCCGCGAATCTGGAATCGGCATACGTATTCGACACGATCGCATGTTTCTCGATCCAATCGAACTTGAACGAAATGGCACACTCGACGGCTTCCAGAGCCTGCGAGCCTTCGCTCACCACCTTGAAGTCGAGGCGGCCGGCCTGCTCAAGGTGCTTGCGCTTGCGGCGCCTGTCGCGGCGCATCTTGGATGAAAACCGCGATTCAATGTCCTGGAGCCCGGATAGTCCAACGAGCGACATCGCGGGTGCGATCTGCTCGTCGGCGACGCGGCCGCCGCTGGCCTCTATGGCAGCCGCCAAGGCTGAGCCTTCGCGCACTTTTCCTGCGGCGAGAAGGTCAATGCCACGAGTGTGAGCGGCAAACCTCAACCCGCGCAGGATGTCGCGGCTGGTATCGCGCCGGCCGGCGATCAGGACGTCGGAATACTGGCTGACCGGATCCCCCATCCAGGTGAGCGTGCGGACCCCCAGCCTCGCTTCGACGACCAGCGGTATGACCATCGCCAGGCGACCATTGCGGCGGCCGACGATGATGACCGGATCGTCTCGATCGCCGACATAAGTGTTCCACCAGTGCCAGATCCAGGCATGTTGCTGGAACACCTGGTCGGGCCTGCCAGAAGCCGCCATGAGCGCATCCCATTCGGGACGCAACTCTTCGAAAGCGGACAGAGTGTCGATAATCGACAGCTCAAGTTGCCCGCCGTCCGCAACGCAGTGTTCCCGACTTGGCGTCTGCATCCTTCCGCCAGACGTCTTTTCCTCGATCAGCACGCCATCGCCTTACAAAGTCTTGGCGCGCACCTCTTCCGCGCCTCATCCCAAAGTGTGATATCAGGCAAGCGATGCAAGAGCCGGATCGCATTTGCGCTTCACAGATGACGAGTAACCTTAAGAGCGTGTTCAAGCGCGACCACGGCCTGCGGATCGCCCGCGCAGGCGCGACTTGTCCGACCATGCAACCCGGTAGAGGTCGAAGCGCCGGTTGCGCAGGTTTCTCACTGTTCCAGCATTGCGCGCGGCTCTCAGATCGGACAGGCTGAGGTCCGAGAATGCGATCGTTTCCGTATTGAGGGCTGTGTCGGCCGCGATGCCGTCGCGGGAAAAAGCGAAGTCGCAGGGCGTAAAGATGCAACTCTGGGCGTAGTGGATGTCCATGTCCTCGACGTTGGGAAGGTTCCCGACAACGCCTGAGATCGCCACGTAGCACTGATTTTCGACCGCCCGGGCCTGGCTGCAGTAGCGAATCCGTAGGTAGCTGCGCGGTTCGTCGGTGCAGAACGGCACGAACAGGATCATCGCGCCCTGATCGACGAGGTGGCGTGAGACTTCCGGAAACTCGACGTCATATCCGACCATGACGCCGATCGGCCCGCAGTCCGTATCGATGATCTCGACCCGCTCGCCGCCCTTGATGTTCCACCAGTAGCCTTCGCTCGGTGTCGGATGGGTCTTCTCGCGGGCATGAACGGAGCCGTCGCGCAGGAAAACATAGCAGACGCTTTTGATCTCACCCTTGCGATCGATCATCGGATGCGTGCCGCCGATGATGTTGACGTTGTAGCTGACCGCAAAGTGGCTCATGAACTCGCAGAACCAGTCGACGTAGGTCGAGATGCGCTTGATGCTGTCCTTGTGCTGCAGACGGGTCGGCTCGAGCGACAGGAGTTGCAGCGTGAAGTTCTCGGGGAATACGATGAAGTCGGTGCGGTAGTCACCGGCCACGTCGATGAAATACTCCACCTGCTGGCGGAACTCCTCCTTGTCGGTGATCTTGCGCATTTGATACTGGACGGTCGCAACGCGCACCCGTTCCTGCGGCGCAAGGCGCTCTTTCGAACCCTTCCCCTCGGGTGCGTCGGGCACGCGCGGATTGCGCCACAACATGTGTGTGGCAAACCCTCCCGATTGCCTGTCGTCCTCGTCATAGCCTTCCAGAACCCCAATCGGCTCGAAACCGTTCGAAATGTGAAAGCTGATCGTCGAATCGCGGATGGCCCGTTCGCGCACTGCCTCGATGTAGTGCATCGGTTTGGGGTAGTTCTTCTTCCGGCGCTGGTACCCCGGCATCCGGCCGCCGAACACGATGCCCTGCAGCCCCCATTCCTCGCACAGGTTCTTGCGCGCCTTGTAAAGCCGCTGACCGATGCGCAGACGCCGGAAGTCGGGATCGACGCTGACCTCCATACCGTAGAGATAGTCACCTTCGGGGTCGTGGCGCGAGGCATAGCCGTTGCCGGTGATCTCATCATAGGTATGCGCCTTCAGAGCGATCTCCCCGCTGATGATGAATGTCGCGCAATGACCGACGATCTGGCCGCCGTAGTCGGCAACGAACTGGCCTTCCGGGAAATTGTGGATTTGGCCCTTGATCATGCGCCCCGACAGCGAGGGTGCCGGCGCGTAGACCTTGCGGCCGAGTTCCGCGATTGCTGGAGCGTCGCTGACCTTGGCGCGCCGCACGACAAGCGTCGCTTTAGTCTGGGCAGCGCCGAAGCCGGCGGAACTGGTACCAGCCGCCGCATTGGTGTTGGTTTTTTGTGCCACGATAAGCGCAGTCCTTCAAATCGGATTGGTCGTGCCGGGTCGCCCTGATCCGACGAGCGAAGCCTGTGTCCCGTGAACCGGCGGGACTCTTGACGGCTGCGGGGCGCAGACACTGTAGCCGCAAACGGGACACCTCCCAAGAGCCGCTGTGGCAGCCAAGGCCGGGTAAGTCCAGAGCGCCTGTTCGGACCTAACGCAAGTGTCGCGAAGCGGGAGGAAATCGCTTCATCCGGAATAAAGGTCGCAGGATGAATTCGTCGGTTTTGCCGTTAATTCAATGCCGGTCATTCAACGAAAGTCCGGGATAAGAAAATGCAGTGTACAGTAAAAAAAACATTTTAGTGGATCAACCTGCGTACCTCAGCGTGGCGGCGCCACAATCAGAGCGTCATCCGAAGTCTCGATCGAAAACCTCAAATCCACGCCCTTCGCCAGCACGCGCGGCCCTTCTCGACACGCTCATTCAGAACTCCACAACTCACTCCTGAAATTAGCATGCTACCGTAAGTATATCATATTACGGCATGACCTATTGCAGCTGCGAAGGTCTCCGGATATATGTTCGTTGCCGAAGGCAGGATCCAGGAGACGGCTGGATTCCGGTTACTTGGCGGCCGATGCAACTCAATAGCGCGTCGCAGGGATCAGTCTTACTATGCTCGTGGAGGTTGGCTACACCGAAAGACGGTCATTCCGCAGGACCAAATACGCGGTAGGAAAGGCCGGTTTCTCTTCAGCGGTCGTCTTCCTGGAAATTGCCGTCATCACTTTTGCATCGCTGGCCAGCGGTATTTTGTATCATTTGGCAGCCTATGGCGTTGTCGGCCCTGTGATCGACTTTGTGCACTACGGACTGCTCACGGGAGCATGCTTTATCCTGCCGTTCGCCTACCGCGGCCAGTACGTCGTGGAAGCCTACCTCGACCGTTCCCGCTGTTTTGCAAAAGTCCTTGCGGCCTGGACCTACGCCATCCTGACGATGACGCTGATCGGCTTCCTGGCCAACATCACGGACAGCGCCTCGCGCGGGTGGCTTCTAGTCTTCTACGCGGTGGGGCTGGGCGCATTGGCCGTCCTCAACGTCAGTCTTCACGAGTGGGTTACCCGCGCCGTGAAGTCCGGCCTTGTCGCTCCCAGGCGCCTGCTGCTCGTCGGCGATGCCGAGCGGCTGGCGCAATTCGTCGCCAGAGTATCCAACGAGGGGCTGGGCATCGAGATCGCCAGCGCCATGTGCCTGCCGGCGCCCGAGGACCTGGAACAAATTAGCGAAGCCGAGTTCCGCAACAACATGAACGAGGCCATCCTGCGCGGCCGTGAACAGGCGGTCAGCGACGTCGTGGTGCTGCTTGATCCGCGCCATGACAAGGCCCTGCGGCGGGTTACGGAAGGCTTGATGGAACTGCCCGCCGCGATCCATCTCGGCGGCTGGTCGATCATCGACAGTTTCCCTGGCCTGCGGGCCGATCGCATCGGCCAGCTGAAGACGCTGACCCTGGTCAGGTCGCCGCTCAATGTCTTCGAAGACGGGGCCAAGCGACTGTTCGATTTCATTCTTGCGCTGGTGGCCCTGGTCCTGGTCAGCCCCGTTCTTCTGCTGGCGGTCATAGCTTTGAAACTCGACAGCCCGGGACCGGCCTTCTTCCGCCAGCGCCGCCGCGGCTTCAACCAGCAGGAGTTCCGCATCTGGAAGCTGCGCACAATGACGACGCTCGACGACGGTGACAAAGTTGTGCAGGCGACGGCCGGCGATGCGCGCATCACCCGTATCGGCGCCTTTTTGCGACGCACCAACATCGACGAACTGCCGCAGCTTTTGAACGTGTTGCAGGGAGAGATGTCGCTGGTCGGGCCGCGCCCCCATGCGGTCGCCCACGACCGGCGCTACGAGCGTACAATCGACCGTTACGCGCGCCGGCTGAACGTCAAGCCCGGGATCACCGGCTGGGCGCAGGTCAACGGGTTCCGCGGCCCGACGCTTGCCGACGAGGCAATGAGAGACCGGCTTCGCTACGACCTTTACTATATCGATCATTGGTCGATTGCTTTCGACCTCTTGATCCTGCTTATGACCGTCGTCTCGCCGCGCGCCTACAGAAACGCGTACTAGGTTCTGTTGACATTCGCCGGAGCCAGATCAGGGCTCCGACCAATGATAGCATGGCTGCGAACGAGAGCTACATCCGACGACTGAGACGCGGATGCGGTGCCGTGGACTCGGATAATGCTCTCGTGTTCCGACCCCGCGTCTCATTGCCAAGCGCCGCCGCCGCAGCACGCGTGTAGCGTATCTGACGTTCGACGACGGTGCCCTGAATCAAGTGTGAGTTCCAATACGCTGACTCGATCTATTGATGGCGCCCGGCGTTCGGGAGGCAGGCCTCCGCCCGCCTCGCTTCCTCGTCCGGCAGACGGCCTTAACCGTCTTATGCACCTTCCCGCAAGCCGGCGTTTGCGGCCAGCCGGTGCATGGTATGCCTGTCTCGGATCAGCGCCTCTGCCTTCTCCATCCGCGAGCGACCGACGATGTTAATCGACCTGCAGGCGCCCGACGCCCCCCGCCTTATCGACGCCGACATCTGTATTGTCGGCGGCGGCGCGGTGGGTCTGTCGATGGCCGTGCGGCTGGCCAGGGCGGGCCACGATGTGGTTGTTCTCGAAGGCGGCGGCAAATCCCTGGAATCGGCCTCGCAGGCCTTGCACAAGGGCGCCTCAACGGGTCGCCGCTTCGACAACATCGACGTCGGCCGCTACCGGGTCCTTGGGGGATCGACCACGTTCTGGGGCGGGCAGGTGCTGCCGGTCGGAGCGCAGGCGATGAGCGAGCGCCCGTGGCTGGAGGCACCCGGCTGGCCGATCGGTCCGTGCGACCTGGAAGCCTATCATGCCGAAGCTTTCGAACTGCTCGGGCTCGGGCAGGCGGAGAACGACGACGCGGCAATCTGGCGAAGGCTGGGTGTCGACCCCCAGTTGGGCGATGAGCTGGATCTTCTCCTGACCCGCTGGGTGCCAACGCGCAACCTCGCGCGTCACTTTGGCGCCGACATCGAAGGCCTCGCTAACCTGCGCGTTATCGTACATGCCAATGCCACCGGATTGGCGATGGATGCCGACCGCCGCCGCATTGCCGGGTTGACCGCCAAGACCCTCGATGGGGGTGCTGCGACCGTCACCGCCCGCAATTTCGTTCTGGCCTGCGGTTCGATAGAGATCGCCCGGCTCATGCTTCACCCAGCGACCGACGGCGGCCCCCTACCTTGGCACGCGAACCAATGGCTGGGGCGCGGTTTCGCCGATCACCTGAACGGTCCCGTGGCCGACGTCAAAGTGCGCGACTATCAAGCGTTCCATGGCCTATTCGACAGCGTCTTCCTCAGTGGCTGCAAGTATTATCCGCGATTGCGCCTGTCGCCTGCGGTCCAGGCAGCTTCGAATAGCCTCGACATTTCCGGTGAGTTCCTGTTCGACACGGCCTTCTCCCAGCATCTCGACAACATCAAGATGTTCATCAGGTCGCTGCGGGATGGCCGGCGTCCTGACGGACTGCTGCACCTGCCCTCCCATATCGCATCGGTTGCTGCAATCGCGGGACCGCTCGCGTGGCGCTACCTGAGTGCGCGCCGATCCTATAAGCCGCGAGACGCAAACGTGCGGCTGGCGGTTTCATGCGAGCAATGGCCAAACCCCGCCAGCGCCATCGGGCTGTCGAAACAGGTGGACGGCCTTGGAATGCGCCGCGTCGAAGTCGACTGGCGTATCGACGGCCGCGAGATTTCGACCATCGCGTTGTTCGCCCGCCGCGTCCAGGATGCCTTCGAGAAGCGTGGCCTCGCCGACGTCCTCATCGAGCCCGCCGTCGAGCGGGAGGACCCCGCATTCCTCGAGTCCTTGACCGACTGCGTCCACCAGATGAGCACGGCGCGCATGGGCGACAACCGAAATCTGGGCGTCGTCGACGCCAACCTGCGCGTCTACGGAACAGACAACCTCTATGTCGCAGGCCAGGCGGTTTTCCCTCTCGCGGGCTTTGCCAACCCGACTTTCACCGCTATAGCGCTTGGCCTTCGCCTCAGCGACCATCTCACCCGGGCGACTGGTTGCGAGACTGTCCGGCAGAGCGCCACGACGACAACAGGAACCGAATGCGGCAGATAACCCTACCGAGCGGACGTGCGACTTCTCAGCTCGGACTTGGCTGCGGGCCGCTGCATGGCGGTCTGCTCGCCGGCGCCAGCGGCCGTTTGCTTGACGCGGCCTTCGAGGCCGGCATCAGGCATTTCGACGTCGCGCCGCCCTATGGCCTCGGACTGGCCGAGGGTGTTGTTGGCGGGCATTTCGCCGATCGTCTCGACGAGATCACACTCGCCACCAAGGCCGGCATCGCGCGGCCCCGGCGTCCGCTTTTGATGTCGAACGTTCGTCACCTGGTGAAGCCGGTGCTCGGGCGCCTGCCCGGCTGGTCGGCCGCCGCCCAGCAGGTTCGCGACACGGCGGCTCCAAGCGGCAACTTCGATCCCGATTCTGTTCGCAGAAGCTTTGCCGACAGCCTTCTCCGCCTCGGCGCGGACAAGGTCGATATATTCCTGCTTCACGAGATCGAGGCGGCCAGCCTCACACCGCAGCTCGCAGAACTCCTCAATGAGCTTTTGCGCAACGGGCTGACGGATGCCATCGGCGTCGGCACGACGCGTGACGAAGCGGTGAAAATCGCCACCGCCTACCCCAACCTTGCCGCCGTGCAGCAGTACCGCTGGAACGTGTTCGAGTCACCGCTACCGGCTGATCCAGGTGGCCTCGTCATCACCCATGGGGCGATCGGCCCGGCTCTCGAGGAGATGGCCGCGAGATTCGCTGCCGATCCCGATGCAGGCGCGCGCTGGTCGGCTGCCGCCAATGCCGATCTTGCCGACACGCGCGTCCTTGCAGATGTGCTTCTTGCCGCCGCCCTTGCCGAAAACCGCACGGGCCTCATGCTCTTCTACAGTCACAATCCGGACCGCATCCGCCGTGCCGTCGAAGTGTCTGGCAACGCCAAGCTGATTGACGCAGGCGCCGCACTGAGCCGCGCAATCCGCCACGAGCAGAACTTTCACCACGCGTGAGGATTGATCGCCATCGCTACGCCATCAGCCTGACCGCACGTCAAGCGACGGGTCGGCGTAATCAGTCAACAAGACTGTCGAGGGCCCCGCTTGCGGCAGCTTGACGGCTTCTCTTCGCCTGCAACGGCGCATCGATCACTGCGCTGAGCCGCACGCGATAGGCGGCCTCCGAATAGTGATCGAGGACGCGCTTGCGGGCCCGCAGTTTGGCTGCTGCCAACGTCGCAGGATCGGCCGCATATCGGGCGGCCAGCGCGACGATCCGCGCAGTGGCGTCAGGACTTCCCGGTTCGATGACATGATCGGCGAATTCCGCTCCCATCATCTCGCGCAGCCCGCCTGTGTCGTAGACGATCGGGACGCATTCCATCACCATCGCTTCAAGCACGACGAGCGGCGAGAGATCGTGCTCGGTTGGATAGATGAACAGGTCGAGGCCGCGAAACATCTCGAGCTTCTGATCTTCATCAACGAAGCCGAGAATATCGATGCGGTCCTCCAAGCCTTTGTCGCGCGCATAGTCACGTAGCCCGGCAAGCGACAGATGGCGGCTTGGACCGCCTGCCATGGTGGCGCGCACATCGAGCCCTGCGTCCGTCATCGCGCGCACGGCATCGACGAACCGCAACACCCCCTTGCGTGGATCGACATGACCGAGGAACCCGCACTGCAATTCGTTGCGGTTGCCTGACCGCGAACCTTCGCCGCCGGTATCGTCGACGAGGTTGGGCAGCCAGTGAACGCGGGAGAAGACGCCCGACGCGGTCGCGGCGTCCGCGACGCCCTGGGTTATGGCGATAAGCTCGCTGCCGCGAAGGGCGGCGCGCATGAGGCGCGTCTTCCAGGTGCCACCGGCCAGAATTTCCTCGAGACCGCGCGTGTGAAGATGAACGATCGCCCGGCTTGCAACCTGCTTCGAGATTGCGATCAGTAGGAGGTCGCGAACGGCGGCATCACCGTGCGGGGCCAGCGTCTGGTAGCTGAACGCCACGCGCGTTCTTGAAACCCACAGACCCACGAGCCACACAAGCAGCCGACCGAAGCCGATCACCTTACGGAGATCCCGGCGGCCGATGTCCTCGATCGTTCGCGCGCTGCCGAACCAGTGCTGTTCGACTTCCAGGCCCGACATGTCGCGCAGCATCGCAAGGACACGCCGCGACATCGTGGTAACGCCGTGAGCCGGCGGCGGAAGCTGAGCCAGAAAGAGGACGCGCTGCTGCATTCGTGTTGAATCCTGCCCCTGGGGGTGTTGAAGAACTGAACCGGCCGGGTTGCGTGCCCGCTGCCGAGGCTGAGTTTATATCGGAGTGCCGCTCACGCCTTGCTCGCTGTCGCGTCATGGCCGCTGCGGCCGGCATCGCTCTGGGCCTTGCGCACTTCGCTCAGGACATACAGCAGTGAAACGACGTTGGCGGCAATTATGACGGCCACCGCGCCGTAGATGCCGGCAAACATCATGGCGGGAACAGCTGCGGCAATCGCAAGGAGGGAACTCAGGGCGAAAGCGTTGAAGATCCCGCGCGAGCGATCGATGGTCCTCAGATACATCATCCAGACTTCACGCACGAAGACGGCGGCATAGCTCAGCGCGAACAAGCGCAGCACATTGGAATACTGGACGTAGTCCTCCCCGAGCAGGAGCCCGAGCCAGAATTCGGCCGGCACCGCGAGCAGCAGCAGAAGGCCGCCCGTCAACGCGCCAAGCTGCAGACTGCGGCGGCTGAGATATCGCGTCAAGGCTGGGTGGCCTCCGGCGGCATAGGCGGAAGCAGCCTCCCTCGCGACGAAATTGTGCATGCCAAGAAGGATGAAGTGCGTCACGCCAAGCAGATGCTGTCCAGCACGAGCTCCGCCAACCGCTGCATCGCCCAGCAGGCCGCCGATCAACAGCCAGATCGCCTGTTCCTGGCCGATCGATATCCCGACCATGCCGACGAGCCAGCGCGACATAAGCCAGTGCCGTTCGAAAACGGCCTTGCTCATGGCCCGCGCCGGCCATGGCCGCAACAAGGTGACGAGCGGGACGGCAATCGAAGCAGCGGACGCGACCGCGAGCAGCGTCAGCAGACCAGCGGCGGTGACCGGATACCCGCCAGCGACCATGGCCGTTCCGCCGATGGCGATGAGCACGCCGCGCACCAGGCCGCAAAGGAATCCGATCGAACCGCAAAGCCGTGCAAACAGGATGCGACGCACCATGTTGTGCATCGCCTGCGCGATAGTGACGGCGAAGGCGACCACCACAAGGCCCGAATGCAACGTCCCGTCGCGCAGGAAAAAGAACAGCGCGATGATCGACGACACGATGATGGCGCCGAACAGCGCGCCAATGAGCGCCCAAAGGGTCACGGCGGAGAAATAGGCTGGCGAGCGCACACGGCGTGCGCCTGCGAGCGTCATCATCGGCAGCGCAAGCGTCGTCTCGATGATGGTGGAGGCGAGAAGCGCCAGCACCAGGACAAGGGTGAACACGCCGAACTCGGCATGGCCTGCGAACCGCGCCGCCGCGATGCCGAGGCAGAAGCTGACTCCGCTCGCCGTCAATTGGTCGAGGAATGACCAGCTCATGGAATTGTCGAGCCTCGACATGGCGTTGCGCACGACAAGCCTCGAGGCCGAGACTGGATCGCTGTAATGGCGCCCTGGCTTTGAGGCCATATCTGCCTTCATCGTGGATGCCGCTATGTTGCCTGCTGGATTCGCCATACTTGTTGCGACGGCACACCAGTCTTCGTAGCCGTTGCAAGAATGGGACCTACGGCGCCGTAGTGCCGCAGGCCGGGTCCGCTGTCCAGGCGTCGCCACTTGCACAGTTAAACATCGTTGCGGATGCGGACCGGGACGGGCAAAACCTCAGTGCGCTGTCGTTTAGAGTGTTTCCTATTGGGCCACGACACTAACTGTTCATTCACGTAAGAAGGAAAAAAGCAGGCGCGGGTATTAGGCGGAGTTGCGAGTAACCATGATGCCCCAGGACAGGCGTTCAACAGCAAGCCACCGGCTTGCTCTCCGGCTCGGGGCCGATGACGACGATGCGCCGCTGACGGCGGGGTCTCCCGCTGTGCGTTTCAGCTCGCTAATGTCGGCAACCGGACGGCATTTGTGGAAGGTGGCGCTCTGGGCGCTGCTTGTGCCGGTTCTGGCCGCAGCCCTGTTCCTGGCATGGCCGAAGAGCTACCAAGCCTCGACAAGGCTACTCGTCGATCCCCGCGGCCTCAGTATCGTGGAGCGCGATGTTACTCCGCGTTCCGAAGCGACCGACCAGCTCGTCTCCGTCGTCGAAAGCGAACTGCGCATTGTCACCTCCGACACCGTATTGAAAGCGGTCATCGAAAAGTTGAACCTTACGAACGACCCCGAGTTCAACGGCAGCGAACGGTTTATCTGGTCGCCGATCACGGATTTCATAGATGAATTGCGTACAAGCCTGCGCGCGACGACCGGCATTGTCCATAATGACGCGCCCGTCGAACTGACCGCCTTGCGCACGCTCGGTTCGGCGGTCAGGATCGAACGCGAACCGCAAAGCTTCATCATCGACCTTTCGGTACGAACGAATTCTGCAGAGAAATCCGCGCGCATCACCAATGCCATTGCCGAAGAGTATCTCACGTCGCGGTTTTCGGCACGTTCGGCGGCGACAGAGCGCGCATCCGCGACCATCACCGGCCGGCTCGCCGAATTGCGCAATCAGGTCGAGGAGGCCGACGACAAGGTCGAGAGCTACAAGCGCGCCAAAGGTATCATCGGCGCCGGCGGCCAGCTCGTGAACGAGCAGCAGCTCGCCGAGGTCAACACCCAGCTTGGCAATGCCCGCGACGAAGTCGGGCGCGCCTCGGCCCGCGTCGAGCAGATCCGCGCACTGCGCGAGTCGAAGTCCTCGCCAGAGGCCATCCCGGAAGCGATCAATTCGCAGACCATCACGCAGCTGCGCGCATTGCACGCCGCCATTCAGCAACGCTACGCGGCCGTGACGGTGGCGATGCTGCCGGCGCACCCGGAGGTCAAACAGGTTCGCCAGAGGCTCGACGCGACCGAAAGAATGATCGCCCAGGAAATCGACCGCATCGCAGCCACCGCCCAGCTCGATCTGAAGCGTGCCCGCGATACGGAACGGGCCATCGAACGCCGCCTCGGCGAATTGAAGCAGCTGGCGCAATCGACCAACGAGAATATCGTTCATCTGCGCGAACTCGAGCGTGAAGCGGAAGCGCGCCGCAGCGTTTACACCAACCTGTTGCTGCGCTCGCGCGAACTCGACGAACAAAAGCGCGTCGATCCTTCGCTGGCCATCGTGCTTTCCCCGGCCGTGCCGCCTCAGAGGCCGGCGGGGCCGCCAATGAGCTGGATCCTGGCGGCTTCCCTGTTGGCCGGGCTGGGACTTGGCGTCGGTCATGCCTTGTCGAGCGACTACCGCGACCGCAGATTGCGCACCGCTGCGCAGTCGCAGGATATTCTCGGCTACCGCACCACCATCGTTCCAGCGTTTGCAGGCTCCTCCCGCAAGAGACGGCACCGCGGAAAAGACACCCTCGGCGCGCTGCCGCGCTTTGGCACCAGCGAGGACGATCTCCCCGCTTCGCTCGCGCTCAAGGGGTTGGCGTCCGAGATTCTGACCTCGACCGGCAAGTCTTCGACGATGGTTCTCGTCACCGCGCTCGACGCGGGTCGGGAGAAGTCCACCATCGCGCTGAATTTCGCTCTCGCGGCAGCCGATCTCGGCGAGCGAGTGCTTCTCATCGATGGCGATTGCGAAGCGCGCACTCTCACCGTTACGCTCGGCGAAGCGGGAAAGCCGGGGCTGGAGAACCTGCTCGACGAAACCAAGGCGCATGGCGGCTCGGTCAATACGCTGGCCGGTCTTGGCATCGACTTTCTGACCAACGGCCAGCGATCGGCGAAGGCTAGTGCCAGCCGGGCCAACAAGCTCGAAAAAGCGGTTGACGCGGTCTTGCCAGCTTACGATACGATCGTAGTCGATGGCGGTGTGCTGCCTCATGGCAGGTTGCTGCCGATGCTCGTCGGCATGGCCAATGAAGTCATACTGGTCTCGTCTGCCGGCGTTTCAGAGAAGGCCCCGCTCATCGAGGCCGTCAGGCTCCTGGAGCAGGCCGGCGTGGTACGTCTGCGCCCGGTTCTCATCGATGCCGGATGAGGCGCGGCAACCGGTTTCCGGAACACAGCCGGCCAGCGCGTCCATGCAACCCGAGTTGACGCTGTCACCGACAAGCAGGAACCCAACGGATGCTGCTCGCTCTTTCTGGATTGGCGATCCTGACCTGGTTCGCCGTCGTCTACTGGATGATCCGTCCGGTTCGCGTGGTTCCGGTTGCGCAAGCTGAATTCTGGGTTCCCGCGCTGCTGCTGGCGACGTTCTTTCATCTGCCGTCGGCGTTCGCGGTTATCCGCAAGAGTGGAACCGCGCTGATCGAGCAAGGGCTGTCCTCCTCGAACATCCTGACGATTGCCGTCGTCGCGGTCAGCGCGGTCTTCCTCTTGTGGACCCTGATTCGCTATGACCGCCTGCTGGAACTGTTGGGCGACCGCATCCTGTTTCCGTTCCTCCTGACGATTGCCATCGCCATCTGCAGTACGCTGTGGGCGATCTTCCCGCTCTATACCTTCTATCGGGCCGTCGAACTCGGCGTCATGTTCATCCTTGTCGTCCTGGCGCTCGACCGGCGCGATTTCGCCAAGGCCTTCATCAACCTTCATGTGCTCCTACTGGGAGTGTGGCTGGTCATTTCCGCACCTGAAATTGCCTCGTCCCTGTCGAATGGGGTGGTTTTTTCGAGCGCCAAGCAGAACCTGATCCCGCTGATGTCGCTGTCGCTGCTCTGGTTCGTGATGGTATTTCCGCGCGCGAGCCGGTACCGGCTTGCGGTCGGGCTGCTCGCGGTCACGGCATTCATTGCGGCGGGCTCGGCGGCGACGGTGGCGACGATTCCGCTCTTTGCCCTGGGCTTCATGATCGCGGCCAACTCCATCTGGGTGCGCGGTGCCGGGGTTCTTTTGACGCTTGGCTATTTCGCGGTCTTCATATTCCTGCTGGTCGGCCTGTCGCAGTTTCCCGATCTGGTCGACATCATCGCTTCCGCCCTGCAGAAGCCGCCAGCCGAACTGCTCAACGCGACGGGCCGCAACGAACTCTGGCCGCTGTTCATCGAGGCCAGCCACAACCGCAGTTTCGGCGCCGGTTTCGCCAGCGAGCGTTTCCTCCAGCTGCTGGTCGACTTTACGGCCGTTCAGGAACGCCTTGGTCAAAAGGAGATCTTCTTCAACTCCGCCCACAATATGCTGATCGGCTCCTGGCTCGCCACGGGTTGGCTCGGCCTGGCGACGATCGCGATCTGCCTGGCTTCGGCATTCCGCGAAGCGCTGCGCCTCGATATTCCAGGTCGGCAATTCATTATCCCGTTGCTCCTTGCGCTCATTGCGAACGGCATGACGGTGCAAGGCATCTTCGGGGAGTTCAACTTGCACACGGTGACGTGGGCCGCGCTCCTGGTCATGATCCGGGTTGAACTGCGGGCACGATCGGTTATGCAATCGGCGCCGGCCAGTCCGGGGTTAAGCGCGCCGACCGGCGGTCTTCGGCGGGGGCAATACTCTTGAGCACGATCCGGACACTTCCGCGGCAAGCCGGCGTCGCTCGACAACACCCGGTGAACATTCTCACCTATCACCACTTCGCATCCGCCGATGCGGCCGGAACCCGTCAGCTCGGCATCACGACCCACCCTGGCAGGTTTGCTGCGCAACTCGACTATCTCGCCGCGACCTATAACGTCATCCCGCTCGATCGACTGATCTCGGGCGAACTCCCCGCGCGTCCCCTCCTGATCACGATCGACGACGCCTACCGTTCGGTGTTTGAGATCGCCGCCCCGATGTTGGCGCAACGGCGCCTGCCCGCGGTGCTGTTCGTCAACCCGCGCCCGGTGAGCGAAGCCTTCGTTCCGGTTGACCACGTCATCTGCCTGCTCGGCGGGCCGCGAGCCGAAGGCGTCGTTCGCGATGCAATCGGCGAGGTCGCCGGACGCGACGCAGCGACCGCAGCAGCGGCTAACCCCAACGCCCTCGGCCCCGGACTGCGCGAAGCGGTCAAGCAGCGACTGATTGCGAAGCTTGGGACGACGGAGACGGCTCTGCATCGCGATCTGGAGCTGTTCCTGACGTCCGACCAAATTCGCCAGCTGCCCGGTCTCGGCGTCGAAGTCGCCAACCACACGACGAGCCACACGCTGTGCCGGACGCTATCAGCCGGTGAACGCCATGACGAAATCGCGGGTGCGAAAGACGCGATCGAAGCATTGACCGGCCGTCGCGTCCGCGCGTTCGCTTTTCCCTGGGGTCAATCGGGCGATGCGACCCCCGCAGTGCTCGACGTGGTGCGCGCAAGCGGCCACCAGGCAACCTTCCTGATGCACGGCCTCGACAACGCAAAACGCCCGGCTCCCGATATCTGGTATCGCAGTCTCGTCACCAGCGAAACGCCCGCGGGCCTTCAAATCGCGTTGCGGCTCAAGCCACGCCTGCGGCGGGCCTGGAGGGGGCTGCCTGCTCTGCCGACAGCACCGACCGGATAGACTTCATCGCCCGGTCTGCGAACGCTTGCGGGCCGTAATAGGCCGCGATGTGATCGAGTTCGGCTGCATCGGAGAGCGGCGGGGGCGCCGTCCAGTATCGAGCAAGCGTCTCGGCAAAGCCGGTGACATCAGCGGGATCGAAGATTTCGCCAGCAGCACCGGCAGCCAGAAGATCCTGCGAGCCGCCGTTGTAGCAGGAGAAGAGCTGCGGGATTCCTGTCACGGCGGCTTCGAGGACAGCAAGCGACCAGTTGTCGGACAGTGTCGGCAGGACAAAGACATCGGCGGCCGCGAAGAGTTCTGGGATGCGGTGCGGCGGCACGAAGCCGAGTTGAACGATTCTGAGGCCGGGCGTCTCACTGGCTACGGCTGCGAGCATCGCGCTTTCCTTGCCGACGCCGGCGACAAGAAGCGTTGCCGGACCGAAGGCAGAGTTGCCTGCGAGCTTGAAGGCGTCTGCCATCTGGCGAACGCCCTTGCGTTGGCTGACGGCGCCGACAAACAGGAAGGTCGTGCCGGAAACACCATACTTTTCCCGCAACTGGGCGCGGTTCGGGCGGTGGCCCGCGACAGCGGACTGGAATGCCCGGGTATCAATCCCCGTCATTCCTTCTTCGACCGGCTGGTTGCCGCGTCCATAGTCGAGCAGCAGTTCGCTCGAAAGCTGGCCGTTGGTCCAGTAGCCGTGCGCACCCGTCGTGATCATGGTGCGCTGTTTCCTGCGCAGCCAGCTGAGTCCCGCTTCGGTATGGCGGGTGCCCTCGGACCACAGGATGAAACGCGCGCCGCCGATCTTGGCGTAGCCCAGCGCCAGCATCGAGGTCGGCCCGAATGCGGGTCCGATCGCGACGTCCGGCCGGAAGCGCCGCAGGCAGGCAGGCAGTCCAATGCCGATCTGGGCGTAGGTCGTCGCGTTGGCGGTGCCAAGCAGGCGATTGCGCCGCCGGTAGGGGATGGTGTAGCTGCGCACGATCTCATGGGGATAGTCGAGGTCGTCCGGCGTGAACTCCCAGTTCCTGTCGGGCTCGGTCCAGGAATTGAAAAAGACTTTGAGATTGCAAAGCCTCGCCAGCGCCGCGTAGCACGGGTTACGGTAGGGCGTCGGAATGTTTGTGACCAGGGCGACGCGCGGAGCATCATCGCCGGCAGGATTGCGCTCGGCGCGCGTTGAACTCTCTTCCATTCCGGCCGCCTGCAATCAAACCTCCGCGGGGACATAGGCCCCAGCCACAGTACGCAGATAGCTGGACGGGCCGCCCGCTACAATCGCAACTTCGAAGAAGCCTTAAGCCTGCTGGCGAAGATCAGCGGCGCACGGCGGCCGGGGGAGGCGCGCCAATGACCTTCGAACGGTCCATTCTCTCGAGCGGCAAGCCGCTGAGCCCGAGGCGCACGAGTTCGCGCGCGGCCAAACGGCGCAGATCGGCCGCCCTTGATGCCGCGGCCAGCCGGCCGGCATCGGCGGAATCGATGGGCTCGTGCAGATTTCCCCCAGTGGACTCGACTTCAGACGGCCGCACTTCCGGAAGCAGTCGCAAGGGTTCCGCGGCGGCAAACAAGTTCCCGATGACCCGGTTGCCGACCGGTCGCTCAGGGGCCGCAGACAGGATGTCGGCGAGCCGGGGGTAACGCGCCCGCCACACCGGGCTTGCGACCGGCATCGCCGCCAGGTGAGCGCGAAGCTCGCCTGCCGGGTCGCCGATCGCCTCGTGCGCCCAGGTCATCCCGCGCCCGTCGATATGCACCGCCGGTTCGGAAGCAACGAAGATATTGCGTTCGACCAGGTTGTCGCGGCCGCCCCCGATGAACACGCCCTGGTCGACCCGTAGGATGACATTCTCGGCAACCGTAATGCCGCTGGTGAAATCATCGAGATAGATCCCCTTCACGTCCCTCTCTTGGCTACCCGACTTGCCGCCGTCGATGTCGTGCAGGAAGTTATGCTTTATGATCGTGCCGCGCGCCGTCCAGTCGCGGAACATGTAGATGGCGCCGCAGTCCGAGCACTCTGCGGCAACGCGTGCGATCTCGTTTGTCTCGACGAGGTGATCGTTGCCGGAAATAATGATGGCTGCATGTGGAGCGTCGGCAAAGTAACTGCCGGTGACGCTCTGTCCGACGCCTGTGATAGCGACCGCCGGCCGGTAGCTGCGGCCAAGTCGGGAAAACCGTTCGAATGTCGTATCGATGACCGCGTTCCGGCCCGGGCTCAGAGTTGATCGCTCGCCGCCGCCAAGGCGCACGCCTTCTTCACCGACATCATTGAAGCGGCAGCGTTCCACGCGGCTGTCCGAAGTCTCCCCGAACTCCACTCCAAATCCGCCTGTCTCGCGGACCTCGCAATCCGCGAACACGATGCCGAGGCCGCCGTTGACGCGCACAGCCCCGCCGCGCGACCGCTCAAGCGTGATGCGCTCGAAGCGCACGTGACGCGCGTTCTCGACGAGTAGAAGGTTGCGTGCGAGGGAGGCTTCGACGGCGCCGCCTCCGGGCCTCGCCCACACGTGCACGGACCGGCGGTCGCGGCTGCGCACCCATTCCCCCGGCGCGTCGAGTTCGGAGGCGACGTGGTGCAAGGCGTAGCGGACGCTCGACTCCCGTGCTTCGCCTAGCGATGGTGCGAATGAAATTTCGCCGGTCTTCGCCGACAGCTCGGAGACGGGTCGCGTCTCGTAGCTGTACTCGTGCCGCAGATAGCCACCAAGCCAGGCATCAGGCGACCGAGTCCAAGCCTCGACCCGCTCGATATCGGGTGCCGGCACTCTCAGCGTTGCCGACGATCCGGGCAAGCGACTGGCGGAAGCGTAGCCGATGTTCGGCCAGCGCGCAGGCGACAGGGGTCCGAGCGCGTCGAACAGTTCGAAAGGCATAGGCTGAGACCGGGTTCCAAGAGTTCGCTCCACGCCAATGGTTGCCGCGGCGCCTGACACATCCGGCAATTCATAGCCGACGAGCCGAGACAGAGAACCTTCAGGAACGCCCATTCCACGCGCTTCGGCGAACCCCTCGACGTTGTCGGGCGAAGCCAGTGCAATCCCGCCGCTCAACGTCGCAGCACCGCCTTCCCCGCGAATAATAAGCGGCGCGTTTGCCGTCCCGCTGTCCTCCGGACCCAGCCGAACCGCTTCGGATATTCTGTGAATTCCGGACTGCAGCGTTATGACGATGCTCGCTTCGCCTGGGTGCTGGCGCCGCAGCCGCCGCGCCAGGCGGAGACCTTCACGCAGATCGGAGGCGACTGCCGTCGCACGGAGCGATGCCGGCTGCCCCTCCGGGCCGCGGGCCGGCTCGCTGGCGCGAACGTATATCGATTGAGCGGCATTTGCCGGGAGCGCGATCCCCGACGCCGCTACGGCACCGGCGAGGCATGCCAGCCAGCCGATCAGCCGCACCTGCGGCCACGCGTCAGCTGTGACAATCCGGACGAAATGCTTAACCATATATTAACGCTCCGCATCAAACCGAGCCCGACCGGATTATACCCGACTAAGCAAATCTAACCCCGCGTTCCAGTTCGATACATCGCGTACCGCGCCGAGCAGCGTTTCCCGAGGGAATGTTCGTGTCAAAACCCGCTTCCGTCCTGCGTTTCAAGAACCACCCCGAGCCCCGGCGCAGCCAAACCGGTGCGACACAGCGCGTTCCGATCCTCGGCGTTCCGGTCAGCACCGTTACCATCGAGCGGGCCATCTCGACGGTTGGCGAATGGATCGGGGAAGGCGAGAGCCGCTACATCTCGACCTGCGATGTGCACTGCATCATGCGCGCCCGCAGCGAGCCGAACCTGATGTCCGCATTCAACGCCGCCGACATGGTCGTTCCCGACGGCAAGCCCGTCGAGTGGACGGCGCGCGCGCGCACCGATCAGCCGATGACGCGGGTCTGCGGCCCCGACCTGATGCTGGAACTTTCCAAACGCAGCACCGAAACCGGCTGGCGGCACTTCTATTACGGCGGCGCACCCGGCGTCGCAGAAGATCTCGCCGAACGCATGAGCAAGAACTACCCCGGCCTGCAGGTCGCCGGGACGTGGTGCCCGCCGTTCCGCCCGATGAGCGAAGCCGAGCAGGACGAGGAAATCGCGCGCATCATCGACAGCGGCGCGCAAATCGTGTGGGTCGGCCTCGGCTGCCCGAAGCAGGACCTGTGGATGCACAAGCACGCCCACAAGATTCCCGGCGCGGTTTCCATCGGCGTTGGCGCAGCGTTCGACTTCCATACCGGCCGCATCGCACGCGCCCCGGTCTGGATGCAGAAGAATGGTCTCGAGTGGGCGCACCGACTGTCGTCGGAGCCGCGCCGGCTGTGGCGGCGATATCTGGTGATGGCGCCCCAGTTTCTCGTCCTCAGCGGACTGGAAACTCTCGACGGCAAGGCCCGCGCGCGCAACTTGCCGGCGGACGGGCAGTCTTGACCGGCGGTGAAGACCATCAAACCGACCACCAGCCTGCCGAATTAACCATAAGCTTTAGGCACGTTCTGAACTTGTCTAGCAGCACTTGGTTCGCTGTGCGAAAAACACATTGGTAATGTGGTGAGCGTGTTGCTGCGACTGGTTGGCTTACTCGACGGCGGGTAGCCACGTTCAAAACAATCCAAAGATTGGGATTGGCAGATCGATGGTTGGCTGACCGATTACCGGCGCCGTCCGCGTTGAATACTCCGGTTGCGCTTGTGTTGAACGTCAGTCCTGAAATCCAACCGAACGAATGGATAAATGAGCGACCTCGACAATCCACCGGAACGCAAAGACGAACTGCCAGCCGACATCGCGGCGAGAATCGAAATCGAACGCCGACGGATCGCATCGCGCCTTAACGGCAGGCCGCGGCGCGTGCTGCTCGTTGGCGGTTCCGGCTATATCGGTTGTCCGGTGACGAGCCATCTGCTCGCCCAAGGCTACGAAATCGTCAACCTCGATCGCCTCGTCTACGACAACGGCAGCGCCGCGCTCGGCTATTTCCCGCACCCCGCCTACCGGTTCGTCAAGGGCGACATGGGCGACCCGGCTGCCCTCAACGATGCGCTTGAGGGTGTGAGTGACGTCATCCTGCTCGCGGGGCTCGTCGGCGATCCCATCACGAAGAAATTTACCGAAGCTTCCGCCGCAATCAACGATGCGGCCTTGAAGCGCTGCATCGATGGCCTCGGCGGGCGCGGGCTCGAGCGCGTGATCTTCGTTTCAACCTGCTCCAATTACGGTTTGATCCCAGAAGATCGACGCGCCGACGAAAACTTCGAACTGTCGCCCTTGTCCCACTACGCGCGATCGAAAGTGGCAGCCGAACTCTACCTGCTCTCGAAACGCGCGGAGGTCGACTACACGGCTACAATTCTTCGCTTCGCCACGGCCTTCGGGCTGGCGCCGCGCATGCGCTTCGATCTGACCGTCAATGAATTCGCACGCGAACTCTGGCTCGACAACGAACTGCTCGTCTTCGACGCGCACACGTGGCGGCCCTATTGCCACGTCAAGGACTTTGCCCGGCTGATAGACCGTGTTCTGGGCTTTCCCGCAGAGGAGGTGGCCTTCGAAGTGTTCAACGCCGGCGGGGACCTGAACAATCACACCAAGCAATCAATCGTCGACCAGATCCTGCAGCGTCTTCCTGACCGGCGCGTCGCCTACAAGGCGGACAGTACGGACCCGCGCAACTACCGCGTCGATTTTTCGAAGGTCAGAACTCGATTGGCCTTCGAACCGCGTTATAGTGTCGGCGATGGTATCGACGAAATCCTCTGGGCGCTGGGACTGGGGCTGTTCTCCGACCGCGACGAGCGTCGCAATTTCTATGGAAACTACGACCTGCCGGGGCTCTGAACCATGTGCGCAACCGCAGCCTACCGTGCCAATCTGGCCAACCGACGGGCAATCATACTGGCCGGTGGCAAAGGCAGGAGGCTGCGGCCGTTCACGGCGTCCTTCCCGAAGCCGCTGGTGCCGCTCGGGGATAAGCCGATCCTCGAGATCATCCTTCGGCAGTTGGCCAATCAGGGGATGAAGCGCGTCAGCCTTGCCGTCGGACACCTCTCCGATCTCATCCGCGCCTATATCGCGCAAAACGAGTTCACACGGCGACACCTCGAAATCGACTTCTACGAGGAGGTAACCCCGACCGGCACGGCAGGCCCGCTCGCCAGCATCGAGGGGTTGACGGATTCCTTCCTCGTCATGAACGGCGACGTCCTGACCAATCTCGATTACCGCGATCTCTTTGCCACGCATGAGACAAGCGGCGCCGCCCTGACCATTGCCGGCCACAACAAGAAAGAACGCATCGAACTGGGGGTTTTGGAAGCAGACGAAAGCGGCCGGCTGCTCGACTATGTCGAAAAGCCGGTTCACGAATTCGAAGTGTCGATGGGCGTCTACGTCTATTCGCCGCGCGCGCTGTCCTACATCGAGCCGGGTGCCTACTTGGACTTGCCGGATCTGGTGAAAGCACTCCTCAATGCTGGCGAGAAGGTCCAGATCCATCGCAACGATGCGTTCTGGCTCGATATCGGCCGGCCGGACGACTACGCCAAGGCGCAAGACATCATGGAGAGCGATCCGGAGCTGTTCGGCCATCTCGATACCCAGCTGCAGCCCCCAACCTGAACGGTCCGATGGATTGGAAATACGCCCTCTCCGAGCCCGACCTCGGCGAACCTGAAATTGCCGCCGTCGTCGATTGCGTAACGTCAGGCTGGCTATCGATGGGTCCGCGGGCGCGTGCGTTCGAGGCGGCATTCGCAAAGATGCACGGCGTCAAGCACGCATTCGCCGTCGCCAACGGTACGGCCGCCCTGCACATCGCCCTGGCGGCCCTCGGCGTCGGCGCAAGACCCGGAGACGAGGTCATCCAGCCGTCGATGACCTTCGTGGCCGGTGCCAACATGACCCGCGTCGTCGGCGCCAAACCGGTCTTCGCCGACATCGTCTCCCTGATCGAGCCGACGATCGATCCGGCCGACCTGGAACGGCGCATCACCGCCAATACGCGCGCGATCATCGTCATGCACTACGGCGGCTATGCCTGCCGCATGGAACAAATCGCGGCGATCGCCGCCGCCCATTCCATCCCCGTCATCGAAGACGCCTGCCACGCGCCCGGACAGAACGTGCCCGAACTCGGCGGGCGGTTTCTCGGCAGCATCGGCGACATTGGCTGCTTCTCGTTCTTCTCCAACAAGAACATGACCTGCGGCGAAGGTGGCATGGTCGTTACCGATGACGATGGGCTCGCGGAAATGATCAAGGCATTGCGCTCGCACGGCATGACGACCCTGTCCTGGGACCGCCATCAGGGGCGGGCCACCACCTACGATGTCACCGTCAGCGGGTTCAACTACCGCCTGGACGACCTGCGTGCCGCCCTCGGCTCGGCCCAGCTCGCAAAGCTTCCGGGCTTGAACGCAAAGCGCCGCGCCCTGGCCGTCGCCTACGCCGATGAGTTCGCGGCACTTGGCGCGCCTGATACCGCTTACGTCTTCGGGGACGACGCGGGTGCCGGCACGGCGCACGTCGGCGCTGTCATCGTCCCCGCCGCAAAGCGGGACGCGGTCAGGGCAGGCCTTGCCAAACAGCGCATCCAGACGAGCCTCCACTACCCGCCGGTGCACCACTTTACCGCGTTCAGGGACGCTGCTGGGGCTGCACCAACCGCGTTGCCGGTCAGCGAAGAGTATGCGCAGCGCGTCATCACGCTGCCGCTCTACCCGGCGTTGCCGCTCGAAGCGGTGCCGGAAATCGTTGGTGCGATCGCTCAAGGACTGCGCGGTTAAAGCCGCAATTCGCCGGCGTTGGCGAGGAACCACTCGTAGGTCGACTGCAGGCCCTCGCGTAGCGGCGTCTTCGCCGACCAGCCGAGGGTCTTCAGCTTGCCGACGTCCAGCAGTTTGCGCGGCGTTCCGTCGGGCTTCGTTGGATCGAATCTCAATCGGCCCTCGAACCCGACGACTTCCGAGATCATTTTCGCGATGTCGGCGATCGTCACGTCCTCGCCAACGCCGACGTTGATCGGTTCGCTGTCGTCGTAATGCTCGGACAGGAACCACAGGGCATCCGCCAGATCGTCCACGAACAGGAACTCCCTGCGCACGCGACCTGTGCCCCACACTTCAAGTTCCTCGGCTCCGGCCAGTTTCGCTTCATGGGCTTTGCGCATCAAGGCGGGCAGGACGTGGGCGCCTTCCAGGTTGAAATTGTCGCCAATTCCGTAAAGGTTCGTCGGCATGACCGAAATGTAGCGATGGCCGTACTGCTGGCGGTAGGCCTGTGCCAGTTTGATACCCGCAATCTTGGCGATCGCGTACCACTGGTTGGTTGGTTCGAGCGGCCCCGTCAAAAGCGCGTCCTCGCTCATCGGCTGCGCGGCATGTTTGGGATAAATGCAACTGGATCCCAGGAACACGATGCGCTCGACGCCGTTGCGGTGGGCGGCCTCGAACAGATTCGTTTCGATCATGAGGTTGTCGTAGATGAAGTCGGCCGGCCGCGTCGAATTCGCGAGGATGCCGCCGACGGTCGCCGCCGCCAGGATAAGAACATCGAAGCGGTTCGAGGCGAACCAGGCGTTGACGCCGGCCTGATCGCGCAGGTCGAGTTCGCTTCGGCCCGCCGTGACGACGTCGACGGGTTCGCCAGCGAAACGGCGCACCACCGCATTGCCAACCATTCCGCGGTGACCAGCCACAAACACCCGTTTGCCGGTCATGTCATAGACTTTGTTCAAGTTCCACAGGTCCCAGGAATTGGCCCGGCCGCGGCGATCGGGAATCGAGATTGCCTTATGGCGATTGACTGGGCGCTTTTGACGATCAGCGGTCGGCACATGTCGCCAAGGCCGGAAACGAAAGGCGATAGCGCTTGCTGCACTCCGCCACCGCCGGGCAAGAGGTCATTCATCGAGTAACATAGGCAATCGCCGTTCGTCAGTGCGGCTATGTTGCGAACTTCGTTACCGGATCCCCTGCGGCCATTGGAATGTATCGCCGAAGCTGCCCGGTGATCGTAGTTGCACGAAATTTGCTTTAGTTGTTCTCGGAATGTTGAAAATGGGACAGGGGTTCGCCGGACCGCTCCGCGTTGCGCGCTGTCGCGGCCTCACCTTGGCAAGGAAAATGTTTAAATGTCGGAAAGACGAGTCGCGCTGATAACAGGGGCAACCGGTCAGGACGGTGCCTACCTGTCCGAGCTTCTGCTGGAGAAGGGCTACGAAGTGCACGGTGTGAAGCGGCGCTCTTCGCTGATCAACACGGCGCGTGTCGACCATCTCTACCAGGACCCCCACGACTCGGATGGAAGGTATACGCTGCACTATGGCGACCTGACGGATTCCACGAACCTCATTCGTATCATCCAGGAAACCCAGCCGACCGAGATCTACAACCTCGCGGCCCAAAGCCATGTGGCGGTCAGTTTCGAAACCCCCGAATATACGGCCAACTCGGACGCGATCGGCACGTTGCGACTGCTCGAAGCGATTCGCATCCTGAAGCTCGAAGCCACCTGCCGCTTCTACCAGGCCTCGACGTCGGAACTCTACGGCAAGGTGATGGAGACGCCGCAGACGGAGAAGACGCCGTTCTATCCGCGCTCTCCCTACGCGGCAGCAAAGCTTTATGCCTACTGGGTGACGGTCAACTATCGCGAAGCCTATGGCATGTTCGCCAGCAACGGCATCCTCTTCAACCACGAGGGACCGACCCGCGGCGAAACCTTCGTTACCCGCAAGATCACGCGCGCGGTTGCCGCCATCGTCAAGGGCCGGCAGCAACAGCTCTACCTCGGCAACATCGACGCCAAGCGCGACTGGGGCTTCGCCAAGGATTACGTCGAGGGCATGTGGCTGATCATGCAGCATCATTCGCCAGACGACTTCGTGCTGGCGACCGGCGAAACGCGCACCGTGCGCGAATTCGTCGAGGCGGCTTTCAAAATCGTCGATATCGAGCTTGAGTGGTCGGGAAAGGGCGTCGACGAAAAAGGCATCGACCGGAAGTCCGGTCAGGTTCTGGTGTCGATCGATCCGCGCTACTACCGCCCGACGGAAGTGGAACTGCTGCTTGGCGACGCCACGAAAGCCAAACGGGAACTCGGCTGGGTACCACGCACGAGCTTCCACGAACTGGTCGAGATGATGGTGACTGCAGACCTCAGGCTCGACAACTATTCCCAGTCGCAGATGTCGTCTTGAAGCAGGTCGCGACAGCGGTCGCTCCGGTCGCCGCGGCCGCGCTCAGCTCATGTAACGGGGCAGCCAGCCTTCATGGGCTGCCCGCAACTGCGCCAGCGGCAGTTCGCTTTCGCCCGGTTTCCCCAGCGCATCGCCTCCGGTACGCCCGACGATTCGCGCCGGCAGCGCCAGCAGTTTCGCCCTTTCGATGATCCGCTCGGCGCGCGAGGGTTCCGCCGAAATGACATAGCGGCCCTGGTCTTCGCCAAACCAGACCGCATGCTCGGGCAGGCGGCCCTCGTAGGAGAAGAGCTCGACGCCGATGTCACCGGCCAGCGCCATTTCCGCGACAGCAACCAGCAGGCCGCCGTCCGAGCAATCGTGAACGGTGTCGATGCCGGACTCGCGAATGAGGCTGCGCACCAGCCGTCCCGCCTTGATCTCTTCGCCCAGATCGATCGGCGGCGGCGCGCCATCGAGCCCGCCGGCAATGATCTCCTGGTAGAGCGACTGTCCGAGCCAGCCCTGTTCAGCGCCGATGACGATCAGGAGTTCGCCTTCCCGTTTCAATGCGAAAGAGGCGGTGAGCGACACGTCCGGCACAAGCCCGACCCCACCGATGGCCGGTGTCGGCGGAATACCGACCCCATTGGTTTCGTTGTAAAGGGAGACGTTGCCGGAGACGACCGGATAGTCGAGCGCGCGGCAGGCTTCTCCCATTCCTTCGATGGCGCCGACGAACTGCCCCATCACTTCGGGCCGCTCGGGCGAAGCGAAGTTGAGGTTGTCGGTGATGGCCAGCGGGTCAGCGCCGACCGCAATCAGGTTGCGCCACGTCTCGACGACCGCCTGCTTGGTGCCCATCGCCGGATCGGCAGCGACATAGCGCGGAGTGACATCGCACGTCGCCGCAATTCCCTTGGCCGTGCCGTGCACGCGCACGACGGCGGCATCGCCGCCCGGCCGCTGGATGGTGTCGCCCATCACCATGTGATCGTATTGTTCGTAGATCCAGCGCCGCGAGCACAACTGGTGCGCGCCCATCATCGTCTCGAGCGTTTCGAGCATTCCGCCTGCGGGTGCAGCGATCCATTGAGGCAGGAGCGCCTTTCTTGCCGGTGTCGGCACGTAGGGGCGCTGATAAAGCGGTGCGGAATCGGCCAGCGTCGCGACCGGGATATCGGCTTCGACCACGCCGTGATGCGTGACGATCATGCGGCCGGTGTCCGTGGTGCGGCCGATGATCGAGAAGTCGAGTCCCCATTTGTGGAACACCGCTTCGGCGGCCGCCTCCGAGCCCGGGCGCAGCACCATCAGCATGCGTTCCTGGCTTTCCGATAGCATCATCTCGTAGGCCGTCATGCCGTCTTCGCGTTGCGGCACCTTGTCGAGG
This sequence comes from Alphaproteobacteria bacterium, assembly GCA_018819265.1. GTDB lineage: Bacteria > Pseudomonadota > Alphaproteobacteria > Rhizobiales > Hyphomicrobiaceae > Filomicrobium. Next base: position 38,001 of record JAHJQI010000201.1, read on the forward strand.
TCGAGCTCGATCCCAACGCCGCCCTTGTCAGCCATTTCCGCCGTCGACGAGGTCAGGCCGGCAGCTCCCATGTCCTGGATGGCGATGATCGCGTCGGAAGCCATCAGTTCCAGGCAGGCCTCGATGAGCAGCTTCTCGGTGAAGGGGTCGCCGACCTGCACGGTGGGCCGCTTCTCATCCGAATTCTCGTCGAATTCGGCCGATGCCATGGTCGCGCCGTGGATGCCGTCGCGGCCGGTTTTCGAGCCGACATAGACGACGGGGAGGCCGACGCCCTTGGCCGCCGAATAGAAGATCTTGTCGGTTCGCGCCAGTCCGACGCACATGGCGTTGACGAGGATATTGTTGTTGTAGCCCTTGTCGAAATTCGTTTCACCGCCGACCGTTGGCACGCCGACGCAATTGCCGTAGCCGCCGATGCCGGCAACGACGCCGGAAACGAGATGGCGGGTCTTGGCGTGATCGGGGGCGCCGAAACGCAGCGCATTGAGGTTGGCGACCGGGCGCGCGCCCATCGTGAAGACGTCGCGCATGATGCCTCCGACGCCGGTGGCCGCGCCCTGGTAGGGCTCAATATGGCTCGGGTGATTGTGGCTCTCCATCTTGAAGACGGCAGCCCAGCCGTCGCCCAGATCGACGACGCCGGCGTTCTCGCCGGGGCCCTGGATCACCCGCGGACCCGTCACCGGCAGCGTCTTCAGCCAGTAGCGCGAGGACTTGTAAGAGCAGTGCTCCGACCACATCACCGAGAAGATGCCGAGTTCGGTCGGTGAAGGCTCGCGGCCCATGATTTCGAGCAGCCGCTGGTACTCGTCCGGTTTCAGACCGTGTTCGGCGACAAGTTCAGGCGTGATGACGGGGGTGCTGGCTTCAGTCATGGTGGTCCTGATCGGCTGGGCGCGATACCCTGAAACAGTGCCCGGAGGGCGGGCTGGCGCATGCTTATAGCCGCGCTGCCCCCGATTGTCTTGTCAATGGCTGCAATGTCGCGCCACCTGGCCGGGGCTGTGCACAGGCTTGTCAGCGCCTCAACGCGAAGCCCTCTCGAACCTCCCGCCGCAACCAACGGCCGATCCGGCACATGCCGGGGCGCTGGTCAGTCCGGCAAGAGACGCCTCTGCAATTGCGTAAGGAATGCCAGCATATCCTGCCCGGCGAAGACGAAAGTATCGACCCCGGCATCCTTGAGGACTGCTTCGAGCGCCCCAGGCCGTCCGGCGAGCAAGACGCTGCCGGCGCCTGCTGCCTTCAATGCCGTGGCGGTCTGAGCCCCCACTTCCGCATAGATGTCGTCGGACGAACAGATGCACGCGAGCTTCGCCCCCGACGCTTTGAACGCCGACGCGGCCAGTTCGGCCGAGGCGTATCCTTCGGTGGTCAAAGCCTCGATGCCACCGGCGGCCAGCAGGTTCCTGATCCACGTCGAGCGCGCCGTGTGGGCTGCGATGGGGCCGAGACTGGCGAGGAACACCTGCGGATAGGCCCCCGTTCTCTGCTTGTAGGCCTGCGCCTTGTCGCGGAGGTTTTCGAAGGGCGCGGCCAAGCGGACGGACGGCAGCGCTTCAGCCACAGTCGTTGCGACCGGCCCTGGCGTCACCTCGCCGCGCGTGGCGCCCCGCACCAGCGCACCGACGAGATCGGCAAAGGCTAATTCGCGGTTGTCGTCGCGCCGGGCGGGAATACCCCCTGAAGGATCGGCTGCGACGTCGAGGACGTCGACCCCGCCCTCGCCCAGAAGCGGAAACTCGCTCGTGCCGGTGATCGCGATTCGGCGCCGGGCGATGGCCTCTTCGCGGGCTTCGCGGACCGCTCTGATCTTCGATTGGATGTGTGCGGAACCGAGGCTGGCGACCATGCCGCCCTGCATCTCGATCTCCTGGAACAGCGTCCAGGCCGCAGCCGCCAGTTCGTCGCTCAGGGCTTCATAGCCGCCCGCACCGGCAGCCGGGTCGGCAACGCGCCACAGGTTCGATTCCTCCAGGAGGACGCTTTGCGTATTGCGCGCCACCCGGCGCGCGAAGCCGTCCGGAAGTCCAAGCGCCAGCGTATGCGGCAGTACGGTCATCGAGTCCGCGCCCCCGACCCCGGCAATGAATGTCGCCATCGTGGCACGCAGCATGTTCACCCACGGATCGCGCCTGGTCAGCATGCGCCAGGCCGTTTCGGCATTGATCCGGATTGGCTGCGGCGATATCCCGCTTGCCTCTTCGATCCGCGCCCACAGCCGTCGCAAGGCGCGGATTTTCGCCATCCCGAGGAATTGATCTGGATCGATGGCAAGCGTGAACGAGATGGCCTTGCTGGCCTCCGCTCCGCTCAGGCCGCTATCCGTCAGAGCCCTGAGGTAGGCTACACCGGTTGCGAGGGCAACGGCGAGTTCCTGGCCTTCCGATGCGCCCGCCTCATGGAAGGGGCGCGTATCGCAGTTCAGGAACGGCCCCATGAAGCCCTTCGCCCCGAGCGCCTGGACGGCATCGGTGAGCCGTTGTCCGACCGTCGGCCAATCGGCGACGAGAACGCCGCGATAGGCCAGATTGCCGATCGGGTCCATGCCGAAATCGATGGTGCAGGCAGCGGGGTTCAGCCCGCGCTTCTCGACGAGCGCTGCGACGAGCGCGGCGTTGATGCGCCCCATCGGCGCTGGATCGAGCCTCAGTGCGATCATCTCGAGCGCCACGCCATCGAGCGCCGCATCGAGATCCGCGACCGTATCGCAGGTCATTCCATAACCGCGCGCGGACAGGCTGCCAGGAAAGACCAGGGTCAGCGAATCGACGCCGTTCTTCAGATCTTCCAGCGCCTGTGCGCAAGCTTCACGCGAACGAGGGTGATCGACACGAGCCGAAATCCGCCAGGGCCGTCCGGCGGTCTCGCCGCTGATCGGTGCGCCATCGTGACGGCGCGGATAGAGCGGTGCAATCGCCAGTCGATCGGCGCTTTTCGATACGAGATGCTTCTCGAAATCGCCACCGTTCAGCGCCTTGGCGACAAGATCACGCCATTGCGCTTCGCTCGGGGTCGGAAAATCTGAGGCGAGTTTCAAGGTTTCAGCGCACATTTGTCGGCGGCCTTTGCTTCTATCAAGAGTTTGCCAGCACAGTCGGCGGCTTGCCGTGCTGCACTGCAACGGCGCCACCCTACCCGTTCCAAACGCATCCGCAAATTGCCGCGTTCGGTTAAGTCCCGCGCCGGTCGCACGCGCTCGCTGCAACCCAAATCAGCCTCTGGCGAACAACAGTTTGCAGAGAATAGCTGTTAGTCGCAGAAGCAACTGCTGTTTTCAATTCAGCTCCAACTATGCCATTACGCAGATCAACACGAGAATTGGAGATTCGCTGAAGCATGTGTCGCAAACCGCCGTGCGAGCGAACATCGAAGAGGTGATAGCGATGAGCGGGTCTTTACTGCAGGACGGCAAGATCTATCTCGGCACCAGCGTCAAGCCCGAGTACCTCGACCTCAAGCTGGCCAACCGCCACGGGCTGATCACGGGCGCCACGGGCACCGGCAAGACGGTTTCGCTGCAGGTTCTGGCCGAAGGTTTCTCCAAGGCCGGCGTTCCCGTCTTTGCCGCCGACATCAAGGGCGATCTGTCCGGCATCGCCAAGGCCGGGACGCTGAAGGACTTCATCGTCAAGCGCAACGAGAAGATCGGCTTCAAGGGTTATCAAAACAGCGCCTATCCGACGGTCTTCTGGGACGTTTTCGGCGAGCAGGGCCATCCGGTACGCGCAACCGTGGCCGATATGGGGCCGCTGCTGTTGTCGCGGCTGATGGAATTGAACGAAGTCCAGGAGGGCGTCCTCAACATCGTTTTCCGCGTCGCCGCCGACGAAGTGGCGGCCGGGCATAAGGAATACCTGCTCCTCGACCTCAAGGACCTGCGATCGGCGCTCAACAGCATCGGGGAACGATCCAAGGAATTGTCCAACCAGTACGGCAACATCGCCCCGGCTTCGGTTGGCGCCATCCAGCGGCGTCTGCTGGTGCTGGAGGAGCAGGGTGCCGACAAGTTTTTCGGCGAGCCGGCGCTGAACATCGAAGATCTCATGCGGGTCAGCATGGATGGACGCGGCATCGTCAACCTGTTGACCGCCGACAAGCTGATGCAGAGCCCGCGGCTCTATTCGACGTTCCTGCTGTGGCTGTTGACGACGCTGTGGCAGCACCTTCCCGAGGTCGGCGACCAGCCCAAGCCCAAGCTCGTATTCTTCTTCGATGAAGCTCACCTGTTGTTCGACGAAGCCCCAAAGGCGCTGCTGCAGCGCATCGAGCAGATCGCCCGGCTGATCCGCTCCAAGGGCGTCGGCGTCTATTTCATTACCCAGAACCCGCTCGACGTCCCCGATACGGTGTCCTCCCAGCTCGGCAACCGCGTCCAGCACCAGTTGCGAGCGTTTACCCCGAAGGAGAGGAAGTCCGTGAGGGCGGCCGCCGAGACGTTCCGCCCCAACCCGGACATCGACACCGAGCGCGCCATCCTTGAACTCGGCATCGGCGAGGCGCTCGTCTCGACCTTGGAGAACAAGGGCGAGCCGTCGATGGTCCAGCGCACCTTGATCCGGCCTCCCGAAGGCCAGATCGGCCCGCTGACACCGGAAGAACGCGCCACCTTGATGCAGCGCAGTCCCGTCTCCGGAAAGTACGATCACACCGTCGACCGCGAAAGCGCTCATGAATTGCTTTCGAAACGCGCAGCCGTGTTGGCCAGGAAGGAAGAGGAACTGAAAGCCGAAGCCGAAGCCGGCGGCGGCTGGGGTGAAGAACTTGGCAAGAGCGTCTTCGGGCGCGGTCCGCGCGGCGGTAAATCGATGGCCGAACAGGCCGCGAGTTACGCGACCAAATCGATCATGCGCAGGATGATCGGCCAGATCGTCAACGCGGCCTTGAAAGGGTTCCGACTGCGCTGAACATCAGGTCGATGAGGCCGCGCGCGCAAGTTTTGACGTTGAACAAGGCTGGCCGGCGCCAACCCTGAGATGAACATTGCAATTTTTACCTGTTAGTCCGAGTGAGTCAGCGCAATGCCGAACTTGAAAACCCTCGCCCTGTCGTGTTTCGTGCTCGGCTTCTGCCTGCAGCCCGCCGCAGCCCAGGAGGCTGATCTCAACTCCATGTCGATGTCCGCGATCGTCGCGATCGGCGAAGCGGTTGCCGAAGAGAACTGCGGGCGCTGTCATGCGCTCGGGCGAAACGACACCTCTCCCCACACCGACGCTCCGCCATTCCGCGATGTCGCGAAGAGATATAAGCTTGAGGATCTCGCCGAATCGCTCGCCGAGGGCATCGTGACCGGTCATCCGGACATGCCCGTCATCTCACTCAAGGAAGACGAGATCGACGCGTTTCTCACCTATCTGGGCAGCCTCATTCCAGATTGAAGCGGAAGACAGGGTTGAACCGGGCGCACGGGCGGCGCAGATATGGGTAAAGGCTCCACACAGGACAGCTCGGATGACCCAGACCTCGAACCGCCTCTTCGACGAACTCGCCAAGATGATGACCGACGCCGCCGGAGCCGCACAGGGCGCCCAGCGCGAAGTCGAGACGCTGATGCGCGCGCAGGGCGAAAAATTTCTGCGCGAGATGGATGTCGTCTCGCGGGAGGACTTTGAAGCGGTCCGCGCAATGGCCGAAAAGGCGCGTGCCGAGAACGAACGGCTCGAAGCCCGGATTGCGGCCCTCGAAGCGCAGTTCCAGCAGCCGGGCGGCAGCGTTTGAGACTGCGTGAATCGGGCCTTATGGACCCTGTTCACTTGTCGAGTGCGTGAACGTCGCGCGTCTCGCTTATCCAGCGGTTTTCAACAAATAACGCTCAGATCGCCCGGCTTGCCCGCTCCTGGCCACGATGCCGGTGGACACTTGCCCGTGCGCGGTTGCGACTCACACGCCTCGATGGTTGGGTGCCTCCAGCAGCCGGGCGACGGCTGTCCGTCGTTTTGCGTGAATGCCTGGATTGAGCGACGCGCCGATGGTGCGCCGAAGTTCCAGGCAACGTTAACGAAGCGCGGTGCGCCCGCCGGCCTGTCCAGGCATTGCGGATAACTACGAGGACCATGAATGGCAATGGCTGCTAAAGGTTACGACCGCCTCTCCAATCCGATCGACCTCATCGAGCAGCTGGCCGGGCGTCACGACTGGCAATGCGAGCGAAACGGCGATGACGAATTGACGTTGGTCGTCGCCGGAACCTGGACCGATTATCACGTGTCACTGAATTGGCGCGACGATCTGCAGGCGCTGCATGTCGCATCCGCATTCGACTTTCGCGTGCCCGATCAGCGCTTGAACGAAATGTACCGCCTGGTTGCGCAGATCAACGAGCAGCTGTGGCTCGGCCACTTCGATCTGTGGACCGACGAGGGGCTCGTCATGTACCGCCATTCGCTGCTTCTCGGCGGCTCGGTCGCCAGCATCGAACAGTGCGAAGCCCTGCTGCAAGCTGCCCTCGAATCCTGCGAGCGCTACTATCAGGCGTTCCAATTCGTCGTCTGGGCAGGTAAGCCAAGCCGTGAAGCCCTGGTCTCGACGATGTTCGAGACCGAAGGACAGGCGTGAGGCGCGGTCGACATGGTCCCCCGCGCATGGTTCAGGCACGAGGCGCAGAGAACCAGAGATGAAGCTCGATCTTCCAGGTCCAATCCTGATCCTGGGCGCCGGCAAAATGGGCGGCGCCCTCCTCTCGGGCCTGCTGGCGCGCGGATTACTGCCCGCCGATGTCCTGATCCAGGACCCGGCCCCGCCAGCCGAGACGGCGAGCGTCATCGCAGCGCACGGCATCGGACAGGCTGCCATGTTCGACGCACTCGATGCGCCGCCTGCGGTGATCCTTGCCGCCGTCAAGCCGCAGGTGATGGATGATGTCTTTCCTTCAGCCGCGCGTCTCGCCGGGCCCCACACACTGACATTGTCGATCGCCGCCGGCCGCACGATTGCGAGCTTTGCGAGGCATCTTCCTGCCGGATCGGCAATCGTGCGCGCGATGCCCAATACGCCCGCCGCCATCGGCCACGGCATGACGGTGTGCTGTGGCAACGTTCATGTCAGCGCCGGGCAAAAGGACCTCGCGACGAAACTGATGTCGGCGGTCGGCAAGGTGGCCTGGGTCGACGACGAAGCGCTGATGGATGCGGTGACCGCGGTGTCCGGTTCCGGCCCCGCCTATGTCTTTCATCTCGTCGAATGCATGACCGAAGCCGGGGTGGCGGCAGGCCTCGACCCCGTGCTGTCGGCGCAGATCGCCCGTGCGACGGTCGCCGGCAGCGGCGCACTGCTCGATCAATCCGACCAACCGGCCGGCGAATTGCGCAGGAACGTGACCTCGCCCGGCGGCACGACCGCGGCGGCGCTGGATGTCCTGATGCGGGATGATGCCATGCGCTCCCTGTTCGTGAACGCCATCGTTGCCGCAAAGAAGCGCGGCGAGGAACTGTCGGGGAGTTGAACCCGCCCGCCCCTGCGCGGCAGCTGAGGCACTTCGAAGCTGCCGCCCCGCGAACGGGCCCGGCTACTCAGGGAAGAGCCCGGCTACTCTGGGAAGAGGATGACGATTTTCATCTGCAACAGCCACGGGAAGTAGTGCTGCAAAATCTCGCCGGCGCCCCAGATGATGGCTCCGAGCAGGATCAGCGCGGGAACGGCAGCGAGCACCGCCTTGAGGAAAAACCCCATCAAATGCAGGAACGGGATATTGATGCGCTGGACTTCGGCCGGCAACGGCTCGTCTTCGTAGGCGCCTTGCCCATATGGCGAATCGATTTGCGCTCCAAGCTCCGGCGAGGGCGCGGCACGGCCATCGCCGAGGCTGTCGGTGCGCCCCTGTGCCTGGCGCTCACGGGCGGCCTTTTCCCGGCGCAGCGTCCGCGGCAGATCGTCCATTTCGTCGTCGGCCATCAACGGGAAGTCGGGGTCGGCCATGTTCAATCCTCCTTCACGCGCGCCCGAAGCCATTCGGGAACGCCGCGACGGGGCGTCCGCTGAGGACCCCCGCACCATCGTCATGCAGCCCCTTCTATCTTCCCGAACCTGAACTTGCTATGAAACGCAGCGATTTTGTCGAGAACGCGGTCCGCTTGAAGGATTGCCGTCCGGCACACCCCACTGTTCCCGGAGGCCCACTTGTCCGATCTCAAGCATCTCGTGCGCAGCATTCCCGATTATCCCAAGCCCGGCATCATGTTCCGCGACGTCACGACGCTGTTCGCCGACGCCCAGGGCTTCAAGGCCACCATCGCCCAGATGGTGGAACCTTACCGCTTTGAACCGATCGACGCGGTGGCAGGTATCGAGGCGCGCGGCTTTATATTGGGAGGCGCCATCGCCGACCGGCTCGGCTGCGGCTTCATTCCGATCCGCAAGAAAGGCAAGCTGCCGTGGAACACGATCGGCCAGGACTACGACCTGGAATACGGTACCGACACCATCGAGATCCACGAAGACGCCGTCAAGCCGGGTGAGCGCATCCTCGTCGTCGACGACCTGATCGCGACCGGCGGTACGGCCGAAGCGGCGATAAAACTGATCACGCGGACCGGCGGCGACGTCATTGGCGCCGTTTTCGTGATCGACCTGCCCGAGATCGGCGGGCGCAAGAAGATCGAGGCGCTGAATGTGCCGTGTCATGCGATCATGGCCTTCGAGGGCCATTGATGACATATCCCTCCAAGCTGATCGGCACGCCCGAGCTTGCTGCATGCGCCATGGCCACGGTGCGCAAGTGGCAGGCCGACACGCGCGTCGAGCAATTTTGCCCGATCTGTTCGGCGCCCGGAGTCAAAATCGTCGACAAGTCGTCGCGTCCGCACATGTCGTGGTATGAATTCACTTGCCAGGCCTGCGGCCTGCACGAAGCTGTGGCGGTTCCCACAGGCGCCCACACCACCGATCACGACTCCTGATCGGCGCCTCCAGGGACAGCAAAAGGGCAGCCATGAAGATCAACGGCAAATCCTACCGCACCATCTGGCTGAACGACGATGGCTGGTCGGTCGAGATCATCGACCAGACGCGCTTGCCGCACGAGTTCGTCACGGCGCGGCTGACGACGATTGAGGAAGCCGCCGTCGCGATCAAGACGATGCAGGTGCGCGGCGCTCCGCTAATTGGCGCAACCGCTGCCTACGGCCTCTGCCTGGCGCTGCGTGAGGACGCTTCCGACGAGGCCATGGACGCGGCTATCGACCACCTCAACGCGCAGCGGCCGACCGCGGTCAACCTGCGCTGGGCGCTCGGTGAAATGCGCAAGAGCGTGCAGAACCTGCCGCGCGAAGAGCGCGTGGCCGCAGCTTATGCGCGCGCCGCCCAATTGTGCGACGGGGACGTCGAGACCTGCCGCATGATCGGCGTGCATGGCTTGAAGCTGATCGAGGATATCGCGGCCAAAAAGGCGCCGGGCGAACCCGTCAACGTGCTGACCCACTGCAACGCCGGCTGGATCGCCTGCGTCGACTGGGGCACGGCGACTTCGCCGGTTTATCAGGCCCACGACAAAGGCATCGCCGTCCACGTCTGGGTCGACGAGACGCGGCCGCGCAACCAGGGGGCTTCGCTGACGGCCTTTGAACTGGGATCTCACGGGATCCCGCACACCATCATCGTCGATAACGCCGGCGGGCATCTGATGCAGCATGGCCGGGTCGACCTCGTCATCGTCGGGACCGACCGCGTCACGGCGACCGGCGACGTCTGCAACAAGATCGGCACGTATCTGAAGGCGCTGGCGGCCAACGATACCGGCGTGCCCTTCTATGTGGCGCTGCCGCATTCAACCATCGACTGGACCATCGAGGATGGCTTCTCAATTCCGATCGAGGAGCGCTCGAGCGATGAAGTCCTGAAGATGCCAGGCCGCCTTCCCGACGGTACGATCGTCACCGTCGAGATTGCCGCCCCCGGGTCGGGTGCCGGCAATCCGGCGTTCGACGTGACACCCGCCCGGCTCGTCACCGGACTCATTACCGAGCGCGGTATCTGCGAAGCTTCGCGGGAAGGTCTGAAAAGCCTCTATCCGGAAAACGCTTAAGGCACGCATGAGCCCCCTCGACATACCGTTCCCTCAGATCGATCCGATTGCCCTGCAGATCGGTCCGATCGCGATCCGCTGGTACGGGCTTGCCTATGCCGCCGGGCTGATCCTCGGCTGGCTCTATGTCCGCCAACTCCTCCAGCGCGCAGAGTTATGGCCGGGCAATACCGCCCCGATGAGCGTCGATGATGTCGATGAACTCCTCGTCTGGGTGACGGCCGGCGTCATCATCGGCGGCAGACTTGGCCATGTGCTGTTCTATCAACCCGGCTATTATTTCTCCAACCCGTGGGAGATTTTGGCGATCTGGAAAGGCGGCATGGCGTTTCACGGCGGTCTCATCGGCACGGGAGTGGCGATGCTCATCTTCGCCCGCCGGTTCGGCGTGTCGGTTTGGCCGGTGATGGATCTGGTCTCGGCTGCGGTTCCCATCGGGCTGTTCTTTGGCCGCATCGCCAACTTCATCAATGGCGAGGTTGTCGGCGCACCGACGACAGTGCCATGGGGCATGGTCTTCCCAGGCTGGGGCGAAGGCCCGCGCCACCCGGCAATGCTCTATGAAGCCGCCCTCGAAGGCATCGCGTTGTTCGTTTTGCTGCGTTACCTCACCTGGACCCTGAAAGGCCTGAAGACGCCAGGACTGACGACGGGCGTCTTTCTGGTCGGCTATGGCGTTTTCCGCATCTTCTGCGAGTTCTTCAAGATCGTCGACTACCGCCTCGTGTTCGACAGCTATCCGATCACGAAAGGCATGCTCTATTCGGTGCCGATGCTGGTGCTGGGGGCGTGGTGCATCTACCGCGCACGCGCGCACGTGCCAGAGGAGAGGACGCTAGCGTGACGTGCTACGATCCAGAGGCGCGCCGCGACACACCGCTGGCATTGCAGCTGAAGCAGCAGATCAGGGATGCCGGCCCGATCACTCTTTGCGACTACATGAGGATCTGCCTCCAGGATCCCGTCCACGGCTATTACCGTCACAAACCGGCGATCGGCGGTAGCGGCGACTTCATAACGGCGCCCGAAATCAGCCAGACGTTCGGGGAGCTGATCGGACTGTGGGCCGCAGTCGTCTGGCAGCAGATGGGTTCGCCGTCGCGCTTCAATTTCATCGAACTGGGGCCCGGCCGGGGAACGTTGATGCAGGATGCGATTCGCGCCGCGCATCGCGTCCCAGGGTTTCTTCAAGCCGCGAATATCGTCCTTGTGGACATCGCCCGCCATCAGATCGAACTCAATTCGACTGCACTTGCGGCCAACCCTATCCTCAGGCTGGAGCGGATAAGCGATATTCCCGCAGACGCGCCTGCGATTGTCGTCGCAAACGAGTTCCTGGACACATGTCCGGTTCAGCAGTTCCAAGTGGCGGGTGCGCAATGCGTTATGCGCGGAGTTGGCCTCGCCGATGACCGGCTGATCTTCATGACGATGCCGCGAGCCGCTCAATCGGACGACGCCAGCTTGTTTGCTGCCAATCCAGGTCTGTCAGAAGGCGGCATCTTCGAAGCTCAGGATTGGACGGTGCTGCATCGTCTTGCCGATCGGCTGCGTGATCCGTGGGCGGCTCTCTTTATCGATTACGGCCATTACGATCCCGACCGCTGCATGGATAAGGTCGTCACCGGAGATACCCTGCAGGCGGTACGCGGACACCGCTACGAACATCCTTTGACATCGCCGGGAGAGGCCGATCTGACGTGTCAGGTCGATTTCAACGACGCGAAGCTACAGTTTGAAACCATTTCGGCCGAGGGTCGCCGCGGGCACCTCGTCGTCGATGGTCCCATCACCCAGGCCGAATTCCTCGGACGCCTCGGCATCGTCGAGCGCGGCTCGCGCCTGATGAGCGCCAATCCCGGCAAGGCTGCCGAGATAGAAGCCGGTATCATGCGGCTCATGTCGCCGCAGGGCATGGGCGCCCGCTTCAAGGCAATCGGCGTGCGCTCCTTGGGTCTGCCGATTCTGCCCGGGTTCGAATGATCGGAATACTTCGCGGGCAGCGCGTCGCACAGCCGCTGTTTTGAACTAGTACCCGCTTTCAGAAGTTCGTGAGTCATTCGCGACAACCACACTGACGAACTTCTGAAAGCAGAGGGTACTAGTAAAACATTGAATCTAGTACCGCTTTTCGATCAGAAGTCCCTGAAAGCGGTTGACTGATACGACACATGGACTTCTGATCGGCGGTACTAGTTGCGCCGCTCCGGTAAAATGCCCGCCAGCGGTCCAAGGAAACCACATGCCACGCCCTATCGAAGCCGACAATCTCGCCGATCTTCCCGGCATCCGGCACGGTTTCTTTACCCGCCAGGGTGGGGTCTCGACGGGTATCTACGCCGGTCTTAATTGCGGCCTGGGTTCAATGGACGACCGCGACAAGGTCCTGCAGAACCGCGCCCGCGTCGCCTTGAAACTAGGCTCTACGGACCCGGCGGTCCTCACCCCCTACCAGATCCACAGTGCGGAGGCCCTGGTGGTGGAAACCGCGTTCGAGACCGGAGATCCGCCGCGCGCAGATGCTCTCGTCACCCGCACGCCCGGCCTTGCCATCGGGATACTGACGGCGGACTGCGGATCCGTGCTGCTCGCCGACCCTCAGGCCCGGGTCGTCGCCGCCGCACATGCCGGCTGGCGCGGCGCTGTCGGCGGCATTCTCGAAGCCACCGTGAGGAAGATGGAAGAGCTGGGCGCCCGGCGCGACCGCATCCATGCTGCGCTCGGACCGTGCATCACGCAGCCGAACTACGAGGTGGGAGCCGACTTCCAGACCGGTCTGACGGATCGCAATCCGGCGTTCATGCGCTATTTTGCAACACCGGTTCCTGGAGGCAAACCACACTTCGACCTGCCCGGGTTTATCCTTGCCGAACTCGCGGCCAAGGGTCTCGCCAGTATCGCCTCAACCGACTGCTGCACCTATGCAAACGATTCGGAGTTCTTCAGCTTCCGCCGCACGACGCACCGCAAAGAGCCTGATTACGGTCGTCAAATCTCCGCAATTCTCGTTGCATAAATGCAATATCCACAGAACGGCGGCGCAGCAGGGGTGCGTCTCTTAATCTTGTAGGCTCTTGCTATCAAAAGTGGCTGGACGTGGCCACCAACACCAAGCTAGACGTAAAGCTTAATGAGTACCGGACGTAAAGCTTGTAGAGGCCGCAAGGTAAGTACGCCGGCCGCCGGATGATCAGCGGGTCATTACAGGGGGACGTCGTCGTGACGACCAATAATGCTGCTGCGGCGTGGCGTGCGCGGACTTCGATCACGCTCACGAGCCTCGCCGCCATACTCGGTATCGCGCTGTCAGGGTGCAGCACGACCGGGCCGACGCTTCTCAGCGCAGGAGACACGCCAGCTGCTCCGGCTCTGGACGCACCTGCGGTCGCTTCCACGCGAATTGCCATCGCGCCGATCATCGGCGCGCCGGATCAGGTCGCCTCGCAGATGCAAACGCAACTGACGAGCGCCATGCGCACGCGCAATATCACCGTCGCAGAGGGTCCAGGCGTGCAATACACGCTGCGCGGCTACGTGGTTTCCGCCCGTGAAAAGGCGGGAACGAAGGTTTCCTATATCTGGGACGTCACCGATCCGACCGGCAAACGCGTCAACCGCATCAGCGGTGAGGAAATCGCGCCGGCCGCCGCCGGCACAGATCCCTGGTCATCGGTGACACCAGAGGTGATGAGTGCCATCTCGGAAAAAACAGCAACGTCGCTGGCGACCTGGTTGCCGTCCAGTGCGCCCGCTGCTCCGGCCGTAGCTGGCGCGGTGCAGACGGCGCCGGCGGGAATCAACCCGGTCGCGCAGGCACAAAACCCTCAGCTTCAGCAGGCGCGCGCCACCGCTCCGAACGGAACGGTAACCGGTAGCATCGAGAAAGGCGTCAACGCCATCGTACCGAGCGTCACCGGAGCTCCGGGTGACGGCAGCATCTCCCTGACACGTGCGATCCGCAGCGAACTCTCCCGCAGCGGCGTTGCGCTGGCCGCTGCTCCGACAGCCCAGTCATACCGGGTCGAAGGCCGGGTTGCACTGCGTCAGGCAAGTACGGCTGGTCAGCAGGAGATCAACATCGACTGGGATGTCAAAGACCCGTCGGGCAAGAAGCTCGGCACGGTTTCCCAGAAGAATGCGATCCAGTCCGGTTCCCTCGATGGAGCATGGGGCAAAACCGCCGATGCAGCCGCTGCGGCGGCCGCACAGGGGATTCTCAAGCTGCTTCCCGACTCCAGGACTGCTACGAAAACGAACTGACGCGCGGGAGGTCTCCGCGCGCAGCGATGCGACGCATCCACGCAGCCCGGCCCGTCGAAAGACCGGCCGGGCTTCTTATTTCAAAAATCAGTCGGCGAATTATGCGCCAGACGTAACAGTGTTGTTGGGGAATTGGCTGACAACTGCTGTTTACAGCGCGCCGATCGGCTTGTTACAGACCTGTCATCAGAACGTCGCGGAGAGGGTGCGCGTATGTCTTTCGATGCCTTTGACGGCGAGGATTCAGTTAATCCGCCGCCAAACCTCAAGCTCGTGGCCGGTAATTCCAACCGACCGCTCGCCGCCGAAATCAGCGAACTTCTCAAGGTTCCGCTGACCAAGAGCCACGTCGAGACCTTCGCCGACAAGGAGGTCTTCGTGGAAATCCACGAGAACGTCCGCGGCCAGCACTGCTTCATCATCCAGTCGACTTCGTTCCCAGCCAACGACAACCTGATGGAGCTTCTCGTGCTCATCGACTGTCTGAAGCGGGCGTCCGCAAAGCGCATCACGGCCGTCATTCCGTATTTCGGCTATGCCCGGCAGGACCGCAAACCGAAGCCGCGCACGCCCATCACCGCCAAGCTGGTCGCCAACCTGATCGAGCGCGCCGGCGCCGACCGCGTCCTGACGCTCGACCTCCACGCCGGCCAGATCCAGGGCTTCTTCGACATCCCAACCGACAACCTTTACGCCGCCCCGGTCATCGTCCGGGATATCAGGGGACGCTTCGATACGGATGACCTGATGGTGGTGTCGCCCGATGCCGGCGGCGTCGTGCGCGCGCGTGAATTGGCCAACCGCCTGCAGGTCCCGATTGCTATCTGCAACAAATGGCGGGAAGCGCCCGGCAAGGCCAGCATCATGAGCGTCATCGGCGATGTGGCGGGAAAGCGCTGCATTCTGCTCGACGATATCGTCGATTCCGGCGGCACCCTCGTCAGCGCCGCCGACGCCCTCATGGCCGGTGGCGCCATCGACGTGCACGCCTACATCACGCACGGTGTGCTGTCGGGCGGGGCTGCCTCCAAGATCCGCAATTCGCATATCAAGTCGCTGTTCATCACCGACACGATCCTGCCGACCGAAGTCGTCCGGGCTGCCCGGAACATCGACGTGCTGCCGATCGCTCCGCTGCTGGCCAAGGCGATCCTGAGGACGTTCCGTGAGCAGAGCGTTTCCGGGCTCTTCGATTCCGATTGACGCTGCCTCGAGCCGCGGCGTTGCCAATCCCGCCCGACGCCGCTATAAGCATGCGCCTCACTTGAAATTTGCGTGAGTGCGCCAGCCGGCACCCTTGGAGGCCGGGGCGTGGATTAGTCACGGGACCCACCGGACGGCGGGTCCCTTGTCTCGTTTTATGGAGAAGCAAGCAATGGCAACCGAGACTTTCGAGCTCGAAGCTGTCGCGCGTGAACGTGTCGGTAAGGGGGCCGCACGTCAGGTACGCCGCGAGGGCCGGGTTCCCGCCGTGATCTACGGCGGAAAGCAGGAACCAG
This sequence comes from Alphaproteobacteria bacterium, assembly GCA_018819265.1. Classification (GTDB taxonomy): domain Bacteria; phylum Pseudomonadota; class Alphaproteobacteria; order Rhizobiales; family Hyphomicrobiaceae; genus Filomicrobium. Next base: position 53,781 of record JAHJQI010000201.1, read on the forward strand.
AATCCATCTCCCTGAACTATAACGATGTCTGGAGGATGTACATCAAGGGCCAGTTCATGGCCAAGGTGATCACGCTGAAGGTCGACGGCAAGGAACATCTTGTCGTCTCGCGTGACGTTCAGGTGCATCCGGTCAAGGACACACCGGTCCACATCGACTTCCTGCGCATCGCCAAGGGCGACCGCGTGCGCGTGCACATCCCGGTCAAGTTCAAGAACGAAGCCTCCTGCCCGGGCCTCAAGCGCGGCGGCGTTCTCAACATCGTCCGGCACGATGTCGAGGTGTGGTCGCCACCCGCCAGCATCCCTGACGTGTTCGAGATCGACCTTGCCAAGGTCGAAATCGGCGAGTCGATCCACGTCTCGGCCATTGCCATGGCTGAAGGCGTCGCTCCGGTTATCGAAGACCGCGATTTCACCATCGCGACCATTGTCGGCCGCGGCCCGGCCGGCGGTGCCGATGAAGAAGATGCCGAAGGTGGTGGTGAAGCAGCCGCCGCCAAAGACAAAGACGGCAATTAAGTCCGAGGCGGCATAGACCTCAGGGTCTGTGCCCCGCCGCATCACCGGCCGCCTCAGTCACAACAACTGACTGGGGCGGCCGTTTGATTAGAGAGGCTCAGCCATGAAGCTCATCGTCGGCCTTGGAAATCCCGGGCAGAAATACGAGCGCAACCGCCACAACGTCGGTTTCATGGCCGTCGACAGGATCGCGGACCGCCTCGAATTCGGACCCTACCGTCGCCGCTTTCAGGGCCTCATCGCCGAGGGTCGCATCGGCGAGCAGCGCGCGGTGATCCTGAAGCCCCAGACCTACATGAACGAAGCCGGCCAGTCAGTCGGGGAAGCCGCCCGCTTCCTCAAGATCGACGAAGAGGACGTGATCGTTCTCTACGATGAAATCGACCTGTTTCCCGGCAAGCTGAAGGCCAAGCTCGGCGGCGGCAATGCCGGCCACAATGGATTGAAGTCGATCTCGGCGCATCTCGGCAACGACTATACACGCATCCGCATCGGCGTCGGTCATCCCGGGCGCAAGGAACTGGTCGCCGGCTACGTTCTCCACGACTTCTCAAGGTCGGACCAGGACTGGCTCGAACCGCTGCTGGAAGCCATCGCCAAGAGCGCCGTCCCGCTCGCCGAAGGCGATTTGGCGCGCTTCACCGCCGCCGTCGCGCGCGAGCTCGGTGGCGTGGACGAACCGGAACGAAAGAAACCGGCAAGACCGGCTGACCGGGAATCGTCCGCCGATAATGCGCCACCGGTGAAACCGCAACGCGGCCGGCCCCGCGGCGGTCATCCGGCCGGCGACCAGATCGCCAAACGCCAGAACGCCATCGCCGAGAACCTGCGCAAATGGATGGCGAGCCGGGAGGCCAAGCGCACCAAGGGGAATGACGATGGCTGATGCGGCGCCGGCCAGTCCGGTCCGGGCGCGACGATCGTGCGTGCGCCCGTTTGCCGATTGCCGCGTCTGCGGTGCCATTCTAACCCAACAGCCAGCCAATCAAGAACGATAAGGACACCGCCCCATGGGCTTCAAATGCGGCATCGTCGGCCTGCCGAACGTCGGCAAATCGACGCTTTTCAACGCACTCACCCAGACTGCCGCGGCGGAAGCCGCCAACTATCCCTTCTGCACCATCGAACCCAACGTCGGCGAAGTGGGCGTGCCCGACGAGCGTCTCGAAAAGCTTGCGGCGATCGCCAAATCAAAGTCCATCATCGCGACCCGCCTGACCTTCGTCGACATTGCCGGGCTTGTGCGCGGCGCCTCTCAGGGCGAAGGTCTCGGCAATCAGTTCCTCTCCCACATCCGCGAAGTCGACGCGATCGCCTATGTCCTGCGCTGCTTCGAAGACGGCGACATCACCCACGTCGAAGGCCGCATCGATCCGGTCGCGGATGCCGATACGGTCGAAACCGAACTCATGCTCGCCGATCTCGATTCGCTTGAGCGCCGCCGGACGGCGCTCGAAAAGAAGGCCAAGGGCGGCGACAAGGAATCGAAGGCGACGATGGCCGTCATCGACAAGGTTCTCCCCCTGCTTCGCGAGGGTCAGCCGGCACGCCGGGCGGACATTCCCGACGACGAACGCAAGACGTTCGAGATGTTGCAGCTGTTGACGGCGAAACCGGTGCTGTACGTCTGCAATGTCGACGAAGCCTCCGCCAGCGCGGGCAACGCGTTCTCCAAGGTGGTGGCCGAGCGCGCGGCTGCCGAAGGTGCCGAGTACGTCGTCATCTCCGCCAAGATCGAGTCCGAGCTTTCAGGCCTCGACGCCGAAGAGAGCCAGGCGTTCCTGGCCGAGATGGGGCTGGAGGAAGCCGGCCTCAACCGGCTCATCCGCTCCGGCTACAAGCTCCTCGATCTGGTCACCTATTTCACCGTCGGGCCAAAAGAAGCCCGCGCATGGACCATCGAATCGGGAACCAAGGCTCCGCAGGCCGCCGGCGTCATCCACACCGACTTCGAGAAGGGCTTCATCCGCGCCGAAACCATCGGCTACAGCGACTACGTCACCCTTGGCGGGGAAACCGGCGCCAAGGAGGCCGGCAAGATGCGCCTCGAAGGCAAGGAGTACGTCGTCAAGGACGGCGACGTCATGCACTTCCGCTTCGCCAACTGAGGTGTGCTGCCGTCCGCCAAAGATGTCTGCCAACCGCCGCCAGCCGGCAGCCACGAGGCCGGGTTGCCGCAGAACCGGATTCCGGCCATAACCCGCTCAACTTTTTCGCCGCACATAGGAGAACCCCACGTGTTGCGCACCGCACTGACCTGTCTCGCATTCGCCCTGTCGCTGGGCCTGGCTTCTTGTGCCAACGAGCCGCAGATCTCGCATACGCCGGAAAAGGCCGAAGAGGCCGGCACGGCTCCGGTGACGGGAAACGATCCCGAGAATACGCTCGTCATCGAGACCAAGGATGGCAAGGTGCTGATCGGCCTGCGTCCGGATCTCGCCCCCAACCACGTCGCCCGCATCAAGCAGCTGGCCCGCGAGGGTTTCTATAACGGCGTCGTCTTCCACCGTGTCATTCCCGGCTTCATGGCCCAGACCGGCGACCCGACGGGGACCGGGGCCGGCGGCTCGAAATACCCCGATCTGCAGGCCGAGTTCAATCCGGCCGCCTTCGAGCGCGGGACCCTTGGAGCGGCCCGCAGCCAGAGCCCGGACTCGGCCAACTCGCAGTTCTTCATCACCTTTACCCGCGTACCCCACCTCAACGGACAATACACCGTGTTCGGCAAGGTCACCGAGGGCATGCAGCACATCGATGCCGTGAAAAAGGGCACCGAAAGCAACAACGGCCAGGTCGACAATCCCGACAAGATGCTGAAGGTCTACGTCCTCGCCGACGCCAAGACCTGACAACATCATAATCTTCGGACACCCGCCAGACACCCCAACACGAACCAAGGAGAAGCCGCGATGGCCGACTTCAAGGATCCAGAAAACACCCTCGTCATTGAAACCACAAAAGGCCGCGTCGTCATCGAGATGCTGCCCGACCACGCCCCCAAGCACGTCGAGCGGATCAAGCAACTCGCCCGCGAGGGCTTCTATGACGGCATCGCCTTTCACCGCGTCATCGAAGGCTTCATGGCCCAGACCGGTTGCCCGAAAGGCACCGGCACGGGCGGCTCCGACTATCCCAACCTGCCCGCCGAATTCAACGATGAAGCGCATGTGCGCGGCGTCTGCTCGATGGCGCGGGCCACGCCACCGAATTCCGCCAACTCGCAGTTCTTCATCTGTTTCGGCGATGCTTCGTTCCTCGACGGCCAGTACACCGCCTGGGGAAAGGTCATCGAGGGGATGGACAACGTCGACAAGATCAAGCGCGGCGAGCCCGTCCGCGATCCCGACCGCATGGTCTCGATGAAGGTTGCCGCCGACCTTTGAGCGTTCCACTGCGCGTCAGCGGCACAATGACAGCTTGGTCAAAGGAACGCGAAGTGCCGCAAACACACCGCACCACTCCAATCGCAATCGCCGTCGCCGGATTGCTCGGCGCCGGTGGTGTGGCGCTCGCGGCAGCCGCCGCCCATGTCGCGGCCGGCGATGCTGTGCGCGCGGCAGCCGAGATCGCCATGGTGCACGCGGCGGCATCGATCGCCATTGTCGCCTACGCGAGCCACTCCAGATCGCCTGCGGCATGGCGCGGAATCGCAGCCGCCATGCTCCTCGGCGCCGGGCTGTTCTCGACAACCGTCGGCCTTGGGGCCTTGGCCGATTTGAGGCCCTTGCCGATGCTCGCTCCGATCGGCGGCTCATTGACCATTATCGCCTGGATCGGCGTCGCAATCGCCGGCGTCATCGAGGCGATTTCGCCCGGGACCCGATGAAGACCGACCTGTTCGATTTCGAGTTGCCGGAAGACCTGATCGCGCTGCGTCCGGTCTTCCCCCGCGACGCCGCCCGCATGCTGGTCGTGCGGCCGGGCGGTGATCCTGAACTGACCGACGGCTGCGTGCGCGAACTCGCTGATCTTCTCGAACCCGGCGATTGCCTGGTGTTCAACGACACCCGCGTCATCTCTGCCGCCTTGACCGGAGTCCGGACGCGCGGGGAGAACGTCGCGCGCATCGATTGCAACCTGCACAAGCGCCTTGATGGCAATCGCTGGCGGGCTTTTGCCCGCCCGGGAAAGCGCCTCGCCGTCGGCGAACGTATCCGCTTCGGGAAAGCCGGCACGAGTTGCCTGCCGGGAGCGCTCGAAGCGACCGTCGAGGAGAAGGAGGGCGGTGAAGTCACGCTATCGTTCGACATCTCGGGGCCCGACCTCGACGCCGCCATCGCCGCCGCCGGCGTCATGCCGCTGCCGCCTTACATTGCCGCCCGTCGCCCGGCCGACGCAGATGACGATGCCGCCTATCAAACGGTCTATGCGCGCACTGACGGCGCCGTCGCCGCCCCCACCGCAGGTCTGCATTTCACGGACGCCCTGTTCGCCGGTCTCGCCCGGCGCAAAGTCGCCCATGCGTTCGTCACCCTGCACGTCGGAGCCGGCACATTCCTGCCCGTCAAGGCCGACGATACCGACCTGCACCGCATGCACGCCGAGTGGGGAACGATTGTGCCGGAAACGGCCGAGGCGCTCAACGCCACGCGCGCGGCGGGCGGCCGCATCGTGGCGGTCGGCACCACCTCGTTGCGGCTATTGGAAAGCGCGGCGAACGACGACGGCACGATCCCAAGCTGGACTGGCGACACCGACATCTTCATCACGCCGGGCTATCGCTTCAAAGCCGTCGACGCCTTGATGACGAACTTCCACCTGCCGCGTTCGACCTTGTTCATGCTGGTCTCGGCATTTGCGGGACTGGAGACGATGCAGCGGGCCTACCGCCACGCCATCGATGCGCGCTACCGTTTCTATTCCTACGGCGACAGTTCGCTGCTGTTTCGATCAGGCGCCGCGGCTTAGCATTCGGCCGAGTTCTGCACGGAAGGGTTCGCCAAGGTCGTCACGCGTCAAGCCGTAAGCGACGTTGGCCATCAGGAAGCCGAGCTTCGATCCGCAATCGTAGAGTTCACCTTCGAAGCGGACTGCGTGGAACTTCTGATCGCGCCGCTCGAGAAGACCAAGCATCGCGTCCGTCAGCTGGATTTCATTGCCGGCTCCGGGTTTCTGTTTTTCGAGAAGTTCGAAAATCTCCGGCTGCAGGATGTAGCGGCCGGTGATGTGCAGGTTCGATGGCGCATCGGCGGGTTTGGGCTTCTCCACCATCGTCGTGATCTCGCTTACATCCTTCTCCAGGTCGTCCACCCCGACGATGCCGTAGTTCTGCGTCTGGTCTTCGGGCACCGGAGACACCGCGATCAGGTTGCCGCCGACCTCCTCGTAGGCCTTCATCATCTTGGACAGACACGGTTGCGACGAAAAATGCAGCATGTCGGGGAGCAGCAGCGCGAAGGGCTCGTTGCCGACGATGTCGCGTGCGCACCACACCGCGTGGCCGAGTCCCTGCGCCGACTGCTGGCGCGTGAAACTGGTCTGGCCCGCGCTCGGCAGATCCTGCTGCAGGCTTGCGAGTTCCTTCGACTTGCCGCGTTCGGCCAAGGTGCGCTCCAATTCGAACTGGCGGTCGAAGTGGTCCTCGATGACCCCCTTGTTGCGACCCGTAACGAAGACGAAATGCTCGATGCCCGCAGCCCGCGCCTCATCGACGACATGCTGGATCACGGGCCGGTCGACGACGGTGAGCATCTCTTTCGGCATGGCCTTGGTGGCCGGAAGGAAGCGCGTGCCGAGACCGGCAACGGGAAACACGGCCTTGCGAATGCGGGCGGGAACTTTTGGCATGAAGATGGTAACCTTCCGTTTTCTGCCGTCAATTAGAGCGGCGCATACGAGACAAGCGCCAATCTCGTCAATCAATCCTTAATGCGATGCCCGACAACGGGAGCGATATTGTCGTTTGGTTTACGCTCAAACCAAGGCTACCAATTGGGGAGGCCTGACAGGCAGCAAGCGGGCCCGTTCTGGTATGGTTCTTGAACGCGTCGGCATTCAGAAACGGTGGCGCTTCAGCCTGCGCGCACGAGTTGCGCGCCGGTTGCGAAGCGCCGTCAACGGCCAAATCTCGATCAGGGACGTTACAACTCATGACCATCCTCGTAACCGGCGGTGCCGGCTATATCGGCAGCCACATGGTGCTGGAGCTTCGCGACGCAGGCGAAGACGTCGTCGTGCTCGACAACCTGTCGACCGGCTTCGCGTGGGCTATCCCCGACGATGTGCGCCTTGTTGTCGGAGACGTCGGCGATGAGGCCCTGGTCCAGCGCGTGATCGCCGAACACCACGTTGACGCAATCATCCACTTCGCTGGCTCCATCATCGTTCCGGAATCGGTCGAAAATCCGCTTCTCTACTATCGCAACAACACCTCAAACACGCGCAACCTGATCGAATGCGCGGTGGCCGGAGGGGTCAGGAACTTCATCTTTTCCTCGACCGCCGCCGTCTATGGCAATCCCGAGGAAAACCCCGTTTCAGAGACCGCGCGCCTGCAGCCCGTCTCGCCTTACGGCTGGTCGAAACTGATGAGCGAACAGATGCTCGCCGATACGGCTGCGGCCCATGCCTTCAACTACGTCGCGCTGCGCTACTTCAACGTCGCCGGTGCCGACCCGCAAGGGCGCACGGGACAGTCAACCCCTAACGCGACACACCTGATCAAGGTTGCTTGCGAGACGGCCCTTGGGCGCCGTGCCGCCATGCAGGTGTTCGGCACCGACTACCCGACCCGGGATGGCACCTGCATCCGCGACTACATCCACGTCAAGGATCTCGCCATGGCCCACATGGTTGCCCTCGGCTACCTGCGCAAAGGCGGCAAGTCGGACGTATTCAATTGCGGCTATTCGCAAGGCTTTTCGGTGTCCGAGGTCGTCTTAGCGGTCAAAAAGGTCAGCGGCATCAATTTCGAAGCCCGCTTGGCGGAGCGTCGTGCGGGCGATCCCGCGGCAATCGTCGCCGCATCCGACAAGATCCGCGCGCGGTTGCAATGGCTGCCTGCACATGACGACCTCGAGGGGATCGTCCGCAATGCGCTCGACTGGGAAGAGCGGCTGTCGCGCATGAAAGAAGCCTGCTGAGCCGCGGAAAGAACCGAAGTTCCGTGACGTTGCGCCGCATTATGGCCTTGAATTCCTTGGTTATCTGATCTCTCATTGCAGCGGGAACCAAAGGACAAACTCTTGGCAGCGGGCGCAGCGCGAAAACGGAGCGATCCTTGGGCGGGCGGCTTCACCATCATGATGCTCGCCGTTGCATTCATCCAGGCGATCAGCACGGCCGAGCGCCTGCACGCCGAACAAAGCCAGCCCTTCGCCGAATTCATCGAAAGCCTTTGGCCAGAGGCTCGCGACAAATTCGAGGTCTCGCGCGCCACATTCGATCGGGCGACCAAGAACCTGAAACCCGACCTGTCGCTTCCCGATCTGGCGCTGGATGGCAAGCCGCTCACGGTCCGGCAGGCCGAATTCACCCGCGCGCCATCCGAGTACCTCGATTCCGCCTACCTGGGGCGGCTGGCGCAGACCGGTCGCGGGCTTGCCGCGAAATACAAATCCGAGCTCGCTGAAATCGAAACCCGCTTCGGTGTCCAAAGCGCAATCATGCTGGCGATCTTCGGGCGCGAAACCGCGTTCGGCGCCTATACCCCCGAGCACGACGCGATTCGCGCGCTCGCGACGCAGGCGTGGACCGGCCGGCGCAGGGAGCGGTTCCGGGACGAATTTCTCTATGCTTTGAAGCTGCTCGAAAAGGGCGTGCCGCGTGACAAGATGCGCTCGTCCTGGGCCGGCGCCATGGGGCTGACCCAGTTCCTGCCCTCCGAATTCTTCGCCCATGTCCACGATTTCGGCGGTGACGGCTACGCGGACTTGTTCGATTCGGTGCCAGATGCACTCGCATCCGCTGCCCGCCAGCTGAAAAACCACGGTTGGAAGAGCGATCTCGAGTGGGGCTATGAAGTCGTGATCCCGCAGTCGGCCGATTGTGCGATGGAAGGCCCCGCCGGCTCCATGACTTTCGCCCAATGGATCGAGAAGGGCTTCAAGCGCGTGGGCGGCAAACCCTGGCCGGCCGGTCTCGACAGCGTCGAGGCCTACCTGATGTCGCCGGCCGGCGCCCACGGCCCATCGTTCCTTGTCACCGACAACTTCAAGGCGATCCGCGAATACAATACCTCCGACCTCTATGCGACGTTCATCGGCAATCTCGCCGATCGCATCCGCGGCGGCGCTGATTTCCAGACACCCTGGAAATCCATCGGGCCGCAGAAAACCGCGATCATCCGCGCCGTCCAGGAGGGGCTGAAGGCGCGTGGTCATCCAATCACGGTGATCGACGGCTTTATCGGTTCGAATACGCGTCGCGAGGCAGGCCAGTTCCAGCGCACAACTGGAATGAAGGTCGATTGCTGGCCCTCGGAAGAATTGGTGCGAAAACTCAATGGGGGTTGAGCAATGCGCCCCGTAGCGCTGTGCCGGCGTGCGATTATGCTATAAACCCACGGCGGTTCATTCTGCTCAAGACTTCGGAACGAAAACGGAATACGGCCCATGCGCCTTCCCAGCAGCAAACGTCTTCGCGGTATCACTGTGGCGCTCGTTGCAATTGTGCTGTCGCTGCCGGCATCGCGGCTCGACGCCCAGGATACGGGAAGCTATGTCACGCCATTCCCGCAAGGCGACAGCTACATTCTGGAAGTCGTCGGCGATTCCTTCGCCGAGGGACTGCTCTACGGCCTGCGCGAGGAAATCGGCCGCGACAGCCAGGTCCAGGTCGGCAGCGCCGTCGGCTCGCTGAGCCGCATCACGTTCAACACCTTCGACCAGAAGCTTGCCGACCTGAAGGCCGATCTGTTGGCGAAGAAAGCCCATATCGGCGTCGTCATGCTCGGCGCCCAGGATCAGGCCCGGATCGCCGGCCCGGACGGCAGGCGCCATGCCATCGGCGAGCCCGAATGGCACGCCGAGTACGCCCGCCGCGTCGATGCAATGATGAAGACCCTGAAGGGAGTCGGGATCGCCCTTTACTGGGTCGGACTGCCCAACATGCGCGACCGGACCGACGATTCGGCAGCCCAGATCATCAACGACATCATCCGCGAACGCGCCTACCTCAACGGTATCAAGTTCATCAATATCTATTCGAGTTTCGCTGATGAACAGGGCGGCTACTCCGCCTTCGGCCCCGATACGGCCGGCAACGAAAAGCGCATGCGCTGGCGCGACGGGGTGCATTTCACCGGTGCCGGATATGCCAAGGTCGCCCATTATGTGGCCCGTGAATTCCGTCGCGACGTGGCCCAGGCGAAATCCGAAAGAACGATCCCGCTTGCCGGCTCCGAAACCGAGCAGGCCGCTGTTCGCGCCGCCGTCGCACCGGCGCCGGAAAATGACGAGAAGGCCCAGACGGGGTGGCACGCCGACGTCGAACAGACGAAGCAGAAGCTCGCCGAACAGCAGGCCTCCGGCGCGTTCTTCATGAACGCTGCCGGCGGCGAGCAAATCCAGGAGCACGGCCGCATCAATCTGAAGGCTGTCGGCGCCAACGGCCGCGAACAGATCGTTTCGCTGGAAATCCTGCGCCCCGCCATCCCCGCATCCGTCGTCGCTCTGGTGACCCGCAAGCAGAGCCGGGCCCGCAACGCCCAGATCGGCGATACGCTTCTTGACGAAACGACCGACGGCATCAGCATCATGAGTACGATCACGCCGGCAAGCGACAGCGTCATCTCGGGAACCCGCCGCAAACTGTCGCTGGCGCAGACGCCATTCTTCAGGGTTCTGGTCAAAGGCGAACGCCTCGAGCCGCGCAGCGGTCGCGCCGACGATTTCTCCTGGCCCCGCCCGGAACTGCCAGCACCGCCAGTCGTCGTGCCGGCGTCTTTGGAAAATTACGAGGGCGATGCAGACGGCGGCATTCCGCTTCCCTACCCTAGTCCGTTCCGTCCGCGCGCCTGATCGCTCGAGCGGATTCGCTAGTTTTTCGGGCGCCAGATCTAGCTTTTCAGCTTCTCCATCTCGGCCTGGCGCAATTCCTTCTTCGATAGTTTCCCGATCATCGTCTTCGGTAACTCGTCGCGGAATTCGATCTGCGCGGGGAGTTCTATTCGGGAAAGCTTCTGCGCCAGATGCGCGAGAATTTCATCCGTTGTCGCGGTTTCCCCAGCCTTCAGCTTGATGAACGCCTTCGGCGCCTCTCCGCGGTAGTCGTCGGGGATGCCGATGACGGTTACTTCGGCGACCTTGGGGTGGGTATAGATCGCGTCTTCGACCTGACGGGGATAAACGTTATAGCCGGAGCAGATGATGAGGTCCTTGATGCGGTCCTCGATGCTGAACATGCCATCCGCATCCATCCGAGCAACATCCCCGGTCCGCAGAAACCCGTCGGGCGTGAACACATTTGCGGTCTCATCAGGACGCTGCCAGTATCCCGGCATCACCTGCGGGCCGCTGACGCAGACCTCGCCTTTTTCACCCTGGGCGACTTCGCGCGAGGGATCCTCGAGATCCCGCAGGCTGACGATGGTCAGGGGCAACGGCATGCCGATCGATCCGGCTCTCACCGGTCCTTGGACGGCGTTTGCGGTCACCACGGGTGCCGCCTCCGAAAGCCCGTAGCCCTCAACGACGCTGCACCCCGTCAGGGCCTCGAATTGCTCTTTGACCGTAATCGGCAGCGGGGCGCCGCCGGAAAGACAATACTTCAGCGAACTCAGGTCGAACTTCTTGGCCTGCGGGCAGTTCAGAATGGCGTTGAACAGCGTCGGAACGGCCGGCATCACCGTCGGTTTGGCCTGCTGGATCAGTTTCAGCGCGGCCATCAGCTCGAACCGCGGCAGGATCACCATGGTCGAAGCCTTGCGGATCGCGCAGTTCATGACGACCGTCATCGCGAAAACATGGAAGAACGGCAAGACGCCGAGAAACCGTTCCTGGCCGGTGACAAGATGTGGTGCCCATCGCGATATCTGCTCGGCGTTGGCATAGACGTTGTAGTGGGTCAGCATGGCGCCCTTGGGCGTTCCGGTGGTGCCGCCGGTATATTGCAGTACGGCCAGATCTTCCCGGGGCGAAATCTCGACGGGATCCGGTCGCGAGCCGCGCTCGAGCACGTCAGCCTCAATGATCAGCCGGTCGGTAACCGGAGAGGCCAGCGGGCGTGCCAGGTCACGGGCCTTGAAAAGCTTGAAGAGTGCCGCCTTCGTTCCTGGAAGCAGTCCGGGAAACGAGGCAATAATGGCGCGCGGAAGAATTCCCTCAGCGATCAGCGTTTCCAACTTGTCGCATAGTGTCTTGAGGTCGAGCGTCACCATCAGTTCGACGCCGCTATCGCGGACCTGGAAGGCCAGTTCATCGTGCGTATAGAGCGGATTGAAGTTCACGACGATGCCGCCAACTTTTAATATTGCGAAGTAGTAAACGACGTAAGTCGGTGAATTTGGCAGGAACAGCCCGACCCTCATGCCCTTTTTTATTCCAAGTTTCTGTAAGGCTGTTGCTGCTTCGTTAACCTTGTCGCCGATTTGTTGGTACGTCTGTTTGCGGCCGAGAAAGTTAGTGCAAATGATTTCGGGATGACTTGCAACAGCATCGTCAATGAGGGCGTAAAGCGGCCTTTCGGGTATGGGCTCGTGCCAGTCGATGCCTTCCGGATACGTGGCGAGCCAGGCAAACGACGGCCGGTCCGCGGATTTCTGCAGGGCATCGGGACGGGTCATGGGCGTGTTCCTCTGAACGGTCTGCGCCTTGTCCGCCTTGTTTTCCGGTGCCGCCGGAAGGTTCATTCAGACGCATGCGTGTCGAATTGGTCAAGTTATCGGGTTGAGCGATCCCAACAGTTCGGCCGTGCGACTATTCAACACCTATTGAGTTGCCGCTTCCATAAGTATTGCTGAAATTCATGCCCGTACAATGCTCTGAGGGGATAACGCGTTTCGCAAGGAACAGCTTCGGCACGCTTCTTGCGGAATGCTTCGAACCGGTCTGAGTGAGGACCTTGCCCGTGCCGAACTGCCAAAGGGGCGGTGGCTGGACTTGGTGGTGGTTTGCGTATATGTGACGCCACACAAAGTTGCAGCCCTGAAACCTTGGGAAATCTGGCCGGATTGCTGAGGCCTCTTTGCCTGCTCAGAGCAAGGAGAGGAGAACGAGATGGACGAAGTCGCCACCAAAATTGTTGACATCCTGAAGAAGCATATGAAGGAACCTCGAGATGATATCGCTCTTTCGACAGAGCTTCAGGATCTCTCGATCGAGTCGCTCGATCTGGCCATGATCGTGTTTGACATCGAGGACAGCTTCGGTATCGAGATCCCCTACAACGCGAACGAAGAAGTCGAAGACTTCAAGACCGTCGGTTCGGTGGTCGACAAGGTTCATGAACTTATTCAGAACAAGGGCAGCTCTGCTGCAGCGGCAGGCGCCTAAGCAAACCCGCGGTTACGCCAAGAGGCACCCGCTTCTTGACGGCATCGTGGATGCCGGCGGACGCCTGCCCATGCCGGTTCGGTCCGCGGATACTGTGCGACTCTGATGGCGAAATCCAATTCGGGACGGTGAAAGCATCATCGGTCCGTTCGCATCGCCGGCTTTGACCACGAGACCTTGCCTATTTGCCCGAGCGGCCCCTGGCCGGCGGCTGTTGAACGCAAGTTGGGAAATATATCGATGACGAGTAAGAACGCTACGCGCCGCGTCGTGGTGACCGGCATGGGGGCTGTCACGCCCATCGGTCACACGGTGCCAGAACTCTGGGCCGGGGTGCGCGAATCCAAATGCGGTGTGAGCGAACTCGGCGGCTTTCCGCTGGAGGATTTGAAAGTCCTCATCGCCGCCCAGATCAAGGACTTCGACCATAAGGCCCGCCTCAAGCACTTCGAGCGCGACAAGATCGTCATCCACGCCGACCGCTTCTCCTGGTTCGCGGCTGCCGCCGCCGACGAAGCCATGAAGCAGTCCGGACTGCAGATTCCAGTCGAAGACCCCTATCGCGCGGCTTGCATCGTCGGGTCGGGCGCCGGCGGCCTGACCACGTTCGAGACCGCCTATCGCGATCTCTTCATCCATAACAAGCGCGCCACCCATCCCCTGACGCTGCTGCGCATCATCGGATCGTCGGCAGCCGCCCACGTGGGTATCGAGTTCGGTATCAAAGGCCCGACGTTCGCCACCTGTTCTGCCTGCTCGACGGCGACCCACGCCATCGGCCTTGCCTACGACTATATCCGTCATGGGATGGTCGACCGGGCCATCGCGGGCGCGTCTGAATCAGTGATCAACTACGGCACGATGAAAGCCTGGCAGGCGCTTCACGTCTTGTCTCCCCAGGGTTGTTTCCCGTTCGCCAAGAAGCGTAACGGCACGGTGCTGGGCGAAGGTGCCGGCATCCTGGTCCTCGAATCGCTCGAGCATGCCGAAAAGCGGGGCGCTAAGATCCTCTGCGAACTGGTCGGCTACGGCCAGACGTCGGACGCCAAGGACATGGTCAACCCCGGCGTCGAGGGTCCGCGCGAAGCCATGCGCATGGCACTCGCTGACGCCGGACTGGCTCCTGAGAAGATCGATTACCTCAATGCGCACGGCACCGCGACGGCGATCAACGACAAGAACGAGACCAACGCCATCAAGGAAGTCTTCGGCGAGCATGCCTACAAGCTCGCGATTTCCTCGACGAAGTCGATGCACGGTCATCCGCTCGGCGCAGGCGGTGGCATCGAGGCGACATTGTGCATCAAGGCGATGGAAGAAAACTGGGTTCCTCCAACGATCGGCCTCGATGAACCCGATCCCGACTGCGATCTCGATTACGTGCCAAACCAGGGCCGTGATCGTGAGGTCAATTACACCATGTCGAACTCGTTTGCGTTCGGCGGGCTGAATACGGTTCTGGTGTTCGGCCCGGCACCGGCCTGATCGCTGCGATCGGGCGACAAACCCGGACATCGAGACCATGCCGACCAATTACCTGCGGCGGAGTTCGAAGAGGGCTCCGCCGCCTTCGCATCCGTCCACCAAACGTGAAACGGCTTGCGCGTCGATTGAGTTGACGATCGCCGGCATCGCCTTGCGGGTTAAGGTCGACGCAACGCCGTCTGCTGAACGGATACTGGCGGCCCTGCCGCTCTATTCGAACGCAGAGACCTGGGGCGACAGCATTCACTTCGAAATTCCCGTGCGCGGCGGGCGCGACCGAACCGCACGCATCAACGCCGAAGTCGGCAGCCTGTATTACTGGGCTGAGGATGAGCGTCTCATTCTCGTCTACGGCCCGACACCCATTTCCGGAAACGCCGAGATCCGCCTGCCGCGCCCATGCAACCTGATTGGCCGCACCAGCGACGACCTCTCCGGACTAGCCAAGGTCCATCCCGGTCAGAAGGTGACGTTGAAGCGCATCTGAGCGGACCTTCCTGAACGAAAGGATGCCGTTGGCGCCCAGCCGCGATCCTGCGCTGCACAAATATCCCTCTCGCTGGCCAAATGTCGCCCTTTCCACCGGCGAAGCGACGCGGTAGGAACTCTCAGGTGTGCGGCGGCGCAGTGTTCGGTATACCAGCAGCCGCAACCGCGCGGCAATGGTTTCTGGCGTGAACCGCTCTCGGCGATTCCGTCAGGTCGGATGTTGCTCTAGAAGCATCGAGCGGCCATATCTCTGTCAAGGAGCGGCAATGCCGAAGAAGCTGATCGTCGACGGCAAGGAAATCGAAGTCGAGGACGGGATCACCCTGTTGCAGGCCTGCGAGATGGCCGGCGCCGAGATCCCCCGCTTCTGCTACCACGAGCGCCTGTCGATCGCCGGCAACTGCCGCATGTGCCTCGTCGAGGTGGCGGGCGCGCCCAAACCCGTGGCCTCCTGCGCCCAGACAGTCAACGACCTGAGGCCCAACCCGGACGGCAGCCCGAACGTCATCCGCACCACCTCGCCCCTCGTCAAAAAGGCGCGCGAGGGCGTCATGGAATTCCTGCTGATCAACCACCCGCTCGATTGTCCGATCTGCGACCAGGGCGGCGAATGCGACCTCCAGGACCAGGCGATGGCCTACGGCGTCGGCGGTTCGCGGTATCAGGAAAACAAGCGCGCGGTCGAAGACAAATACATTGGTCCGCTGATCAAGACGATCATGACGCGCTGCATCCACTGTACGCGCTGCGTCCGCTACATGACCGAAGTCGCCGGCGTCGAGGAATTGGGCCTTGCCGGCCGCGGCGAAGATGCGGAGATCACCACCTACCTCGAGAACGGCATCCTCTCGGAGATGAGCGCCAATGCCATCGACCTGTGCCCGGTCGGTGCGCTTACACACCGGCCATGGGCGCACAATGCGCGTCCATGGGAATTGATGAAAACCGAATCGATCGATGTCATGGACGGCGTCGGCTGCAACATCCGCGTCGACACCCGCGGCCCCGAGGTGATGCGCATCCTGCCGCGCAACAACGACGCGGTGAACGAGGAGTGGATCTCCGACAAGACCCGGCACGTTTGCGACGGCCTCAAGATGCAGCGCCTCGACCAGCCCTATGTGCGCCGCGACGGGCGTCTCGTTCCGGCCACCTGGGATGAGGCCCTCGCCGTTGTCGGAGAAAGACTGCAATCGACGCCGCCTGCGCGTATCGGTGCTCTTGCAGGCGATCTGGCCGGCGCAGAAGAGATGTTAGCCCTGAAAACGCTGATGGACGGCCTCGGCGTCGCCAACATCGATTGCCGCGCCCCCGGCGAAGTCCTCGATGGATCCTGCGGGCGCTCGGGATATCTCTTCAACACGACCATCGAAGGCATCGAGGCCGCCGACGCCATTCTGCTGATCGGCACAAATCCGCGCCTCGAAGCGCCAGTTTTGAATTCGCGCATCCGCAAACGCTGGCGCATGGGCGGACTGGCGGTCGGGCTTATCGGTGAACCCGCCGACCTGACTTACACTTATGACCACATCGGCACCGGACCGGCTGCACTTGGCGACCTCGTCGATGGTGCCTATGACTTTTCCCGAATCCTTCGCCAGGCAAAGCGTCCCATGGTGATCGTCGGCGGGGGCGTCTATAGCCGCGCCGATGGCCGCGCTCTGCTGGCGCTTGCAGCCCGGATCGCCGCGACTGCCCGGACAGATATCGAAGCCGGCCATTGCGTCTTCAACATCCTGCACGCGAACGCCGCCCGGGTGGCCGGTCTCGACCTCGGCTTCCTGCCCGGAACAGACGGCCTCGACACCGCCGCGATGATCGAGGCCGCCGGACAAGACGACTTGGACCTCGTCTATCTTCTCGGCGCCGACGAGATCGACACCGCTGCGCTTGGCAACGCCTTCGTCGTCTACCAGGGCACGCATGGCGACCGCGGCGCCCACCGCGCCGACGTTATCCTGCCGGGTGCCGCCTATACAGAAAAGAGCGCCACCTACGCCAATACCGAGGGCCGCGTGCAGATGACCCAGCGTGCCGTGTATCCGCCGGGGCAGGCGAAAGAGGATTGGGCGATCCTGCGCGCGCTTTCGGCCCATGCGGGGAAGACGCTGCCTTTCGACAGCCTCACCGAATTGCGCGCCAACCTCTACAAGGCGGTGCCGCATCTGCAGCGCATCGATGAAATCGCCATGAGCGGTGACGATTGCCTGGCCGGACTGCAGCAAGCCGGCGGTACGTCTGGTTCGGCGGCCTTCGTCAACCCTATTGCTGACTTCTACCTGACGAACCCGATCGCCCGCGCGTCCGCCATCATGGCGGAGTTGAGCGCGCTCAAGGCGCAGAAGCAAGCGACCGGCCAACTGCACGCGGCCGAATAACACGACGGCCAGATTCGGCCAGCACGGCCTGAAAAAGACAATGCCCCGGGGAGCGGGACCGAATGAGCGAAGAAACGCCAAGCATGCTGCTGGACTATGCGATCTGGTTCATCACCTATGCCCTGTTCAGCGCGTTGGTGATGGTGACATTGCTGCTCGCCATCGCCTTCCTGCTGCTCATGGACCGCAAGGTTTGGGCCGCCGTGCAGATGCGCAAGGGCCCCAATGTGGTCGGCCCCTTTGGTCTCCTACAATCCTTCGCCGACCTTTTGAAGTTTGTTTTCAAGGAGCCGGTGATTCCTGCCGGCGCCGACAAGACGGTCTTCATCCTCGCACCGGTCGCCTCCGCAACCTTCGCCCTGGCGGCCTGGGCCGTGATTCCGATGTCGGAGGGCAGTTTCTTCGGTCTGGCTGACGGCCGCTGGGTGATCTCCGACCTCAATGTCGGCGTGCTCTACCTGCTGGCGATCTCCTCGCTGGGCGTCTACGGCATCATCATGGGAGGCTGGGCCTCGAACTCGAAATATTCGTTCATGGGATCTCTCAGGTCGGCGGCGCAGATGGTGTCCTACGAGGTTTCCATCGGCCTTGTCATCATCACCGTCCTGCTTTGCGCGGGATCGTTGAACCTCACCGAGATCGTCAACGCGCAGAAGGTCGGAGTCGGTACGAGCACCGGCCTGCCGCAATCGCTGCTCGACTGGTACTGGCTGCCGCTGTTCCCGATGTTCGTCGTCTTCTTCATCTCGGCGCTGGCGGAGACGAACCGCCCGCCGTTCGATCTTCCCGAGGCCGAATCCGAACTCGTCGCCGGCTTCATGGTGGAGTATTCCTCCACCCCCTACCTCTTGTTCATGCTCGGCGAATACGTCGCCATCACCACGATGTGCGCGCTGACGACGATCCTGTTTCTCGGCGGCTGGCTGCCGCCTCTCGACATCGCTCCCCTCAACTGGGTTCCGGGCATCGTCTGGTTCGTCTTGAAGGTCGTTGCGGTGTTCTTCATGTTCGCCATGGTCAAGGCGATGGTGCCGCGCTACCGCTACGACCAGCTGATGCGCCTTGGCTGGAAGGTTTTCCTACCGCTGTCCCTTGTCATGGTCGTGGTCGTCGCCGGCGTGCTGCAATACGGAGGGCTCGTATGACACTGAGCCCTGCCATGCTCGGCGCACTCGTCGGCGCGATCCTCGGCCTCATCGGTTTCGTCTCGCTGCGGGCAGTCGCCGACCGAGTCGAAACCATGAAAGGCACGAACGATCCGAAGACGGCTGCCCAGGTGTTGCGAATCGCCGCCATCGGCGACCTCATCATTTTCCCTGTCGTCGGCTTCTTCGTCGGCCCGTTGCTACTGAGTTGAGGAAGCATTCCATGGGTATCGCCCAAGGCATCAAATCGCTGTTCCTGATCGAATTCGTCTCGGCGTTCTTCCTGACCATGCGCTATTTCTTCCAGCCGAAGAAGACGCTCAACTACCCCTTCGAGAAGGGCCCGCTGTCGCCCCGCTTCCGCGGCGAGCATGCGCTGCGCCGCTATCCCAATGGCGAAGAACGCTGCATCGCCTGCAAGCTGTGCGAAGCGATCTGTCCCGCCCAGGCGATCACCATCGAAGCCGGTCCGCGCCGCAACGACGGTACGCGGCGCACGACCCGATACGACATCGACATGACCAAGTGCATCTACTGCGGCCTGTGCCAGGAGGCCTGCCCGGTCGACGCAATCGTCGAGGGCCCCAATTTCGAATTCGCCACAGAGACGCGTGAAGAGCTGTTCTACAACAAGGACCGCCTGCTATCGAACGGTGACAGATGGGAACGGGAGATCGCAAAGAACCTTGAGCTCGATGCAAAATACCGGTGAGCACGGGAAGGGTCTCTTGGGAGTCCTGACCGAGGAGGAGCTTGCGCAATACGCACAGATGGCGATGGACCAGGTCCGGCGCGAGACCAGCCGCGCCGCGCTTCACGTCGGCTTACTGCTCACCGGCATCGGGCTGATGGGCTGGGCGGGGTGGACCATATACCGCCTCGGCGAAGTCGGCTCGCTCGTCTATCTTGCGCTGGCCGCAGCCGGGGTCTGCATCTACATCCCGTGGCGCAGCGTCAAGACGCGCAAGCTTTGGCTGGGGCACTACGCGCGCGTCAAGCAGGAGATGTCGCGTCGCCAGG
>JAHJQI010000202.1 GCA_018819265.1 Alphaproteobacteria bacterium
GCCCACCACCTGCGACTGAACCGCCCCGGGTTTGTCGGAGGCTCCGACTCTTGAGTTCGTCCATCGGCTCAGTTCCTTCCGCATGCGTGGTTGCAAACGGTTGGAATTGCGTCGATGGACCGCCGGAAACGTCAAACTGTTACTGCCTCCCCGGCAGAGCCGGGGGGGTCTCCTGCTTACACTAGACTTCCGCAATGACGTTATCTGAGAATATCCGCCAATCGGTAATCGAGCGCATCGCGTGCACCCGACTTGGCGTCACCTCCACCTGAAAGATGAATGCATCACCGATGCCCTTTCAGCCGAGCGCGCCTCCCAGATGATCTGGCATGATCTACGATTGCGCCGGGCGTCAACCAGGGAAACGATCTCGTCAGGTGGTCGATCTCTCATGTGCTGACGGCCAATGTCGAGCAATTGATCAAAAGCTCTTCTACGAAACAACGACACAGATACTGTGGGCCGACAAGGATGGGATAGGCGGCTCGTTCGCGCCGGTGGCAGTCGCGATTCTCGCGCAGGGCTCCTCCGCACCCACAGCCACCGACATTTTCGTGGTCTGAACAATGCGGCGGACTGCAGCCCCCTTCAGGATCCGACAATAACGCCGCCATTGGGGTGGAGGACCTGACCCGACATGTAGCTGGAGTCGTCGGAAGCGAGGAAGAGGAAGCACGGAGCGACCTCGTTTGGCTGGCCCGGACGTCCCATGGGCGTGTTCTTGCCGAAATCGGGAATCTCGTCGGCAGGCTTGCCGCCGAATGGATTGAGCGGCGTCCAGATTGGCCCGGGAGCGACCGCATTGACGCGGATTCCTCGGTCGACGAGGTTTTGGGACAGCGAGCGCGTGAATGCCGTGATCGCGCCCTTCGTGGCGCTGTAATCGAGAAGGCCCGCCGACCCTTCGTACATGGTGACGCTCGTCGTGTTGATGATCGCAGCGCCGCGCGACAGGTGCGCAAGCGCGGCCTGCGTCAGGAAGAACATGGAGAAGACGTTGGTTTGGAACGTTCGCCGCAGCTGGGCTTCGGTGATGTTGTCCAGTTCTTCGTCGGGATGCTGTTCGCCCGCATTGTTGACGAGAACATCGATCCGCCCGAAACGTTCGATCGTTTTGTCGATCAGCCGTTTGCAATGCTCCGCGCTACCGAGGTCGCCGGCAAACAGCATCGCTGTACCACCCTCCTTCTCCACTTCGGTCTTGGTCCGCTCGGCGTCTTGGCCTTCGTTCAAGTAGGCGATGGCGACGCAAGCGCCTTCGCGCGCGAAAAGCACTGCCACCGCACGTCCGATGCCGCTGTCGGCACCGGTTACGATTGCGACCTTGTCGCGAAGGCGCTCCGAACCCGGGAAGAGCGGCTTCCAATCTGGCTGCGGATCAAGCTCGGATTCGAGGCCGGGAAGTTCCGGTTCTTCGTGTGTGGGTGGATCGCGGGGTTGCTTTGTCATCGCAGTAACTCGACATACTATTGAACGAGCTGGTCAAACCAAAACATCGCAAACCGGTTCCCGCTGCCCGCCAACTATTGCGACTCATGCTGTCAGGGGCTCGCGTGACTTCCGGCTTTCGGTCTCGCCAGAATGTCGACACCCGCACCATGTTTCGAATTTTCCTATTGCGGTTGCAACCTGTCGGGCGGCGATTGCGTTCTCATAGTCAGTCGCAGGCTATTTGGAGGAACGAATAATGACGAAGGACCAGAGTAAGCCGCGCGTTGCCCGCAAAATGTCGGAGGCGTCCGATCAGCCTGCTGGAAATCCGGGCGGCAAGCCCGCGTTCGGCGAGAACATCAAGGAGATGTCAGAGCGTGAACTGAAAAAGCAGATGGCCGAGAAAATGGGTCGGTCGGGCGGCAAGTCCGGCAAGTGACAATCTCGGTACGCTGACAAAAGCCGCGCCGCGTGGAGGCTCAAGTTCGGCGTCCGTGGCCAAGGTTGGATCATCGGCTCAGGCTCATGCCGAACAAGGCCGGATCGGACAACGACACCAGCCGGGTCGGCACGCTGCTCATTCGCTCGCTCATTTTCCCCTTTTCCGCGAACGCCTTACGAAACTGCAACTCGTCGACTTGCGCGGCCCAACCCTGGACGACGCTCCCGCAGAAGTAACATCCACCCCAGCTCCCAGTTGCCAAAACGAGATCTCCAGCGACGCGCGCAAGAACGCGGGTGAAAGTTGCTACAGTTCGAGCAGCCGCGGTGTCGGACCTGCTCGCTGCGAAGACCTCGCCCGCAGAATTGAGCTGTGGAGCGTCATGTCGGCCAGCGTTTCGAAACGCCCGATACGCGCTGACCACACCATCCCCCGATAGCAAATCCTCGATGGACCGGCAGATACCAAAAAATTCCGCTTCGTCCTCTGTCGTCGCGGAAAACGACATATGTCCGGCTTCTGTGGCGATCGCTGAAAAACCGCCTTCCCCGGATCGAAAAGCGATTGCCGCGCCGAAACCTGTTCCAACATTCACCGCAAGCAGGTTGCCCGGACAAATCGGCTTAGCGGGGTCCCCGATCGGACGGTCATCTCCCGGACGGAGATGCGGGAGGGCGAACGCCACGGCCTCGAGATCATTGAACAGTTCGGCACAGTCGACACCGACAGCAGCACGGAGTCCGGCTTTCGAAATCCGCCACGGAGAATTTGTCAGGGCGACTTCGCAATCAGCACCGACAGGTCCGGCTGCCGCGATACGAACGGCCTTGAACGCAACGTTCCTGTCCGCGCGAAGGTGCGCGATATAGCTGGCGAGTGCGTCTTCGAAACGCGGGTAATCGACCGCTTTGTAGCTTCGGACCGCTTGAAGTTCTCCGGGAGCATCGCTCACGGCAAAGCGCGCATTGGTGCCGCCGATATCTCCAAGCAGCACGGTGCCGGTCATGTGACCGTCTCGTCATCGACTGGGTGGCGCGATTTGCGAAGTCTGTCGAGAAAGGATTCTCTCCAGTTCGTGACGTCATGCTCACGGACGCGCCGGATCAGCGCCTGGTGCCGTTCGCGGCGCTCTTCAATCCTCATCGTCAGCGCCCTTTGCAGGGCCAGAGCGACTTCGTCGGTATCGTATGGATTGACGAGGATCGCTTCGACAAGATCCTCGGCTGCTCCCGCGAACCGTGACAGAACCAGCGCGCCGGGGTTATCCTCATCCTGCGCAGCGACGTACTCCTTGGCGACGAGGTTCATGCCATCGCGCAAGGGTGTGACCAGGCCGACCTGGCTGCCGCGGAACAGTGCGGCGAGCGTGTCGCGTGGAATTGCCCGATGGATGTAGCGCACCGGCGTCCAGTCGAAATCGCTGTACTCGCCGTTAATGGCCCCCGACAAACCTTCAAGCTCCTGGCGAATGTCCGAATACGCGGCGACATCCTCTCTCGTCGGTGGGGAGATCTGCATCAGCGTCACTGCCTTGCGGTTCTCCGGATAGAGCTCCAGAAGCCGCCTGAAAGCGCGCAGGCGATCCGGCAGGCCCTTGCTGTAGTCGAGCCGGTCGACGCCGATGATCTGAGAACTCGCCATGCTGCGGCGGTGGATTCTTTGGATCTGCTCTTCGGCCTTGGGCGTGTTCGCCATCGCATGAAAAGCACCGACGTCGATGCCAATCGGAAACGATTCGAACCTGGTAGTGCAACCGAACGCGCTGAGCTCGGACTCACTAAGTTGCTCTCCTTCGGCGCGTTCCAGGACGTAACGAATGAAGTTGCTGGTGTCCGATGCTGTCTGGAAGCCCACCAGGTCATAAGAGAACAGCGCCCGCGCCAGCCACAGTTGCTCGGGCACCGCCAGAAAGATGTCGGGTGGCGGGAACGGAATATGCAGGAAGAAACCGATCCGTTGCTTGACGCCGAGCGCACGTAGTTCGGCGGCGAGTGGAATGAAATGATAATCGTGGACCCAGATCAGATCATCCGGCTCGAGAAGTGCTGCGAGAGACCGCGCAAAGCGCTGATTCACCCGTCGATATCCCTCGATTGACTTTGAATCGATCACGCCAAGATCGAGCCGGTAGTGAAACGATGGCCAAAGCACATTGTTTGAGAATCCGACGTAGTATTCGTCGTAATCGCGTTGATTGAGCGGCAGCGTCGCGGTTTGCACCTCTTCGTACTGGTTGATCGTCACGTTGATTGGAGCGTCATCGGCAACGACCCTGCCGTCCCATCCGAACCATATCCCACCGCGCTCCCGTAGCGCATCTGCCAGCGCGACCGCCAATCCACCTGATTGCACCGACTTTGAAACGTCGGCCACGCGGTTCGATACGATTACGAGCCGGCTCATGTCGCAGCCTCCCAGGTCTTCGAAAGCCGGACCGCACCGTTGATGATTCCAACCATCGAATACGTTTGTGGGAAATTGCCCCAGAGAGCGCCGTCCTCGAAGGCGGTGTCTTCCGACATCAGTCCCAGGGGATTGCGCACGGCCAGAAGTTCCTCGAAGATTTCCCGGGCTCGCTCCCGTTCGCCGATTTTGGCCAACGCGTCCACCCGCCAAAATGCGCAGATGTTGAAAGTCGTCTCCGGCATGCCGAAGTCATCGGCTTCTTCATATCGCATCATGAACGGTCCGCGGGCGAGGCACTTTTCCAGCACGCGAACGGTCGCGAGATAACGTTCATCCATTGGGTCAATGAATCCAACCTCACTCATCAAAAGAACACTCGCATCCAGCGTCGAGCCGCCGAAACTCTCAACGAACGCCTGTCGCTTGTCCGACCAGGCAAGTTCAAGAATGGTCGCCTTGATTTTATCGGCGCGGGCGCGCCAGAACGGTGATCGATCGTTCAAACCTAGGTAGGCGGCAATTCTGGCGAGGCGGTCGCAAGCGGCCCAGCACATGAGGCTGGATGACGTGTGAACGCGCGCACGCGTTCGCAGTTCCCAAAGACCGGCATCCGGCTGGTCGTGGAGGCGAAAGGCCATCTCGCCGACAGCCTCCAGACGATCGAATTCAGCCCGGCCCAGTTCGAGAAATAGACGCCGGTCGAAGAACGCCTGCGTCACGCCCAGGATGATATTGCCGTAGGTGTCATGCTGATCATGCTCATAGGCCTGGTTGCCCAGTCTCACTGGTCCCATTCCGCGATAGCCAGGCAGTGCATCTGCTGTTTTTTCCGTGAGTTCGGCTTCGAGTCCGATGCCGTAGACGGGCTGCACCCGGCCGCCTTCCGTCATCGCTACGACATTCATGATCCACCGGACGTAATTTTCCATCGTCCGAACGGCGGCCAGACTGTTGAGCGCCCGCACGACGAAGAACGCATCGCGCACCCAGCAGAAGCGATAGTCCCAATTGCGTCCTGAATTCGCAGCCTCGGGGATGCTGGTCGTCATTGCCGCGACGACGGCGCCGGTCGGCTCATAGGTGCAGAGTTTCAGCGTGATCGCCGCACGCGTTACCGGATCCTGCCATTCGAACGGCAATGCCAGCCGATGCGACCAGTTCTTCCAATAGGAGCATGTGCGTTCCTCGAAAGTCTTGGCGGTCTGGTAAACTCCTTCGCTCAAGGTCTCGTCCGGTCCGAAAACCAGATTGATTTCCTCGTCGACGACGAAGGGCGTGCTGTTCCGGACGTAGTCGATCGGCGCCTCGGTCGTCAGCCGCAAGGTCTGGTCCTTGCCGCAATAGCGGATGTGGTTGGAACCGAACGTCTGGATCGGTACCACGGTGCCATACGCGAATTCGGGTTCGACCCGGATTTTGATGCGAGGACTGCCAGCCAGCGGCCGTATCCGTCGCACCAGCATCTGCGGTCGAAACGAACGATCCCGCCACTTGAACCTCGGGATGAAGTCTATGATCTCGATAGTCCCGCTTTTGCCCCGAAGCTCGGTACGAAGGATTGCGGTGTTGGCTATGTAGGACTGCGCGCTTTCAACCAGGTCCTCGAGTTCGATGGCGAATGCACCCCGCCGGCTCACTCCTGGCGAGTCACTGAGGAGCGTGTGGAAGACCGGATCGCCGTCAAACCTTGGCAGGCAGCACCAGACTATTCCACCGGATTTGTCCACCAGTGCGCTGACGCAGCAGTTGCCGATCAGGCCTAATTCGAGGCTGCTCAAACTTTTCCCTCCAAGCGTAGGTTATCTGCTCCTTCGATGAGCCAATTCAGGAACCCGGCCGTGCTTTCAGCGCTGTGGGTCGCAACGGTTTCGCCAGGGCCGACCTTGATCGACACGCCACCGAGACGATTGACAACGTCGAAAGCATCTTCGTCCGTAACGTCGTCGCCTGCAAACCACGGCGTCCGTCCAAGAAACGGTGGCTCGCTCATGTAGTCCAATATTGCGGTCCCCTTGTTGGCCGTGTCTGGCTTGGCTTCGAGCACCATCTTGCCGCGCTTCAATTCGATGTCGGTTAGATCTGCAATCGCATCTTCGCAGGCCTCCAAGCAGATCTGTTGCAGCTCGGGGCGCGCACGATAATGCAATGCTACGCTGCAAGCCTTGACTTCAAGGATCAAGCCGGCCTCCCGCTCGACGAGGGGAGCCAGACGGGCCTTGAGGATGTCCACGAAGTCAGCCGTCGTGTTTCGAGCTGAAGGAAAATCGTCGCTGGAATTGCGCCGTTGCAGGCCATGAATTCCCGCAACGGGAAGCTGCAGTGGCGCGATCATTCTATCGATGACTTCGATTTCGCGGCCCGTGATGATTGCAACAGCGTTGCCGAGGCGGCTCGCGAGGATCGCCAGCGCAGTTTTAGTCGCAATGTCGAGCTTGACTGCGTCGGGATGCTCCGCAATTTCGACGAGCGTGCCATCAAAATCGAGAAACAGAGCTATCGTTTCGGCTGGCGGTAGGTTTGGAAGGTTCATTCAATCGCTGCGCTTCGATCGTCTGACTGAGTTCGGCCAGTGTAACGCCGATCTCTATGCTTGTCGCGTCGCGGCAGCATGCCGTTATCAGAGCCTTGTCGAATGTCTTGATCTACCGCAGGTTTTCCCCGTCGCCCAATTCGACCGTTACGCCTGGCGGCGTCAATGCCAATTGGCATTGACATTGGCGTGGTCAAGCTTCGCATCGATTATCGCCTCATCGTCGCCGGCAAGAACCTCAACGACCTCCTCGGCCGCCGACCAACGTACCGGAAAATTCAATCATTTTTCGGAACCTTCGACACCGCGCATCGTTGCTCAACGAAACCATCGGAGTTTAGGGCTGAAAATTTGCGCTTGGACCGCCGATTGGAGCGGAACATTGTGAAGGAGAATCGGCAAATGAAAAGCAATCGCTATATGCATGCCTTGACGACTGGCGCCGCCGTTTTAGCGACCGCGGTTCTCGTTTCTTCTGGCCATGTCAACGCCCAGGAAGCTGACACCCCCTATGCCGCCAGTACGAGCTTGATTGATCAGAACGGGAAAGAGGTTGGAACCGTCGTATTGCGGCAGACGAAAGCCGGACCGGTCTGGCTCCATGCCAGCCTCTTCGGCCTGCCCGCCGGGGTCCTTGCATTTCACATTCACGAGAAGGGAGATTGCGGCGACGGCTTCAAAGCTGCGGGCGGTCACTTCGCACCGAAATCGCATGACCACGGAGTTCTTTCCGAGAACGGTCCGCACGCGGGCGATCTACCGAACATCTACGTCCCTGAGTCCGGGAAAGTCAAATTCGAGCATTTTTCCGATCGCGTCACGCTGGCGACCGACTCCGAGTCGTCGCTGTTCGACAACGACGGATCGGCATTGGTGATCCATTCTGGCGTGGACGACTACAAATCGCAACCGTCCGGAGCTGCAGGCGACCGTATCGCTTGCGGAGTGATTGAGAACCGGATCACGACGACTCAGAAGTAACAGCTAGTGTCCCGTCACCGAAGTTCGCCTCCACTCTGCGGCAACCACTCGGGCGAACTTCGGAGACATAAGGGACACTAGAATCATAGAGTTGCTAGTGTGATTCAGATTCAGAAGTTCGCTCTGAACCTAGTGAGGCGTCGCGCCTTAGTTGACCGATGGTGCGGCGAGGTTTGAGTCAACTAAGGCGCGATAAACGCCTCACTAAGCCATTGATGTTGCTAGTGGCCCTGATGTCGCGCCAATATCGGTCGAGGTTGCGGCTATGATGCGATTTTGGCGCGACGGGCCACTAGCCGCAGGTGGTGGCGAACTTCTGAACCATCACGCTAGCTGCTGTTTAATCGGAACGTTCTATCCGAAACGCGAACCAGAAGGAGCGTGAGATGGACCTCTCGCTGCCGGGAATCGAAGTCCTCAGGGCGATTGAAAAGTGCGACGAGCAGGACCAGGTCTTCGTCGACATCGAGACCCTCGTCTCTAACCTTGACGATCCGCCGCTCGCAAATGATCGCTCGCGAATTCTCGATACCCTGCGGGAACTGAAACGCAAGGCGCTTATCGAGTTCGAAGTGGGCCGGGGGGTCAAAATTACGGAAAGCGGAACCGTGGCCTTGCGCGCGCTCTAGCCCGCCTCACGAAAGGAGCAAGCCAATGCTTATTAGCGATGTGATGACCAAGGGCTGCACCACATGCGCCCGCACAACGAGCCTGCAGGAAGCTGCCATCGTCATGAAGAAAGAAGACATAGGTATCCTGCCGATTGCCGAGGACGAACGACTTGTCGGCATGATTACTGATCGCGATATCGTCATTCGGGGAGTCGCCGAGGACAAGGTGCCTCACGAAGCCCGGGTCTCGGAGCTGATGTCCGATGACGTCTATTACTGCTTCGATGATCAACTGTGCGAAGACGTCGCGTCCAACATGGCCGAAATGCAGGTCCGCCGAATGCCCGTTGTCGATCGCAACAAGCGGCTCGTTGGAATCGTATCGATCGGTGATCTCGCGGCCCGAGGTGCGCCCGCGAAGGCAAAGAAGGCGCTTCAGGGCGTTTCCTTCGACGGCCCTTCGCAAACATGAGGATGGATTCTTGAATAAGGCGCAAGCTGTAGGAATCAATCACGTCGCGCTCGTCGTCGGTGATATCGAGGAGGCGCTCGCCTTCTACGGCAAGCTGTTCCAATTCCAGCTGCGCGGTCGCTCTGATGGCGCGGCGTTCATCGATCTTGGCGACCAATTCCTGGCCCTGATGGAAGACAGGGAAGCGAAGGCGCCGCCTCGCCATCAGCATTTCGGTCTCGCAGTCTCTAATAAAGCTCGGGTCAAACAGGCGTTGAGCGCGTTCGATATCGAGGTTCTCGACAATCGGTTTCTCGATTTCCTCGACCCATGGGGCAATCGCATCCAGGTCGTCGATTATTCCGAGATCCAATTCCTCAAGGCGCCGCAGGTCCTCGCCTACATGAACCTCGACGACCTCGGGAAATCGCCGGAAGCCCGCCAGGAGCTTCTCGAAAAGGGAATTGCAGTTCCACACACCGATGCGAAACCGGATCGGAGTTACTGACACCTCGACAAACGGCCGGACTCGTTACGAAGTACTCTCGCGATGGAGAACAAAGATGCCGGATCATATCTATAAGCACATCCAGATTACCGGCTCGTCCGAAACGTCGAGTGACGAGGCAATTCGATCTGCCATTGGGAAGGCGTCGGCGACGATCCGTGAAATACGCTGGTTCAAGGTGATAGAGACTCGCGGCCATGTCATCGATGGCAAGATTGCCCACTGGCAGGTGACCCTCGACATCGGCTTTACGATCGACGACTGATCCCGCAGTTCCGCTCTCTTTAACCAGCGCTCCGCCACAGAAAATCAGGTTAATCTTGGTCATCGAGCACCCCGCTATGTCGAATAGTCCCGTAATTTCGCCCGGCGACGACCAGCGCGTCGTTGTGATCGACATGACGTCGCCATCCATCCTCGAGCGGAAGCTTGAAGGCGGCACCGACTGGCTCCGGGCCAGTGAGATCATGCGCGTGCTTGAAGCCGACTTTGCCGAGCAACTGCCACCTCTTCTTCGGGAACACCTGATCGCTCGATTGAAAAGCGATGCACGAAAAAGGCGTGGACCAGAGCCTGACAGCCAGCGCACCAGAGACCTCTTCATCTGGGCCAACTACTACCGCATCCATCGTTGGCTGGCGCGACGACGCAGGTCGGTTGGACTCGTCGGCTGTCGCGGGGGCCGCCACGCCGATTGGTGGAAAATGCCGCCGGCTGAACGCGCCGCTCGGATGGTCCAGCGACGCCTCGCACCGATGCTGACAATGAAGCAGGTCCAGGAAATCGCACAACGCGTCGAGCGGGAAATCGGCGACCGCCGCCCTCAGCGTCGACGCAAATCTGTCCGGCCCAAAACGCAGGAAACTTTCCGGACGTAATTGCTCGGCGCCCGCAACAAGCCTGACCCAAACCGCGGCCAGACGATAGGTGCACCTCATGACGACCGACCTGCACGTCATCAACCTCCCCATAGCCACGTTGCGACCGTATACCCGTAACGCGCGCACGCACAGCCCGAAGCAGATCGCACAGATCGCCGCCAGTATCCGCGAGTTCGGCTTCAACAACCCCATCCTGATTGATCGTGACGGCGAGATCATCGCCGGACACGGTCGCGTCGCCGCGGCCAAGAAGCTCGTAGCGCTCGACCTCTTCGGCCGTCATGTCACGCGGTGGGCTTGCCGGGTTTCGATCGCCGATGCCGAACACCTCGTGCGAGACGAGGCCGGGGGACGGCCGGCGCCCTCCCCGCCCGCTCATGCGGCCTTGCGGCGCGGTGTTCGTGCCGCCGTGCTGAGCGGCGCGAAGAGCGCGGCGACGTCGGCCTCTGTGAGGTCGGAGAGCGTCTTCGCGCTGCCCTCGAAAAGCGCTTCGGCGAGCGCTGCCTTCCTCGCCTTCAGGAGTTCGATCGCCTGCTCGATGCCCTCCTCGGCGACGAGGCGGTAGACGAACACGGGCTTGTCCTGGCCAATGCGGTAGGCCCGGTCGGTCGCCTGGCGCTCGACCGCCGGGTTCCACCAGGGATCGAAGTGGATGACGGTGTCGGCAGCGGTCAAGTTGAGGCCCGTGCCGCCGGCCTTGAGGCTGATGAGGAACA
This sequence comes from Alphaproteobacteria bacterium, assembly GCA_018819265.1. GTDB lineage: Bacteria > Pseudomonadota > Alphaproteobacteria > Rhizobiales > Hyphomicrobiaceae > Filomicrobium. Next base: position 10,958 of record JAHJQI010000202.1, read on the forward strand.
GTGGCACCTCGCCCGACTGGAAGCGGCGGACGGGCTCGGCCCGGTCCTTGGTCTGGCCGGTCAGAAGGACGTAAGGGATTTTGCGCTTGCCAAACTCCGCCTCGATCAGGCCCAGCATGCTGGTGAACTGCGAGAACAGCAGGATGCGGCGCCCTTCGGCCAGCATCTCCGGAATCATCTCCATGAGCCGCTCGAGCTTGGCGCTTTCCTTGACGCGCTGCGCCTGCGGCATCTTCAGGAGGCGCGGGTCGCAGCACACCTGGCGCAGCTTCAATAGCGCATCGAGAAAGACGATGTGGCTTTTCGCCAGACCCTTCTTGTCGATTTCCTCACGCA
>JAHJQI010000203.1 GCA_018819265.1 Alphaproteobacteria bacterium
GGCTTCTTGGTTGCCCAACACTCGGCAAGCCGGTGGCTTCTTGGTTGCCCAACACTCGGCAAGCCGGTGGCTTCTTGGTTGCCCAACACTCGGCAAGCCGGTGGCTTCTTGGTTGCCCAACACTCGGCAAGCCGGTGTTGGGGCGGATCCAAAATACGAATTCGGGCGTTTCCTCGTCCAGCGTCGTGACAACTTCATACATCGCACGCGCCAACGATGAAAACCGTCGTGGATGAGTGGCCCAACAGGGAGTCGTATTGCAAAATGCACCGGACCTTCTTGACGATGCCCGCTTTCACCCTGACGGCCATCGTTGCGCTTACCTGCGTTGCCTCAAACCCTGCCAAAGCGCTGAAGCTCGGCGATTGGGAAGCGGTTTGCATGGCACCGAACGCCTTGACCGGCGAAGTTCAGGTGGTCAAAGAGGATCAGATAGCCCGCCACCCATTTCCGCCGTGGTTCGGCAGAACCCGCCGGAATGAAGACGGCACATGGCTCATCGAGTTCAATGTCCTGGCGATGAACGTCTACAAAGTGTCGGACGACATGAAGAAGTTCGTCTTCTACCATGAATGCGCGCACGCCCAATTGAACGACGCAAGCGAGCGGGTGGCCGATTGCGATGGGCTGGCGCAAATGCGGAACGAAAAGCTCCTCAACGAACGATTGCTCAGTGAAATCACGCACACCTACCTGTTGATCTCCCGGAGTTTTCCGACCGGCGGACCCTGTGATCCGTACGCACCTCCCCTGGAAGCGACCGTCAGATGAAGTGCGCGTTAACGTTGTCGTGGTAATCCCCGAAATACGCTTCACCGGTACAAGACGTGCTGCCAGTGTGCATGTATTCGCGGAGCCGGTCATTTTTTCAGGTCCTCGGGGAACCAATCGATGGCGTCATTTTCACGGATCGCTGCCGGATCGACGGCCATTGCTGCCTTCGGGCTGATCTGTTTCGTGTGCGGATTGTCGGTTGCCCGCGAACCCGCGGCTGCCGTAGACATACTGTTATCGACCGGCAAAACCGTCATCGGCCAGCCGATCGAATATCCGAGCGGGTCGCCTGCCAATGTCACGGCAGCGGTGATTACCATGCAGCCTGGCCAGTCGACCGGCTGGCACAAACACGACGTGCCGCTGTTCGGATACATGCTCGAAGGCGAGATCACCGTCGATTACGGACCGAAACACGGCAAAAAGGTCTACGCCCAGGGCGACACGCTCATGGAAGCGATCGGCGAGCCGCACGACGGCTCCGCAACGAGTCCTGGACCTACGCGGATTCTCGCGGTCTTTGTCGGGGCGGAGGACGTGAAGAACAGCGAAAAGGCTGCCCCGCCGTATTGAGTGGGCGAATAGTGAATAGATTGCAGGGTGCGCTGGCGAGGCGTAACGCACCGTTGGAAGTCGCCAACGTCAGCGTTCATGGCGGCGGGTTACGCTCTTATTCCCACCATTCGGCACGCCGATGTTGGGGAGCTAACCCGCTCTACAGGCTTCCATTTTTTGAATGCGATCCCGTTGTTTGTAGGGTGCGTTAGCGAAGCGTAACGCACCGTTGCAGCCGGGCTCGTTGCGGCGCATTACGCTTACGCTAATGCGCCCTACAGGCTTTCATTTTTTGAATGCGATCCCCTTGTTTGTAGGGTGCGTTAGCGAAGCGTAACGCACCGTTGCAGCCGGGCTCGTTGCGGCGCATTACGCTTACGCTAATGCGCCCTACAGGCTTCCATTTTTTGAATGCGATCCCGTTGTTTGTAGGGTGCGTTAGCGAAGCGTAACGCACCGTTGGCTGTCGCAACCGTTGGCGTTCGTGGCGGCGGGTTACGCTCTTATTCCCAACATTCGGCACGCCCATGTTGGGGAGCTAACCCGCCCTACAGGCTTGCATTTTTATACGCCCTACTTGCACGCCCTCCCACTGTCATCCCGGCATTTATTGCCGGGATCCACCGTGCCGCAAGCTGCGGTGGGTTGCGAGTATCGCGGTCGTGGCGTGCATTGCTCGATGGCATCTCCCAGGCGCACCTTGGGTCCCGGGGACAAGCCCCGGGATGACAGTTGTGGTCATTGACGGCGTAGGTCAGTTGGCCCTGCCCCCACTATAGGCTCCCGTCTCACACCAACCGGTCGCGAGGCTCTTTTCCGGCGAAGTAGGCGTCGAGGTTGTCGAGGGCGCGAAAGCCCATGGCGTCGCGGGTTTCGCGCGTCGCGCTGCCGATGTGCGGGAGCATGAAGACATTGTCGAGCTTTGCCAGTTCGGGGTTGCCGCCCGGCTCCACCTGGAATACATCGAGGCCGGCAGCCGCGAGCTTGCCCGATTGCAGCGCTTCGATCAGGGCGGCTTCGTCAACAAGGGTCCCCCGCGCCGTGTTGACGAGAATTGCCCCATCGGGAAGCAGCGCAAGGCGCTGCCTGTTCATGAGGTTCGTCGTTTCGGGGGTTGCCGGGCAGTGCAGGGAGACGAACTGGCTGTGCGGCAGCAGATCCTCGACGGTGGCGTGATAAATGGCGCCATTCTCAAGTTCGGGGGCAAGCCGCGAGCGGTTGTAGTAATGGATTTCCATGCCGAAGCCCTGGATAAGTCTGGCAAAAGCGCGACCGACCCGGCCCATGCCGACGATGCCGAGCCGCTTGCCCGTCATCTGGGTGCCGACCATGAACGACGGGCTCCACGACGTCCATTGTCCGGCGCGCACCAGACGATCTCCCTCCCCGGCACGGCGCGCGGCCGCCAGCATGAGCAGCAGCGCGATCTCGGCGGTGGCATCCGACAGCACGTCGGGGGTGTTGGTGACGACGACGCCTTTCGCCTTCAGCGCGTTGAGATCGCAGTGGTCGACGCCGACCGAGTGGTTGGCGATGATCTTGACCCGATCCGACATGCGCGCCGTGACATCGGCGTCGAAGTGCTCGGAGTGGCATGGGAGAATCGCATCGACATCGGCACTGTTCGCGACGATTTCTCCGGACGTGAAGACACGGTCTTCCGGGTTCAGCCGGACGTCGTAATCGCGGGCGGCGCGGGCTTCGGTTGCATCGGAAAGCTTGCGCGTGATCCACAGAACGGGCTTGTTGGCGGCCATGTCGTCTCCATCCAGGTTCGAGAAACCTTTTTTCGGTTCTGTTCCATCATTTCGGCGATTTCCGATAGCATTGCTAGTGTAGCGCTTCTGACGTTTGATACTCCCGAGCGGCTAGCCTCTTAATCAAACGACAGATGCAGAAGCTACACTAGAATCATAGAGTTGCTAGTGTTCCTTATGGTTCAGACATTTGCTCTCAGGCATCCCCAGACGGGAGGCAAAATGTCGGAACCGGAACACTAGAAAGTGGCGTCGAACCAATTGGATGCCATGGCGTTGTCTGCGTGTCGGTGCGGATCACTCAGAAGGAAAATGCCGTTGGCCGTTTTGGATGGCAGCACGCTCATCGCGAAGGTTCTGGTTGCGGGAGTTGCCGCGCTGATCGTCGGCGCGGCGATAGATGCGCATGCGGCATCCAAGCCCGCGAAGAAGCCGAATGGCGCGAAAAGCGTCGATATCCCCCTGCCGGTCCTGGCGCCGTGGCACAACCGGCCGGCGGCGCTCGGCAAGGGGCCAAACGCCAAGGCGACCGCAGAGACGCCCGCCAAAACCGAGAAGGCGGACGCGGATGCGAAGCCGGCGCCGGGTGAACCCTCGGTCACCGCTCTCGTCGCTCCAGATCCGAACGTCTGGTCGGAGGATGACGTCAGCGAAAGCCTGAAAGCCTGCGTCATCAAGCTTGCCTCCATCCAGGCTCGCGTCGAAATTTCCGAACCGTTCCGCAAAGGCGCCTGCGGAGCGCCGGCCGCCGTCGAGGTCAAGAAACTGGGAACGCGCTATCCGATTACCTTATCGCCAGCGGCAACGCTGCGCTGCGACATGGCCGTGTCGCTCTATCAGTTCGTGGAAGAAAGCCTGCAGCCGGCAGCCGTCGCCGTACTCGGTTCACCCATCGTCAGCTTCCAGGGCATCTCCAGCTATTCCTGCCGCAACCGGAACGGCGACACCGGCGGCAAGTTGAGCGAGCATGCCTTGGCCAATGCTCTCGACGTCGGCACATTCAAGCTCGCAGACGGCAGGATCGTCAGGGTCGCCTCCGACTGGGGGCCGACAGCGCGCGACGCCGAGCGGGACACCGATCCGGTGGTGCAACCGGTTGCCGAGCCCGCGAAGGCCAAGGGCAACGTGCGGCTTGCCTCGCTTGACGGCCAGCCATTATCGCGCCGGGAACTGCGGCGCCTGAAGCAGGCGGCGAAGGTCGGCAAGGCGGTCAGCGTGCCGCCAGCACCGGTCAAGAAATCGGATGCCTTGAAGACGTCGCCGGTGACGAAAACTGCGGCACTGAAGGTCGGCGCGCCTCTGCCGGCGAAGAAGCCCGAGGCCAAGAAGGCGCCAGCGCCGGTGGCCAAGGCGCCGCCGCCGCCGCCGCCGAAGATAACGAGCGAAATGCGGTTCCTGAAGCAGGTGCATGCGGATGCCTGCAAGTATTTCGGCACTGTGCTCGGCCCCGAGGCCAATGAAGCCCATCGCGACCATTTCCATTTCGACCTGGCCCCGCGCAAGCGCAGCAACTACTGCCGGTAGACGTTATCTGCCAACACTCGGCAGGCCGGTGTTGGGCTGGATTCTGCGAACACTCCTTCACCTGACACTTCGCAGGCTCGTGCACTCCTTAGAACTGACACTTCGCAGCCTCGTGCACTCCTTAGAACTGACACTTCGCAGCCTCGTGCACTCCTTAGAACTGA
>JAHJQI010000021.1 GCA_018819265.1 Alphaproteobacteria bacterium
CGCCGAGCCTATCGACGATGCTGTCCCAGTCCTGATTGGCAAGTGATTCGCGTGTCATGCACAGCTTGAATCACACAATGATTCCTCAAAGCAAGCATGTTATTTTAGCGCCTATGGGCTTTGCCGGGGGATATTTACCTGGCAGCCCTGAAACCAACGGAGACGCTTGAACCATGGCCGACCACATCGCCGCCCGCCTCCACGCCCCTGCACCCAAACGCATCCTCGCCCTAGACGGTGGTGGAACGCGCGGGATCATCACGCTCGCATTTCTGGAGCGGATCGAGGCGACGCTGCAAAAGCGCCTGGGGCGAGGCGACGATTTCGTGCTCGCCGACTATTTCGACATGATCGGCGGGACGAGTGTGGGGTCGATGCTCGCAGCGCAATTGGCGCAGGGCAAGCGGGTCGCAGAAGTCCGCAGCCGCTTCGAGACGGCCGCCCCTCGCATTTTCGGCAAACCGCGCTGGTACGAGCGGCCGCGCTTCGGCATCTTCCGCCCTAGATTTGAAGCAGGAGCGTTGACGCGCGAAATCAAGGATGCCGTGAAAGAAGAAACGATGGCGGGCGACGGGCTCAAGACCGGGATCGCGATTGTCATGAAGCGGATGGATACCGGCAGCGTGTGGCCAATTTCGAATAACCCGGCTGCGCGCTATTGGAAGGAGCGCCCAATTCCGAATTCGAACCGCGTACGGCGTGGCAACAAGGACTACAAGCTCTGGGAACTCATCCGCTCGTCGACGGCGGCGCCGCACTATTTCATGCACCACGCCGTGCAGATTTTCGACGGGCTCGACGATGGGCTCGGTGAAGGCAAGTTCATTGACGGCGCCGTGTCGCCTCATAACTCCCCTGCGCTCAAGTTGTTCATGATGGCCGCAATCAAGGGCTACAACTTGGGCGGCGGAGAGTTGACCAAGGATGGCGGGGGTAAGGCCTGGGACCTCGGAGGTGATAACCTTCTACTCGTTTCTGTCGGTACGGGTCTCTATTCGTCGCGCACCCGCACGAGCGGAAGCGCCGCATGGGATGCGATGCAATCGCTTCAAGGCATGATCGCCGATGGTACGGACCTCGGGCTCATTCTGCTGCAATGGTTGGGGCACTCAGGTAGACCTTGGGTACTGGACCGCGAAGTGCGCTCGCTTGCCCAAGACGTTCTGCACGTCGATGGGCGCGAAGTCGGACCGTTGCTGGGCTTCCAGCGCTACGACATGCGCCTCGATAAAGACGATCTCAACATTGATCGATGTGCCGACGTCGACGATGTGGAGATGGCACTCCTTCGCGACATGGTCGAACCGGGAAATATTCGACGGCTGTATGAACTTGCGTCGGCGTCGGCGGTCAAGCAAGTCACCTCGGACGACTTCCCAGCAGCGTTCGACCAAGTCTGGCACCCGGCAACTCGCATTGGCGAGCCGGCATGACGGCACGATCTATCCTCACGGTCGGCGTCAGCGGCCACCGGCCGAACCGCATGCACATCGGCGAGGCGGCGGTCGCTCGGCGGCTGTGGCTGGTGCTGGCGGCGCTGCGGTCGGGCGCGCGCGGGGCAAAGCGTGTTGCCATGTCCGCGCTGGCCGAGGGCTCTGACCGGCTGTTCGCCGAGGCCGCGCTCGACCTTGGCTACGAGTTGCGCGCGCTGCTGCCGTTTCCGTCGGCCGACTATGAGACCACTTTCGGCGATCAGGCGACGCCGCCGCATTACCGCGCGCTGCTCGCCCTTGCCGCAACTGTCACCGAATTGCCTGGAACGCTCGCCGACAGCAAGGCTGGCTACGAGGCGGTCGGCCACGCGACGGTGGCAGCGTCCGACATCCTGGTCGCCATCTGGGACGGTAAGGGCGCGGCCGGGCGCGGCGGTACGCCCGAGATCATCGACCACGCCGTGCGCGCGGCAAAACCCGTGATCTGGATCGACGCCGCGCGCAATCGATTGCCGCTGTTGATAGCGGCCCCAACCGCACAAGGCGCGCGCGACGTGCCCCTCGCCACCCTCGCCGCCCGCGCAAAGCCCCTCACCCGCCGGCGGATCGCACGGCTCGCCGCAGGGGAATCGGGTGAACATTAATTCGGGGTGACGAGGCTTGCCAGGAAGTCGTCGTCCCAGGCAGGCATTTTTCGTTTGACGCACAGGCTGTCCTTGCCGGGTGCCCGCCGCAGCAGGTTGCTCGCCATGTGTTTAACGGTCGCGAAGTTGGCGGGCGCGTGGTCTTTTCGGATGCGGCATTCGTCATCACGAAACACCATGTCCATAACCCAATGCAGGCCGTTCTCGATGCCCCAGTGAGCGCGGACCACCTCGCATAGACGTTGGGCGTTGGTGTCGCATGAACTGATATAGAAGCGGAACTCGCGCTCGGTTTTGCCGGAGAATTCACGACGGCTTTCGATCATGATGATGGTCTTGAGACCCGGCCACGGATGACGCAGCCGGAGCCATGCAAGGTCGCCGATCACGGTCACGATCCGGCTACAAGTTACTCATCATTGACGAACTCGGATACGTGCCGCTGTCACCAACCGGTGCCGAGCTGCTGTTCGAAGTCTTCTCGCAAAGATACGAACGCGGCTCCACGATGGTCACCAGCAACCTGCCGTTCGACGAGTGGACATCCGTGTTCGGCTCCGAACGCTTGACCGGCGCTCTGCTCGACCGCCTCACACACCACGTCCACATCCTGGAGATGAACGGCGACAGCTATCGCCTTGCCGAGAGCAAACGTCACTCACGCAAGGCCAAGCCGCCCCCGGCAGAACCCGCCAAGAAATAGAACGATACAAGCAAGAAGGCCCCCGATATCGGGGGCCTTCTTGCTTGCCGTCAGTGATGTACTTTTGCTCCGGCAAGCCGATGGAAAATTACTCCGGCGTTGACACCGTGTCTCGATGCGACCGTGGTCGCCATCGACCGTCCGGTGGTGGGTGGCCTTGCAATCCCTGTACTTATTGGCTTTCTGTTCGATGAAGAACTCTTCGACATCGTCACGCAGCGTGCCCTGGTTGCCTTTCAACGCGAGCACATAATCGGCTTCCTTCTCGATGATCTTGGCGGCGATCTCGCGCTGACAGCCCATGGCGTCGATGGTGATCGTCGCGCCCTTGATCGTGAGCAGATCGAGCAGCCGGGGAATCGCCGTGAACTCGTTCGTTTTGGCCGAGACCTTGGCCTGACCGAGCACGAGGTTCTGCCGGCACGACCACGCTGAAATCATGTGGATCGGTGCCTTGGCACCCCCCCCTCCTGGTACGACCGCCGCAAGGTCTTGCCGTCGATGGCAACGATATCGGTGCCGAGCCCCGTCAGGGCGGCAACCCAATCAATGAAGCAAAGCTGGAATTGTTCGGCATCGAGAACGCGGAAAATATCGCCGAGCTGGTCGTGCGACGGGGTGCCATCCTTGAAGGGGCGGAACCGCCTGAGGACTGCCAGCTTCTTGTCGCCGAATTTGGCCATCTCGACCCAGCTTTCGCAGCCAGCCAACACCCCGAGGAGCACCAGCAGCAGGATCTCGTCGAGCGGATAGAGCACCTTGCCGCGCTGGCGCGGGTCCTCCAGATCTTCGAAATACTCAAGAAACTCAACAACCTGATCGAAAGCTTCTGCCGCAGTCGCGTAGCCCTTGGTCATGGTGCGGGTCCTCCGTCCGAATCAAAAGGACCTCCACAAATTCGGTGTTCGTTTCCATTGTCACGCCAAGACTCACCCGATTGCCCTGCGGCTCGCCGCGTCATACCTTGACGCCCGGCGCTGAGCCGACCGGATCGCGGGGCGGGCGGTGGAACTGCCAGGCGGTGTGGTCCGCATCGAGGATCGCTTGGGCTGCCTGCGCGTAGTCGATCACCGCCACGCCGTCGCCCCGCGCCGCAGCGTCTTCCGCCGCCTTGCCCTCTGCGGCCACCAGTTCATCGAGCCGCGCGCCCGTGTGCCGGTATAGCGCGGCGTTGCGCTCGTCCTGGTGGATCAGCGTGCGCGCGCTCGCATAGGCGAGGAGGCCCGACGCCAGCGTGCCGAGCCCGAGCTGCCAGCGCACCGGCTCCTCCGCCAGTTTCAGCCACGGCGCAAGCGTCAGAAGGTCGTAGGGCCAGACGCCGAAGAACGCGCACGCGCCGACGACGATCGACAACGCAGTCGCCCCGAACGCGAGCGGGCGCGGCCAGGAGAGCCCCGCCGCGGCCTTGGTGTGCCGCTTGCGCGCACCGGCAAGATAACGGCGCTGATAATCGACGTGCGCCGCGTTGAACAGTGCGAGCTTCTGGGACCAGAGCGCATTGACGTCGCTGCCCGGCGGGGCGGGCGCAGCGAGGAGGTCGGCGAACAGTTGCCCGCGCAGGCGCTCGGCCTCGGCGCGCGTCGTCAACCAGCGGTCGATCGCGCCGGCGCGGCCGAGCCACCATACGATGAGAAGGGCGAGGATATTGGCAGCCGCCTGCAGCCCGCTGACATAGCGATCGGCCTCGACCGGCACCAGCGCGCTCACAGGCAGCAAAGTCGCAGCCGCGATCAGTGTGGCAACCGTCGCGAGGCCGAGCGCAACGCCGCCCCAGCGTTTGTATGCAGTCTGGGCGTTGACGGCCTTGGCGTTGGTGGCCTCGTAGGCGGCAAGGCGATCCTCGAAGCCTTTGCTGCCCGTGAGGGTGCGGATCGGCGCGTCGGCCGGTAGGTTGGCAAGTGCCTCGGTGATAGCAGCGCGCCGGCCTTGCTTCGCGGGCTTGCGCGCCAAGTGCCACCAGCGGCGCTTCGGCAGTAGCGCGGCGGGCGTATGCCAAGCGGGGTCGACGCAAGGGTGCGTGGTGGCGGCTTGGTTCACGCGAGGAGTTTCTCGTTGACCAACATTGGGCAGGCCTATATCGGTCAGCCCCTCACGCCCCCCGGCCAGGGGCTCACCCCAGGACCCATCCGCTGGTTCGATGTCTTGCGCATCGAAGGCCGCCGCGTCGGGCCGCGCCAAGCCGAACTTCTCTGCGAATGCGCTTGGCGAGAGGTAGCAATTCTCATGTCGGAGCACAGAGACGCTTCCGTCTTTTCGATGTAGTGGTGCACCCAGACTTTCTACGTCCTCACCATGAACCTCGCTACTGAATGAGTTGGCTGCCAAATCAAGCAAATCATCGGCCAAACCTTTAAGTAGGATGTCTTCTTTGTCGCGATACTGCAGTCTTGCCAAGCCGTTCGACAAGTACATGTAAGCAAAGCCAATCTTCGCTGAGGTCGCATCGGAAACATCCCACATTAGACGTCCAGAACTGATAAACCGACCGCAAGGGCTAAATTTCAATCCGTCCCACCCATCGATAGCTGATGCACTGTCGATTCGAGCGATCTCTATCCTCCTCGGAAGGCTCCACAACCTTATCAGCCCCCCCTCTTCCAACAATCCAAGGCAGGAACCATCGGGCGAGAATGCAAGTGACGTAATCCGTCCGCTATGCCTCTTGAACTCGCCCCGCGAGCACTTGCTCTGCAGATCGAAAATGAACGCTATATCTCCATGACCCAAAACAGCAATCTGCTTCCCCTCTCGATCAAAAAAAATTTTCTGAATTATCTGGTCTGCAATGCTGGCCTTCAAGACAGCGTGGCCGGTATTTGCCTCCCAAACTACTAGTCTGCCATATCCATTGGCCCCCGCAACAAGATGTGCCTCATCGGACAAGGCAAGACTTGTGAGCTGTCGATGTCCAACAAAAATCTCTGCTTCTACTCTATTGTCATGGTAATTCCAGATATAGAGTTTATGTTGGCTACTACTATAGAGGGCAGCACGAGCACGGCTTCGCGCATAACATTCAATGTCAATGCTAAATCCGGGATCACACTCGCGCAGCAATTTTCCAGTCTCGACTTCCCATGCCTGAATAACCCTGTCATTGCGCACCCTAACAATCAGTTTTGCATCCGGTGAGAAGGTCGTGACGCCCCAGCCGACGCCGTGCCCAGATAAGCAAGAGACCTCATCGCCAGTCCCGCAATGCCAGATGCGCGGACCGCGAGTAATATCTGGGTCCGGGTTAATTGAAGCAGGCACCGTCAATAAATATCTACCGTCATTGCAAAATAGAACATCCTTGAGGAGCCCGAGGCGGTGCTCTATTCGGGCCAAAGGCGCGCCGCTGAATGCATCAGCTACTACACTGCTCGTGGCATCGTGACCAAAGTTGCGAGGGGTGCTGACTGTAAGGAATTGTCTGAAGTCTGGGCTCAAGAGATGCCGATTTGTACATTCTGGCACTTCCGGAGCGGCTGATGCCACGGCATTTCGATAAGCATCAAAGATCCTTGCTGTGTGATCATGCGACCCAGTGACTAATTTTCTTTGGCAGCGAGAGAAATGGGCGCTAGTTATTCCAGCCTCATGTCCGAGGAGCGTCGCATGAACGGTCCCGTTACGAGAATCCCAAATGGTTATGGATCCGTTTGATGCGCCAGTGGCTATCAAATTGCCATTTTCGCTCACGCTGAGCGTTGAGGCGCCTTCGTTGGGTCGGGTTGATAATCGACGCTCGGTAGCCAAGTGCCACATCTCAACGTTTCCACCTATTGTAAGGCAAGTCACTACAGCGTCATTGAAGCACCAACCAACATCCACAATTTTGCACTCTGCGCGAAACTGCTTATACTGCACGGGCTTACTGAATTCCTGAATTTTCCATACGCTGACAGCTCCTGTAGCGCTGCCTATCAGGAGCATACTGCCGCATTTGCTGAATTGAGCATCAGTCAGCTCCGTTGACGAAGCTTCTATATCGACCTCAGCTTCGACAAATGTCTTCTGAAGCCTTAGGCGTCCCCCTTCTCTGCAATAGAACGCAACCATCTCATCGCTTGGGCTGAGGCGCGCGAATTCGATCCTTTTGCGTGCTTCCAGTCGCCACTTTGCTATCGGCTCGTTATTCACGAAGTTCCAGATAATCATTTCGCCTGCCGCAGTCGTCGTCAACGCCAATGCCTTTGATCGAAAAAAGGCAGCTCCTGTAACCTCTGCCTCGTGGCGCATTGGAGAGAACGAACACCGGCCCGTGCGGGCGTCCCATACTCTCGCAGTCTCATCGCGGGATGCGGTTATGACTAACTTGTCTAGCATTCCAAAGGCCGCTGTATTGACGCGGGCCGTGTGTCCATGTAGGATCGCTAAAGTTCGATTGCTGAACTTCGCTCTTGCAAGAGAGCTTTGTAGTTCAGGCAGGAGCACGCCGCCTTGATCATCCGCAAGAAGAATCCCTGCGGCACTAAAGCGCAAAGCTCGCTCAAACTCGCCGGTCGCGATCGTCTCTTCCGCAGGCTTGACGAAGGCGAGGCCCGTTGTCCGCCGCAGTCGGTTGCGCTCTTCCTCGCGCTTGGTTCGGCTGTGATCGAGGAAGTCGGCGAGTACGTTCGCGGGTGGAGCTTCGTTGCGCGACCTGCGCTCGAAGTGCGTTTCGGTTGCCCGGATATCGGCGGCACTGAGGACCCGATCATCAGGGCGGCCCTCGCCATCCCACTTGATAGCCAGTTCCGTCAGGCGGCGGTTTTCGCGGTGCCACGGTACATCTTTGTTTATGGCGGCACATAGCTTTTCGAGCGCTTCGTCGAAGCGATCTACGCCATCGACCAAGAACTTGATGCCAATCTGCCTTGCTGCAAGTGCTGGCGGAACCTTGGTGCGATCAACTGGTCTACATTCAACTGCAATGAGCCGCTTGCCGACCTCGCGGGCGAACGCGATCTCCTCGTCGCACACCTTGCTCGCCGCGCTGTCCGGCGAGACGATGAACACCATGACGTCGGCCGCGACGATCATCTGCTCAAGCCGCTGCCACCACTCGTCCTCGGCCGAGATGCCGCCGCTGATGTTGTCGGGATCGTAGTCCGACTGATCGAAGTCGGGCGCGTAGCCGCGCTCATGCAGCGCCGTCGCCAGCCGCCGCATGAAGACCTCGTCCTTGCGGGAGTAGGACAGGAACACGCGCGTCGGCTGCGGCGTGTCGGGTTCGGGTGAGGTCGGCGCGTCGGACACGAGTGCGTTCCCAGGCTGCAGTTGGCGGTGAGCCGAGCGTAGGCCACGGCTGTGACAATGTCAGTACGGAGTGGATCTGACTGGCGACGCGGCCAGCAGAGCCTTCCAGCCGTCGACGGGCTCTACCGTGGAAGCGGTCATCGGGATGCCAAATCTGATGACCCTTGCAATATGGCCCGATCAAATCAGCGACACTACCAACGGTCTCTTTCCTGCCGCGAATCGCAGGCATGGTCGCCTAGAACCAAAACAATATCAACCGTCTATGCAGCGGTCGGGCTCTCGCGTGCCCGCCGCCGCAGGGCTGTGCTATGAGGTTATTTCATGTCTTTGCTTCGCCAAATCGAGTGCGGGCTCCTTTTGATCGAAACGGTGCTGGAGCCAACGTCCGATGGCTTCGCCGATGAGACCTACTCGCGCAGCATGGCGGCGATCAAACAGGCAGCAGCCCTTGCCGAAGTCCCCGTGCATCGCGCACTCTACGGCGTCACCGTTGAAGCTGCGGCCGAAGAGGACGGCGCCGCTCCTGTTGCTGCGCCTCACGCACTCAGTCCGTCTCTGTTGAACTGGAGAGAATCGCCGCTGGGTTTGGCAATTGCAGATACGGAGCGGCCGTGCATCATCGTCGCCGGGTACTGGCTCGAGGAGGCCGTCACGTTCGGTGTTCTATCCGCTCTCGGTGAGGGCTATGATACCTATGCGATGTTCGACGTGACGCGCACGCTCAATGCGTCGGCTGCAAGTTTAGCCCAACAGCGGCTGATCCACGCCGGTGCCGTGCCGACGGTATGCGGCCAAGTCGTTCGTGAATGGGCGGCCCACATAACGGAACCCCGACAGCGTCAGGCAATCTTGGATACGATCATCCCGTCATAGGATTTACCAAGACGATATCTTCTGCGTGCGCTTCTATTCAATTTGCGAAACACTTGCGTCGTAACGCGAATGCAGGAGCCAAGCTCCCGTTGTTTGCAACGCAAGTTGGGGGGCTGCCGTGGTTACGAGAGCCGCACGGTAAGCGTCGCGCCCAATGTGGACTTTCGGTCGACCTGTCCCGCGAAGGAGACGGGAACCGATCATGGTCGGCAAACGAAACCAAGTGGGGCGAACGTGGCCGCCCAAGCTCAGCGACTACGAGTATTCCGAACTTCTGGCCTGGCCGGATTGGGCCTGGGAAATGCTAAGGAGAAATCCCCATTACCAACGGGATGTGCGCGTTCACGGATATGCGCGCAGTCTGAGGCTGAATGCAAGGCCGTCGATCACGTTCCATCGCGCACGACGGCGCCTACCATCAGCTGAATTGTGGGGTCTTTGCTCCTTTCGCCAACCCTGCCGTTCCAGCACCGACCAGTCCGGTCGTCTGGACCGGTGCCTCTGGAGCACGAATTATTGAAGCTCGTGCCGGTCGTTCAAATATCTCAGCAACCGGCGACCTCGACATGGCGGAACCGTCAGCGGTCGTCCACATCCACATTGACCCCATCGGCAATCAACATGTCGTGTTGAGTTCTTCGCGGCAGCGCGTGCAAATGGTCATCACCGGCGTGTTGATCACGTGCTCGCCCGTCACACTGGCATTTGAATCGCTGGGCGTCCGAAATCTGCGTCGTGCCGCCTCAGACTTTACGGTCCTGACCCAGTTGCTGGTGAACCATGCTCCGCTAGCGGCCGACGACCGCCCCGGTCTCGTGGAACGGCGGGAGTTGCGCGACGCCTTGATTGCACTCGACGGCAAAGCCCGCGGTGCGAGCCATCGCGACATTGCGAAAGTCATTTATGGTTCCGAGCGCGCGGTTATCGAATGGGGCGATTCCGACAGCTCCATGCGTCAAAAAATCAAACGGCACCTCGCCCGAGGGCGACGGTTGATGACGGGTGGGTATCGCGATCTGCTGGGCCGCTGGCAACAACGGTCACTTGAACATACGGGCTGAACGACCCTCGTAGGGCGCTGACACCTGAGTCACAGTCATGGAACCAAGCTCAGCAGGGAGCCGTCGCCGTGGGCAACACAAGCATGTGCCAGTCTCCGTTTCTCAATCTTTCCGAAGCCGCCGCCTTTTTGAGGTTGTACCCCAGAACGCTCGACAACATGCGTCAGCGCGGCACCGGCCCGCTCTATTCGAAGCATGGCAGCCGGATCGTCTACCATCGCGACGATCTCGTCGCTTGGTCCAACGAGCGTCGCCGACGAACGACCACCGAAAAGGAGCCGAGACCGATGGCGGCACCAAAGTCGCTAGCGGATACGAAGGCACCATCGGATGAATTTTCAACCGACGACGAGGCACCGGATACGTGAACTCCGGTATGTGGTCATTGCTCTTACGGCCCTGACGTTCCTGGCAGCAGGCGGCCGCCGATTTCCGCCGGTCATCGTTTGGAACGCCTCGCCTAGTGTCCCGGTAGGCCTGTATTGGATTGCGAACCAGCCAGTGGCTCGCGGTCAACTCGCGCTGATCAAATTGCCATCTGAAATTGCCATGTTTGCCAACGTCCGGGGCTATCTGCCGGCTAGCGTCGACCTGTTGAAACCAATCGCTGCGGTTGGTGGCGATCGCGTGTGCCGCATCGCAAGTGTTGTCACTGTCAACGGTCGCACGATCGCGTTCGCCAGTGTTGTCGACAGCGCTGGACGTCGTTTGCCTCGCTGGCAAGGATGCAGTGTGTTACGCGATGGCCAGTTCTTCGTGTTAGCCGCGCGCCACGGCAGTTTCGACGGTCGATATTTCGGCGTGCTCACAGTCAACAATATCGTCGGCCGCGCGCATGCAATCTGGATAACAATGGCCAGATAGTATGCACCGACAAGCGCGCCACGGGCGCGCTTGTCGGTGGGCATTGCAAGATAAAAGACCAGAACGTCTATCAGCCGATGACGTGCCGACGATTTCTTGGCGACCCCGGCCTCGTCCTTCGTCCTCGTCCGGGCCGTGCTCTATCGCGCGGCGGCTGGGTTCACCATGCATCAATGAGAAGCGACGCTAGCCGCGCGACCGAGCCCCTTACGGGTCTCGGCCCATCCGGGTTGCGATCACTGTCGCTAAAACGGCATCAGTCATACGCGCTTGCGATTGGATGAGCCGGCAACCGGACGTTTCCTGGCACCGGCCCGATCTGTCGCGCAAGGCGGATCTCTGCCCCACGCGCCGACCTCGGCCCATGCATGTCTGGGCTTGATCTCGAATGCGACCGGCGGGCACCGCCATATTACTGCCGTCGATGCTCACGCCCCCGTTGATCTCGTCCCGCGCGCCAACTCCGGTGCCGTCGGAGGGCACCGGCCCACCCGTGGGAGTATCGATAACTCTGGCATGCTCACTTCCTACGCTCGCCACCGCAACCGGCGCTCTGGGTGATCCGCCAACCGCCACCATGCCGCCTTGCGTTCAACCGGCAGCCCGTACCCCGCCGACGTATATGCGCAAGGTGTCGCAATCGACGCCTTTCGAGGCAACCCGGCGAAGGGGCGCCGGATCCTCCACTGCGTTTCGGCCTTTGTCTCCGCGAAGCGGAGCTCCGCTCCGACCAGGTGCCTCAGTCGCCGATCGCGACCAAGGGCGCACATCCGGCAGGGAATAGGCTCCGCCGGATCACTCGAAAGGAACTGCATCATGGCTACCATCGGAACCGTCACCCGCAGCGACGACGGCCGCTACGAGGGCGAGTTCAAGACGCTCACCATCCGCGCCGAGATCGCGATCCTGCCCACCGGCGACAAGTCGGCGCCCAACCAGCCGGACTACCGGGTGATGGCCCAGGGCGTCGAGATCGGGGCCGGCTGGCTTCGCAAAGGTCAGACGTCGGGCAAGGAGTACGTTGCCCTCTCGCTGGCCGCACCCGAGTTCGGCGCCAAGACGCTCTACGCCAACCTCGGCCGCCAGGCAGGGCAGGACGATCCGACCGTCTTCGCCCTGATCTGGAACCCGCAGGAATAACCTGCGGGTTCGGCCCTCGCGTCATCGCGACGCGAGGGCTTTCGCTGCTGCCGGCGATAAGAACCCACCCGCCCGCCCGCTTGAAAGCAAACGCAAACTCATTCTGCAATGCTGATCGTGCATTGCTGGTGACTGTCGGCGCGGACAATTTCCCATCAGCAATCGGCTGACGTGTCGACTGTCAGAGCCATCATTATACTCCCGGACTCGCCAATAAGTGGACGCTGTTGGAGGCACGACTTTTGTGTTTCGCATCGGCCACACCGGAGTGTGGCTTTCTGCGTTTTGTCTGCTGGAGCCGCCTGTGCTGGTGCCAATGGATGCCATGGTCTTGCGATTGTGAAATGCAGTTTGTCCGGAACGATTTCGAAGGGGAATCGCGAATGAATTTTACCTATTGAGCGGCCTGAGAAATGTCCAGATTTTTAAAGCGTCGCGTTTCAATGGCGTGTAGTTCCGTGTAATTCAGTGAAGTTCAGGTTTGACATTTTTGACATCAAGATAAAAGACACGTGCGCGTAGCTGTTTATGTTATTGAAATTAAATGATATATTATACGCAGTAGAATGAAGTCATACGCACCTCAGTGGCTCTGTTCACGATTGATGTAGCGGCTCAATCTCCGAGCGCCTCGGCGATGGCGTGAGCGGGTGTCAGGCGAGCGCCGTCGCGCTCGATCATCCGACGCCACCCGAGGTAGGTGCCGAGATACTTCGAGGCGACGC